>NZ_AP023032.1:4550000-4792255 GCF_019670105.1 Agarivorans albus | reverse complement strand
TGTGAATAAAATTCGCCGAGCCAGATAACAGCTTAGTTATTTGATATAACCACAGCGTATTTGTGTATTTACTGAGGCTGAACTAGAATTTTTACCCATACACAACTACAGATACAGAAGAATAGAAATGAAACTACTAAATAAATCACGATTGCTACTTGGTTTACTGCTAGTTAGCCTAAGTCCTTGGTCAGCATTTGCACAAGATACCGTTAAAGTAGGTATGTCTGGTCGTTATTTTCCTTTCACTTTTGTAAAACAAGATCAGCTACAAGGCTTTGAAGTTGATGTTTGGAATGAATTGGCCAAACGTAATGATTGGAAAGTTGAATTTGTAACCGCGAACTTCTCTGGCCTATTTGGCATGTTAGAGACAGGTCGTGTAGATACCATTTCTAACCAAATTACTATTACCGACGAACGTAAAGCTAAATACCTATTCTCTCACCCCTATGTGGTGGATGGCGCGCAAATTGTTGTACGTAAAGGCAATAGCGAGATTACTAGCATTGACGACTTAAAAGGTAAAAAGGTTGCAGTAAACCTAGGTTCTAACTTTGAGCAGCTATTAAGAAAACACGACACCGATAATCAAATAAACATAGCGACTTATGATACAGGCATCGAGCAAGATGTTGCATTGGGTCGTTCAGATGCATTTGTTATGGACCGTGTATCTTCGTTAGCACTTATCAAGAAATCTGGTCTACCCTTAGCGCTAGCGGGTCAGCCTTTCGAAACCATCGAAAATGCAATGCCATTCAAAAACAACGAAGCAGGCCAAGCATTACAAGCTAAAGTTAACGCTAGCTTAGAAGCTATGCAGCAAGATGGCAGCCTAAGCGCAATTTCTCAAAAATGGTTTGACGGAGACATCACCAAATAATGTCTACATTTGACTTCGGTTACATGTTAGAGCTGTTCCCAATACTATTTAAGTATTTGGGAACCACCATGGAAATGGCTGCAGTTGCAGCCGTTTTTGCATTAGTGCTTGCACTAGTATTGGCTCTATTTCGTGTATTTAAATTGCCGCTGCTTAATCAATTTGCAGTGGTATTTATCTCATTCTTCCGCGGTACGCCGTTACTCGTACAACTGTTTATCTTGTATTACGGCTTACCTCAGGTATTCCCAATTCTGATTGGCTTAGATGCATTTAGCGCATCGGTTATCGGCTTGAGTTTGCACTTTTCTGCCTATAAAGCAGAAAGTATTAGAGCGGCCATTAACTCTATTGATAAAAGCCAGTGGGACGCTTGTTACGCCTTTGGTATGACTCGACTGCAAGCTTTACGCAGAGTAGTGCTACCACAAGCACTGCGCACTGCCCTGCCTTCTTTAATGAACTATCTTATCGATATGATTAAAAGCACCTCTTTGGCCTTTACCTTAGGTGTGGCAGAAATAATGGCTAAAGCGCAAATGGAAGCATCTAGTAGCTTTAAGTTCTTTGAAGCATTTTTAGCAGTAGCACTTATCTATTGGGCAGTTGTTGCAGTATTTACCCAGCTACAAAACCTTGCTGAACAGCGACTATCGAAGGCTTATTAACGATGATAAAAATCTCCAATTTAAGCAAGTCCTTCGATGGGCAAAATGTGCTTAACGGTATCGATTTAGAAGTAAAAGAGGGCGAAGTTGTAGCGATCATCGGCCCATCAGGAACCGGAAAATCTACTTTTCTACGTTGTATTAACTACTTAGAACAACCCGATACCGGCCTTATTAGCGTAGATGGTTTAACAGTAGATGCACAAAGCCATCAACAAAAAGACGTACTCGCGCTGCGCCGTAAACTATCTTTTGTCTTTCAAAATTACTCGCTATTTGCCAACTTAAACGCAGAGCAAAACATAGCTGAAGCGTTGATCACTGTTTGGAAGCAACCCAAAGATAAAGCCTTAGCCGAGGCAAGAAAGATACTTAAAGATATTGGCCTAGCGGATAAAACCAAACACTACCCTAGCCAATTATCGGGTGGCCAACAGCAACGTATAGGTATTGGCCGTGCTATGGCTACTCACAGCCAAGCTATATTGTTTGATGAACCTACATCAGCCTTAGATCCAGAATGGGTTGGCGAAGTGCTTGAACTCATCAAAAAACTGGCCGAGCGCAAACAAACTTTAATTATTGTTACTCATGAAATGGCCTTCGCCCGCGAAGTTGCCGACCGAGTAGTATTTATGAGCGATGGAACCATTGTTGAACAAGGTAGCCCAGAAGAACTGTTTAATCAGCCGAAAGATCCACGAACTCAACAGTTTATATCGCGTATCGTTAAGCGTAATCACGGCTAATTACATTGTTTAGTTGCACCTATATATAGGAGCACTATAATGCCGCCAAAGATCCAAAGGATCTTTTCCACAACAGTATTTAAGATTAAGCGATTTTTCGTTTGACTTAGAAGAGGTGAATGATTAGAATTTCGCCTCTTTTTTACCCGGTGCGCCTACCATTTTGGTTAATTGCACCGACTGTACAGTAAAAAACTAGCTAGCAAGAGTAATAAATATGAAACGTACTTTTCAACCAAGCGTACTAAAGCGCAAGCGTAGCCACGGTTTCCGCGCTCGCATGGCAACAAAAAACGGCCGCCAAGTTTTGGCACGTCGTCGCGCTAAAGGTCGCGCAAGTCTGTCTGCATAATTAAGTGCAAAGACATTCTTTTAGCAGGGAGTTACGTTTGTTAACTCCCATGCATTTCAAACATGTATTCTCCAACCCCGTTCGTGTGGGTACCCCCCAACTCACTATCCTTGCCAAAACCAATACTCTAGAACACCCTCGTCTAGGTTTAGCTGTTTCTAAAAAAAGCGTTAAACTAGCGGTAGGTCGTAATCGAATTAAACGTTTGGTAAGAGAAAGCTTTCGTCTACATCAGCACAAGTTGCCCGCAGTAGATATAGTGGTTATTTCCAAGAACGGTATTTCAGACTTAGATAATAAAGACCTGACCAAGCTTCTGGAGAAATCATGGCGAAGACTAACGCGCCGTTGCGAATAATCGCAATTACGCCAATCAAGGCTTATCAATACGTGATAAGTCCTTTGCTTGGTCCGCGCTGTCGGTTTACGCCAACATGTTCAGATTACGCGATTGAAGCAATTAATTTGCATGGTGTGTTAAAAGGTAGTTGGTTAGCAAGCCAACGTCTATTAAAATGCCATCCTCTACATCCTGGCGGACATGATCCGGTTCCAGGTTCCAAAAAAACCAATAGTGATTAACTAAAATTATGGAATCTCAACGCAATTTACTGATAATTGGGTTGCTGTTTGTAAGTTTTCTTATATATCAGCAATGGCAAAAAGACTACGGCCCACAGCCTGTAGTAACTACTGCTACCAATACTGTTACCGCAACTGGTACTACTGCAAATGGTGATGTACCAGCCAGTGCTTCATCTCACGACGATTCAGACTTAACGCAGGCTACCGCTGCAGGTCAGTTAATCACGGTTACTACCGACGTTCTTAAGCTTAAAATTAGCGCTCAAGGCGGTGATGTAGTGAGTGCAGAACTATTGGCCTACCCAATAGAAGAAGACTCAACAGAACCATTTGTACTGTTAGAAGAAAATCCTAACTTTACATATGTAGCCCAAAGCGGCTTAATTGGTCGTGATGGCCCAGATGCCAGCGCCAACGGCCGCCCAGTTTACCAAGTAACTAGCAACAGCTTTGAACTTGCTGATGGTAGCGATGAACTGGTTGTAGCACTTAACTACCAAGACCAAAACGGTAACGTATTTACTAAAAACTTTACCCTTACTCGTGGTAGCTACGACGTAAACGTAGACTTTCAAGTAAGCAACAAAAGTGACTCCGACTTAAGCTTGCAACTATACAGCCAGCTTAAGCAAACCGATAAAGAGCATAGCTCTAGCATGGTAATGCCGGTTTATCGTGGTGGTGCTTATTCTAGCGAATCAACTCGTTACTCAAAGTACAGCGTTAAAGACATCAAAAAATCTAACCTAAATGAAACCACTACAGGTGGTTGGGTTGCGATGATGCAGCACTACTTTGTAACCGCTTGGTTGCCAAACGAAGGCGATACCAACCAGCTATATTCAAACAGCGGTAACGGTTTTGTATTCATGGGTTACAAAGCGCCTTTACAAACCATTGCGCCTAACGATACAGCTACTCTAACTAGCTCGTTATGGGTTGGCCCTAAACTGCAAAAGCAAATGGCTGAATCAGCAAAACACCTAGACCTAACCGTAGACTACGGCTGGTTATGGTTTATTGCCCAACCATTGTACAAACTACTAACCTTCTTCCACAGCATTGTAGGTAACTGGGGTGTAGCAATTATCCTTATCACCTTCACCGTAAAAGGTTTGTTGTACCCGCTAACTAAAGCGCAATACACCTCTATGGCGAAGATGCGTTTACTGCAACCTAAAATGGCTGCACTTCGTGAGAAGTACGGTGACGACCGTCAGAAAATGTCGCAAGGCATGATGGAGCTGTACAAGAAAGAGAAAGTAAACCCCTTAGGTGGTTGTTTCCCTATCTTGCTACAAATGCCTATCTTTATTGCGTTGTACTGGTCGTTAATGGAAAGCGTAGAGTTACGTCATGCACCGTTCTTTGGTTGGATTACCGACCTATCGGTACAAGACCCATTCTACATACTGCCTATTTTGATGGGTGTGAGCATGTTCTTCATTCAGAAGATGTCTCCAACCACTGTAGCCGACCCAATGCAGGCTAAAATTATGCAGTTTATGCCGGTTATCTTTACCGTATTCTTCTTATGGTTCCCAGCCGGTCTAGTACTTTACTGGTTGATGAGTAACGTGGTGACGCTGATTCAGCAAACCATCATCTACCGTAACCTTGAGAAAAAAGGATTGCATAAACGCTAAGCACAAAGTTTAGCAACAATGCTAAAATGCCATTCAGTGAAGGCTGAATGGCATTTTTTATTTTCAGCAGAAATGAGCAAAGAGAGTGAGCATGAATTCAACTGATACTATTGTGGCGCAAGCTACCGCCCCAGGTCGTGGTGGTGTAGGCATAATTAGAGTATCTGGCCCTTTAGCCCAGCAAGTAGCCGAAACGCTATTAGGCAAGTGCCCTGCTCCTCGCTATGCCGATTACTTACCGTTTAAAAGCCTTAGCGGAGAAACGCTTGACCAAGGTATTGCACTGTACTTTAAAGGGCCAAATTCCTTTACCGGTGAAGATGTACTAGAACTACAAGGTCACGGCGGACCGGTAGTAATAGACATGCTAATTCGCGAAATTTGCCAATTAGATGGTTTACGCATGGCTCGCCCAGGTGAGTTTAGTGAGCGCGCATTTCTAAACGACAAGCTCGATTTAGCCCAAGCAGAAGCGATTGCCGACCTTATTGAAGCCACCAGTGAACAAGCAGCCAAAAGTGCCTTACATTCGCTGCAGGGTGAGTTTTCAAACAAGATCCATAGCTTAGTTGAAAGTGTTACTCGCCTGCGTATTTACGTTGAAGCCGCAATTGATTTTCCCGAAGAAGAAATCGACTTTTTGAGCGACGGTAAAGTACAAGCCGATTTATACGCCATTATTGAAGAATTAGGCTTAGTACAAAGCCAAGCTCGCCAAGGTTCATTGCTACGAGAAGGCATGCGAGTAGTGATAGCTGGCCGCCCTAACGCCGGTAAATCAAGCCTACTTAACGCTCTAGCAGGTAAACAAGCCGCCATTGTTACCGACATAGCCGGAACCACTCGTGACGTATTACGCGAGCATATTCATATTGACGGTATGCCACTACACATCATCGATACAGCTGGTTTACGTGATGACGCAGACGTTGTAGAGCAAATAGGTATAGAGCGCGCCTGGGAAGAAATCAATAATGCTGATCGGGTATTGTTTATGGTGGATGGCACCACCACCGAGGAACTCGACCCACAAAAAATTTGGCCTGAATTTGTGGCAAAACTACCCACCAATATGGGCATGACAGTAGTACGCAACAAAGCCGATGTTACCGGCGAAAACTTAGACGTAGTGATGGATCACGGACACCCTGTTTATAAGATTTCAGCGAAAACCGAGCTAGGCTTAGCAGAGCTAAAAGACCACCTAAAACAATGCATGGGTTTTCAAGGCAATATGGAAGGTGGCTTTATGGCGCGTCGCCGCCACCTTAACGCCATCGAACTTGCCGCAGAACACTTAGACAATGGCAAAACTCAACTAGAAGTTTATCAAGCAGGTGAACTATTAGCCGAAGAACTGCGCTTGGTACAACAACACTTAAGCGAAATTACCGGTGAGTTCAGCTCCGACGACTTACTCAGCCGCATTTTTACCAGTTTCTGTATCGGAAAATAGCTTAATAAGTAAGTGTTCACTATTACCAAGCTACCCTTAAAATATAGATAAATACAACAATACCTGATAAACAGCAAGTAAATATAAAGCTATTATCAGGTTTTCGATTAACAGATAAACCCACTCTCAAACTAAGCTAAATCTGCCTCACAGTTTCATCACTCTCCATCAATTATCGCTAAAAATATTGACTTAAATCAATTTTCAATTAAAGTTTCACTGTTTTCTGAAAGTTCAATAAAAGGATTTAGCGCGTGCAATTATCAGAGAAGAGCCAAGCTTTTGTTCTTCATTTTGGCGAAATGGGCAGCCGTTGGGGTTTTAACCGAACGGTTGGTCAAATATTGGCTTTGTTAGTGATTAACAAAGAGCCTTTGCACGCCGAACAAATTATGCAACAGCTGGGCATTAGCCGCGGCAACGTCAGCATGGGTTTAAAAGAATTACAGTCTTGGCGCTTAGTAAAGCTAAGCCACCAAGCAGGTCAACGCCGAGAATTTTTTACTGCCGCCGGGTCCATTTGGGATATGGCGAGAACTGTATTTGAAGAACGCAGTAAGCGCGAAGTTGACCCAACCCTCTCTTTACTACGTTCTAATTTATTGGAAGAACCAGAAAACGAAGCAGACCAGTTTACTCAGCAAAAAATGGAAGAGATCCACGATCTCTTAGAGTTAATCACTCAATGGTCATACGCACTTAATACGATGAATCCAGACAAACTGCAGAGTTTAATGAAGATGGGCTCAGGTATTAGCAGAATTTTAGAGTTAAAAGACAAAATCGTTGGTAACAAGGGATCTGCCGCCAGCTAATGAGATTATCAACCTTAACGAGGCTTAACCATGCTTGATGCCCTAATGCTCTCAAGGATACAGTTTGCTGCCAATATCAGCTTTCACATCCTGTTTCCCACCATCACCATTGCGATGTGTTGGTTCCTAGTATTTTTTAAAGTTCGCCACGATATGACCGGTAACCCGGTATGGATGCGCGCCTATCGCTTTTGGGTAAAGGTGTTTGCGCTTTCCTTTGCGATTGGTGTTGTAAGCGGCATTACCATGTCATTCCAGTTTGGTACTAACTGGCCAGGCTTTATGGAAACTGTGGGTAATATTGCTGGTCCTCTGCTCGGTTACGAGGTGCTTACCGCCTTTTTCTTAGAAGCCACCTTCTTGGGCATTATGCTGTTTGGCATTAAACGCGTTCCAAACAAAGTACATACCCTAGCAACCATATTGGTAGCGATTGGTACCAGTTTGTCGGCATTTTGGATTCTAGCGCTAGACTCATGGATGCAAACCCCAACCGGTTTTGAAATGCGTGATGGTGTTGCTTATCCAACCGATTGGTTTGCAATTGTATTTAATCCATCATTTCCTTATCGCTTAACCCATATGTTGTTAGCATCTGGCCTAACTGCATCGTTTTTTATCGCCGGTATTTCAGCCTATCGAATTTTAAAAGGCGACGTTAAAAAAGCTCCGCGCCTTACCTTAAAAGTAAGCCTAATAGTGGCAGCAATACTTGCCCCTACTCAGGCTTTAGTGGGTGATTTTCATGGCTTAAATACTCTTGAACATCAACCAGCGAAAATTGCTGCCATTGAAGGTATCTGGGAAACCGAGAAAGGCGCTCCATTACTGTTATTTGCATTGCCAGATGAAGAAACTAAAACCAACAAATTTGCCATTGGCATTCCAAAGTTAGCGAGCTTAATTTTAACTCACGAGCTAGATGGAGAGCTTAAAGGCTTAAACGAATTTGAAAACGAGCACCCGCCAGTAGCACCTGTTTTTTGGAGTTTCCGGGTAATGGTGGGCTTGGGTCTACTTATGTTAGCCCTAAGTTGGTTTGGCTCTTACCACATGGTGCGTAAAGGCAAAATGCCAAATTGGATGCTAAAAGTATTGGTAGGTACAACCTTCTCGGGTTGGGTAGCCACCCTTGCCGGCTGGTATGTAACCGAAATAGGCCGCCAACCCTGGTTAGTAACCGGAGTACTAAGAACCGAAGATGCTGTAACCAGCCTACCCGCTTCAAACGTGGCATTTTCGTTAGCGCTGTATCTAATCGTTTATGGCTTCTTGTTAATTGCTTACATTCACACGGTTTTCTTAATGGCACGTAAAGCAGTTAAAGAAGAAGAGTTTGAAACCAACGAACCTAAACCCGACGGCAATTTAACCAATGTTAATCAGCCTCAAGACAACGTTGAAGGGAGTGCAAAAGCATGATGGATGCCTACTGGTTACCGGTTATTTTTATTGGCTTAATGGGACTTTCGGTTCTTGTTTACGCAATCTTAGATGGCTACGACTTAGGTGTGGGTATTTTGCTGCCAATGGGCGAAGCCGACGAAGCACAGCGCGATACTATGATTGCCTCTATTGGCCCGTTTTGGGATGCCAACGAAACTTGGTTAGTACTGGCAGTTGGCATCATGCTCATTGCCTTTCCAGCAGCGCATAGCATCGTGCTCTACCACCTGTATATTCCGGTCGCAATTATGCTGATCGGACTTATTATGCGTGGCGTAGCTTTTGACTTTAGAGCCAAAGCAGCAGTAGACCACAAGTTAGCTTGGGACAGAACCTTTAAAGCAGGCTCTATACTCACCACCCTAGCTCAAGGCTACATGTTAGGTTTGTATGTAATGGGTTTTGAGGGTGGCATAAGCACCCATTTATTTGGTTTGCTCAGTGGCCTAGGCGTAACAGCAGCTTATAGCTATATTGGTGCAGCTTGGTTAGTAATGAAAACCGAAAACGGCTTACAGCAACGTGCTGTTGCTTGGACAAAATCCACTGGCCGTTTTTGTTTCATGGGGGTGATCGCGGTATCTATCGTTAACCCTTTAGTTAACCCTGGTGTATTTGATCGCTGGTTTGACTTCCCATTGGTCATGTTTGTATTGCTGATCCCAGCTTTGTGTTTTGCAGCATTTTTGTTTAACGACTTTTTGCTAGGGCGTTTACCTAAAGAAAACGATCGCCACTGCTGGGTACCATTTAGCTTAGTTATGCTGATATTTTTGCTGTGTTTTAGCGCATTGGGCTTTAGCTTCTTCCCCGATGTAGTGCCTGGACAAATGGATATTTGGGAAGCGGCATCTGCGCCAGAATCACTGATTGTGATTTTAATTGGCGCTCTGATTGTTGTACCGGTGATCCTTATGTATACCGCCTTTTCTTACTGGGTATTTAGAGGTAAAGCGACCTCGCTGAACTACCACTAAACATCACAGTTAAACCAACTAAAAAGAGCGCCCAAAGGCGCTCTTTTTAGTGCTCTTAAAACTTCATACTAACGCCAAGTTTAATCTGGCTATCATCTTTTAAAGGGCTACTGTTGTAGCCACTGCTATCAAAGTTTTTCTGAGTATATTGAACATAAGGCTGGTAATTTCCTAAATTGGTAAGAAACACCTTAGTTTCAAGTTCATTGATTTTTAGGTTATTGTTTTTGTGCTCTGCATTTGCGTCTTTATGAATGTAGTTAAAAGACACGCCAACAATATCACCAGCCCAACCCGCGGTTAAATCGGTTCGGTTGGTTTTTACATCGCCTAGTTCAGCTTTATTTATGCTGTTGTTATTTTGGGTGCCTTCGTAACGGTAACGTGCAGCAACAAAAATACCATTATCAAAGTTATAGCCACCTTTAAGAGCAAACTTACCGGTGTTGGCGTCGTTAGCGACATTACGTGTATATTCAACTCTTGGCTGAACATAAGCATTGCCGAACTTATAGGTATAATCTGCAGCAAAGGTAGCTTCGTGCAAACCTGACTCATGCTGATTTTCGCCATAAGCTCGCCCACCCAAACGGCTTTTTGCCTCAACATCAAAGCCAAACTGACCGTAATCAGTATCAAACTCATAACCGCCTTTCAAAATGCCTAGATGGGGGCCAGTACGGTTACTTTCTGCGGCTACTTCACCACGAATTGCATTAGCCGCTGCAAATTGACTAAACAGCGCAAGCGAAACGGTAGAAGCGACGATAATTTTTTTCATTTTGGAACCTTTCAGTAGATGATTACTAAAACATCCGTGCATCATTGAGTACCAGTTACATACTCGTAAAACAGTCCATCGCCGCTATGATGATGAGATGGCACTGCGCTAACAAATCAGAGTCTGTTAGCTTTTATTAACACAGAGGATCCCAAATGAATCTTCAAGCAATCCAAGCTTTTGTATTAAGTCATCAGTTGGGCAGTATTTCAGCCGCTGCCAAAAAGATGCAGAAAAACCGCGCCCAACTTAGTCAATGGATCAGTAACTTAGAAATAGATTGGAATGTTGAGTTGTTTACCCGAAGCGGCCACAAGCCGGTGTTGTCGGAACAAGGCTTAAAAATGCTTCCCTTGTGTGAGCAGTTACTAAGTGCAAAACAGCACCTAAACGAACAGGTAGAGCAAATTGCTAATCTAGACTGTTTAAGGTTAAACCTTGGAGTAAGTGCTTATTTGCAAGATAGCGCTATAGCAAAGGTGCTTAGCCAATTTAACCAAGCCTACCCACAAGTAGATTTACATATTTACCAACGCCGCGATGAGCAGCTACTCAACTGGCAACAACAGCCATCATTGGATTTAGCCGTTTGTTTTTACCGAGATGCTTTTCCTAGCCAATTTACTGTAGAACCTTTGTGTGAAATGCCAGTAGTAGCAGTATGTTCACGAACTCACCAATTAGCGTCTGCAACGTCTACAACTCTTCAACAAGTGCTAAGTCATACCTGGATAACCGTGCTTTCTTCAACCAATACCGAGTTGTGGGATCCTGATACAGTACAAAGACAAATTGCAGTAGAGCATCACTCGCTGGCTATTGAACTTTGTTTACGTGGTGTTGGCGTTTTTGTCGGCCAACAACAGCAGCTAAATCCGTATATTGAAACGGGTGAGCTAGTAGTCTTAGCCCATAACGATGCCATTGCCAATGAACAACTAGGCTTGATTTACAGCAAACAAACAACGGTTTCCCCAGCTCAACAGGCGCTAATTAATTTGTGTAAAGCAGAGTTTAGAAACAAACCCCATTAGCCATTTAGATAATTTGTGCACAACTGTTATTCACACACAACAAATGGGATCATCAGCTTAGATGGCGGGTAAAGCGAATCTTACTGAGGTTCCACGTGAAACTATCAACAACTAGATCACAATAAATTCGCAGCTAGTTAAACCCTATTAGATCACGTTACAATGTAGCCAAGACTCTACATTTAACAGGATCGTAAGTGGATATAGAAATCATTGTGGGATCAACCCTCGGTTCGGCTGAATACGTCGCAGATGAGCTAGAAGCGCTTTTAAAAGAACAGCATCAAGTAAAAATTCACTTAGATGCAGAGTTTGAAGAGCTAAATCAGCAAGCTTTTTGGCTTATTTGCAGTTCTACTCATGGCGCTGGAGATGTACCAGACAATCTACAGCCATTTTTCCAACATTTACTCGAAAACCAACCGGATCTTTCTTCTGTTTCTTATAGCGTGGTGGCAATTGGTAGTAGCAGTTACGATACCTTTTGTGGCGCAGGTAAAGATCTCGACCAAACCTTGAGTAATTTAGGTGCCAAAAAGCTAAAAGAGCGCTTAGAAATAGATGTTGATCTAGAACCAGTGCCTGAAGAACCAGCAGTTGCATGGTTAGAAAGCTGGAAAAATGAGCTAAATGTGAACTAAATACTGTGGATAACCCTAGGGAATAGCTATTAATTTAACATAGTTATTCCTATGGATAAGCTTATACCCATTTCCACCTGTGGATAAACAGCAAATTAGATCCCAGTTTTTCCCCTGCTTAGATCGCCCTTCATTAACAAGATCTGATCTTAATTAAGTTAATGATCATAAAGCTAAAAAATCACTTATCTACAGATCAGCAAGTTACTAATAGTAGATCTAATAAAAGATCTTTAAAAAAAGATCTTATATATATTTATAAGAGATCGAGTACAGATCTAATTCTGATCTAAGCATTCCCTTATCGCCACTTAACCAGTAAAATGTCGCACCCTTTTGGGATTAGGCTGGTTCGAGGTAATAACAAATGTTCTATAAACAACAATATGACGTGATAGTGATCGGTGGTGGTCATGCCGGTACTGAAGCAGCAGCAGCAGCTGCACGCATGGGTCAAAATACCTTGTTGCTTACTCATAACATTGAGACTTTAGGTCAAATGTCTTGTAACCCAGCCATTGGTGGTATTGGTAAAGGTCACTTAGTAAAAGAAATTGACGCCTTAGGTGGCTTAATGGCACAAGCTGCCGACCTTTCAGGGATCCAATTTAGAACCCTAAACTCATCTAAAGGCCCAGCAGTTCGTGCAACTCGCGCGCAAGCAGACCGAGTACTTTATCGAGCATCGATCCGTGAGCGTTTAGAAAACCAAGCCAACCTAACTATCTTTCAACAAGCCTGTGACGACTTGATCGTAGAAAATGATCAAGTGGTAGGGGTGGTTACTCAAATGGGCCTACAGTTACGTGCACGCAGCGTAGTGCTCACTGTGGGAACATTCCTTGGTGGCATGATCCACATTGGTTTAAATAACCATGCTGGTGGCCGAGCAGGTGATCCACCGTCAATTGCTTTAGCTCAACGACTTCGAGAACTACCGTTACGAGTTGATCGCTTAAAAACCGGTACTCCACCTCGCATTGATGCGCGCAGTATCGATTTTAGCCAAATGCAGCCACAGCCAGGTGATACACCTACACCGGTATTTTCGTTTATTGGTAAACAAAGCGATCATCCACAGCAAATCCCTTGTTATATCACTCATACCAACGAGTCTACTCACGACATTATTCGTAATGGTTTAGACAGAAGCCCAATGTTTACCGGTGTGATTGAAGGTATTGGGCCGCGTTATTGCCCATCTATCGAAGACAAAGTAACTCGCTTCGCCGATAAAAACTCACATCAGATCTTTATTGAGCCTGAAGGCATAACCACTCACGAAGTGTACCCAAATGGTATTTCTACCAGCTTACCTTTTGATGTTCAGGTTGAATTAGTTCACTCGATGAAAGGTTTAGAGAATGCCCATATAACCCGTCCGGGTTATGCCATTGAATATGATTTCTTTGATCCTCGTGATTTAAAACAAAGTCTTGAAAACAAATACTTAAAAGGTTTGTTCTTTGCTGGACAAATCAACGGAACAACTGGCTACGAAGAAGCCGGTGCCCAAGGTTTAATTGCTGGCTCTAATGCTGCCCTTTACGCTCAAGGCAAAGATGCATGGGCACCTCGACGCGACCAAGCTTACATGGGCGTGTTGATCGACGATTTAGCGACTTTAGGCACTAAAGAACCTTACCGTATGTTCACTAGCCGTGCCGAATATCGCTTATTGTTACGTGAAGACAACGCCGATATGCGTTTAACTGAGCAAGGTCGTAAGCTTGGTTTAGTAGACGATCATCGTTGGCAGTTGTTTAATCAAAAAGTAGAAGCGGTTGAGTTAGAACGCCAGCGCCTAAAAGACACTTGGGTTCATACCAGTTCTAAGCAATTAGATCAGCTAAACCCATTGTTGAAAAATCCCATTACTCGCGAGCATTCTTTAGAAGAATTAATTCGCCGACCAGAGCTCAACTACCAACAATTGATGGAAATTGATGGTTTTGGACCTGGATTAGAACTACCAGCCGCCGCTGAACAAGTTGAAATCCAGATCAAATATGATGGCTATATTAAACGCCAATTAGAAGAAATTAAGAAAACCCAAAAGCATGAAAATACTTTGCTACCTTTAGATTTGGATTACTCTAAAATTAGCGGTCTATCGAATGAGGTAGTTGCAAAACTAACCAATGCCAGACCAGAAACCATAGGTAAAGCAGCACGTATTTCGGGAGTAACTCCAGCTGCGGTGTCATTGCTATTGGTATATTTGAAAAAACACGACTTGGCACGCAAGTCAGCTTAGGATGATCGGGTGTTAAAATCTCGCTTACAGGGCTTATTGGCTCAAACGTCTTTGCAGCTTACCGAGCTGCAAATTTCTCAACTGGTTAGTTTGGTTGAGCAGCTCGATAAATGGAATAAAGCTTACAACCTTACCTCGGTAAGAGATCCTATGGAGATGATGGTAAAACACATTCTCGATAGTTTAGTGGTAAGTCCTTACTTACAAGGTGAGCGTTTTATTGATGTAGGTACAGGGCCTGGGCTACCTGGTCTTCCCTTGGCCATTATCAATCCTGATAAACAGTTTGTATTGCTTGATAGTTTGGGGAAACGAATTACTTTTATTCGCCAAGTTTGTCATTTACTCAAACTCGATAATGTTACCGCGGTGCAGAGCCGAGTAGAAAACTACCAACAAAACCTCGATTTTGATGGCGTAATAAGCAGAGCGTTCGCTTCTTTAGAGGATATGCTTAACTGGTGTTCTCACCTACCCGCAAATAATGGTAAATTCTATGCTTTAAAAGGCTTAGTGCCTGAACAAGAACTAGAAAACCTGCCTGAAGGCTTAAAACTGCACAGTATCGAGAGTTTAACGGTTCCCGAACTTGAAGGTCAGCGACATCTAGTTATTATTGATAAAAATAACCCTTAGGCGAAAATATTGTGGGTAAAGTAATTGCGGTTGCCAACCAGAAAGGTGGCGTAGGAAAAACTACAACCAGCGTAAATTTAGCGGCGTCTATGGCGGCCACTAAACGCAAAGTATTGTTGATTGACCTAGACCCACAAGGTAATGCCACCATGGGCAGTGGTGTTGATAAATACGACGTTCCAAAAACAGCTTATGAGTTACTGATTGATGAAGAACCTATCGATCAAGTAACGGTAAAAGACACCAGCGGATTTTTTGATTTAATTGCAGCTAACTCTGATGTTACCGCTGCCGAAATTAAATTAATGGAATTTTTCGCGCGCGAAGTACGCTTACGTAATGCATTAGCGCCAGTGCGTGACTACTACGATTACATTTTCATAGATTGCCCGCCTTCGCTCAACATGCTTACCGTTAACGCAATGGCTGCTGCCGATAGTGTATTGGTGCCAATGCAATGTGAGTATTACGCCTTAGAAGGCTTAACCGCTTTAGTTGATACCATTAGTAAATTGGCTTCTGTGGTTAATCCTGATCTGCAAGTTGAAGGCATTCTGCGCACTATGTTCGATCCGCGAAATAGATTATCGTCGGATGTAAGCGATCAGCTTAAGCAGCATTTTGGTAAAAAAGTCTACCGAACTGTGATCCCAAGAAATGTGCGTTTAGCCGAAGCCCCTAGCTTTGGTAAACCAGCCATGTATTATGATAAAACGTCAAATGGTTCTAAGGCTTACCTTGCTTTAGCGGGTGAAATTATTCGCCGCCATGAAGAAGAAGCACAAGCGGTGGTCGTAGATTAATGAATACGGATAAAGACATGTCAGCGAGAAAACGTGGATTAGGTAAAGGATTAGATTTATTACTCAGTACCAGTAATAACGCTCGTCAACGTCAAGTTGAAGAGGACACTAAAGCCGATACTAATCAGCAAACCGTTGATGAAAACCGTGGTGAACTGCGTAAGCTACCTATCGAATGGTTACGCCCTGGTAAGTACCAACCTCGTAAAGACATGTCGGCTGAAGCACTTGAGGAACTGGCTCACTCGATTGAAGCACAAGGGGTTATTCAACCCATTGTGGTTCGAGAAGTGGGTGATAATCAATTTGAGATTATTGCCGGTGAGCGCCGTTGGCGCGCCTCGCAACAAATTCATCTGCACGATGTTCCTTGTTTAATCAAAAACGTGAGTGATGAAAACGCAGTTGCTATTGCGCTTATTGAGAATATTCAGCGTGAAGATCTTAATGCAATGGAAGAAGCGGTTGCCCTTGACCGTTTAATGAACGAATTTGAACTTACTCATCAGCAGGTCGCTGAAGCGGTAGGTAAATCTCGTACAACTGTAACCAACCTACTGCGTTTAAATAGCCTTGATAACGATGTGAAAATCTTATTAGAGCATGGCGATATCGAAATGGGCCATGCGCGTGCTTTGTTAGCTTTAAGTGGTGAAACTCAAGCCGAAACTGCACGTAATGTTGCTGCCAAAGGATTAACGGTTCGCGATACTGAAAAGCTGGTTAAGGCAGTTTTAAACCCTAAAGCCCCTAAACAAGCAGCTAAAGTTGATCCAGATATTAACAGATTAGAGCAAAGAATAAGCGAACGCTTAGGTGCTGGTGTGAAAATTCAGCAAAACAAAAAAGGCCAAGGTAAGTTGGTTATAGACTATGCAAACTTGGATGAATTAGATGCTATTTTGGCGCTCTTCATCGATTCCGATGAAACACTTTAGTTTTTATAAACTATTCTTACCTACATTTCTTTGATCTTGATTACCTAACTTTCACCAAAAAATGACCAAAATCGCTGGTTTGTAACATAAAAATTAACAATAACCGCTATTTGTTTATGTAAGCTGTTACAAATTGGTGACTTCCGCTTTGCTTCTGATTGCAAAAGTGCGCGTTCAACGTATAATCATTAGGCTTTTTCGCAAGCCCTTTTTACCTACTTATAGGTAATGGGTTAAATGTAAAAACTAGTAGAGGTCGAGAATGTCTGGGTCTTTAACAACAGAAGTACGCCTTAAGGCGTTATATTTTGTTATCTTTCAGACAGGGTTTGTCGCACTGCTAACACTTAAAAGTGGTTTCTTTTTTGATAAAGAGACTGCCATTTCTGTGTTACTCGGAGGAATAATCTTTTTACTACCAAATGCGCTGTTTACTGCCATGGCATTCATGTTTGTGGGAGCTAGACATCGAAAATACGTAGTATTGAGCTTTTATCTCGGGGAAGTCGTAAAACTTTCTCTAACAGCCATTATGTTCATACTAGCCTTTGCCTTGCTAGATGTAGTGCCTTTAGCACTATTGCTAGGCTTTGTTTTTAGTACTTTGACGCAATGGACTGCCTCTATTTTTCTTAGTAACAAAAATAGGATGATAAATGGCTGCTGAAGGTAACGTTTCAGGCTATATCCAGCACCACCTTACAAACGCTCAAATGTGTATGGCCGATGGCGGTCTGGCATTTAATTACGCTTGTAAGGATGCAGGGTTCTGGACTTGGCACATTGATTCACTCCTGTTTTCAGTTGGCTTGGGCGCTTTGTTCTTATTTCTTTTTTATAAGGCAGGGCAAAAAGCAACAACTGGCGTACCTGGCAAGTTTCAATGTTTTGTTGAAATGATGGTTGAGTTTGTTGATGGAGCCGTTCGTGACGCATTCCATCGCACCGACCGCGTTATTGCGCCAATTGGTCTAACCATCTTCGTGTGGATTTTCCTCATGAACTTGATGGATCTAGTCCCTGTTGACTTTATACCCCACGTCGCCGGACTTATGGGCGCTGAGTACTTTAAAATTGTACCAACTACTGATTTAAACATTACATTGGGCATGTCTATTGCCGTGTTTGGTTTAATCATTTTTTACAGTATTAAAGTAAAAGGACTGAAAGGGTTTACAAAAGAGCTAACGCTTAATCCTTTCAACCATTGGTCAATGATTCCATTCAACTTCTTGTTAGAATCGGTCACCTTATTGGCTAAACCTTTCTCACTCGCTTTGCGTCTGTTCGGTAACCTGTATGCAGGTGAATTGATCTTTATTCTTATTGCCGCACTTGTTCCTTTATGGGCTCAATGGACCTTATCTGTGCCATGGGCTATTTTCCATATTCTGGTCATTGTGCTTCAGGCGTTTATTTTCATGATGCTAACGATAGTTTATCTAGCTTTAGCCCATGAAGATCACTAATTAAGTTTAATAAAAACTGTTTTAACCTAATAAATACTATTTGGAGAAAATCATGGAAACTGTTGTTGGTTTAACTATTATCGCTGTTGCAATCATGCTGAGCATGGCCGCTCTTGGTACTGCTATCGGTTTTGCACTTTTAGGTGGTAAATTGTTAGAAGCATCAGCCCGTCAGCCTGAGCTAGCCCCTGCACTACAAACTAAAATGTTTATTATTGCTGGTCTACTAGATGCGATCTCAATGATTGCCGTGGGTATCGCGTTATTCTTCGTATTCGCTAACCCGTTCGTTGCCTTGTTAGGTTAATCCTTCGATTCCTAACAAATAGGAGGTGTCGTTGTGAATATCAATGCAACCATGTTTGGACAAGCGATATCGTTCGCGATTTTTTGTTGGTTCTGCGTTAAATACGTATGGCCACCATTAATCGATGCGATTGAAGCTCGTCAAAAGAAAATTGCGGATGGTTTAGCTGACGCTGAACGTGCCGGAAAGGATCTTCAATTAGCTCAAGCGAAAGCTTCAGAGCAAATGAAAGACGCCAAGTCCGAAGCTGCTGGTATTATCGAGCAAGCTAACAAGCGCAAAATTCAAATCATCGACGAAGCAAAAGAGCTGGCTAACATTGAGCGAGAAAAAATTCTTGCTCAAGGTAACGCAGAAGTTGAAGCTGAACGTAATCGTGCTCGTGAAGAGTTACGTGCACAAGTAGCTGCTTTAGCCATCGCTGGCGCTGAGAAAATTCTTGAGCGTTCAATCGACAAAGAAGCCAACAAGCAGATTGTTGATAAGCTAGTCGCTGAGCTGAAATAAGGGATAAAAGGTAGAGCTTATGGCTGATTTAACCACCATTGCTCGTCCCTACGCTAAAGCTGCGTTTGATTTTGCTGTTGAGCAAAAAGCCTTAGAACAGTGGACTGAGATGCTAGCATTTGTTGCCGAAGTGGCAGCCAATGAGCACGTTGCAGTTCAACTGAAAAGGGAGTCAGCAAATACTTTGGTTAATTTGTTTACCACAGTATGCGCCGAACAGCTTAACGAGCATGGCCTTAACTTAATTAAGTTAATGGCTGAGAACGGACGTTTAAATGCGTTGCCTGCTGTGTTAGCTCTTTTCTTGGAGTATAAGGCCGAATTGGCTAAGGAAATAACCGCTGATGTTGTTTCCGCTACCGAGTTAGATGCCGCGCAGCAAGCGCAAATTAGTGCTTCCTTGGAACAGCGTTTAGCACGCAAAGTGAAGCTTAACTGTAGTGTTGACGCCTCACTAATGGCCGGTGTGATTATTCAAGCCGGTGATTTAGTGATTGATAGCTCTGTTAAAGGGCAATTGGCGAAACTTTCTGAAACACTGCAAGCGTAATTGGGGAATAGAGCATGCAACTGAATTCCACTGAAATAAGCGAACTGATCAAGCAACGTATTGAGCAGTTTGAAGTTGTCAGTGAAGCTCGTAACGAAGGTACTATCGTTTCTGTAAGTGACGGTATTCTTCGCATTAATGGCCTTGCTGATGTAATGCAAGGCGAGATGATTGAGCTTCCTGGTAACCGTTATGCTATCGCATTAAACCTAGAGCGTGATTCTGTAGGTGCGGTAGTAATGGGCCCTTATGCTGACTTAGCTGAGGGTGACAAAGTAAAAAGTTCTGGTCGTATTTTGGAAGTTCCAGTAGGTCGTGGCCTATTAGGACGTGTACTAAATACACTAGGTGAGCCAATTGATGGTAAAGGCGCAGTAGACAACGATGGCTTCTCGCCAATCGAAGTAATTGCACCTGGCGTAATGGAACGTAAATCGGTAGATAAACCTGTTCAAACAGGTATTAAAGCGATTGACTCAATGATTCCAATCGGCCGTGGTCAGCGTGAGTTGATTATTGGTGACCGTCAGATTGGTAAAACAGCTATCGCTGTTGACACCATCATTAACCAAAAAAGCTCTGGCATTAAATGTGTTTACGTAGCGATTGGCCAAAAAGCCTCTACTATCGCTAGCGTAGTACGTAAGCTAGAAGAATACGGCGCAATGGAGTACACCACCATTGTTGCAGCTTCTGCATCAGATTCAGCCGCACTACAATACCTAGCGCCTTACGCGGGTTGTACCATGGGTGAATACTTCCGTGACCGCGGTGAAGATGCACTAATCATCTATGATGATTTGTCTAAGCAAGCCGTAGCTTATCGTCAAATTTCTTTGCTACTACGTCGTCCGCCAGGCCGTGAAGCTTACCCAGGTGACGTATTCTACCTTCACTCTCGTCTACTAGAGCGTGCCTCTCAGGTAAACGAACAGTACGTAGAAGAGTTCACTAAAGGTGAAGTAAAAGGTAAATCAGGTTCATTAACTGCTTTGCCTATTATTGAAACCCAAGCCGGTGACGTATCAGCATTCGTACCAACCAACGTAATTTCGATTACCGATGGTCAGATCTTCCTAACAGGCCAGTTGTTTAACTCTGGTACTCGTCCGGCGGTTGACCCAGGTATTTCGGTATCGCGTGTAGGTGGTGCAGCACAAACTAAGATTATTAAGAAACTGTCTGGTGGTATTCGTACTGCATTGGCACAGTTCCGCGAACTAGCAGCATTTGCTCAGTTTGCTTCTGACTTAGATGATGCAACACGTAAGCAGTTAGACCACGGTCAAAAAGTAACCGAGTTAATGAAGCAGAAGCAATTCAGCCCATTATCTGTTGCTGAACAAGCTCTAGGTCTATACGCCGCTGAAAAAGGTTACTTAGCTGACGTAGAAATCGATAAGATTGTTGATTTTGAAGCAGCGTTGCTAGCTTACGCTAACAACGAGTACGCCGATCTATTAGCGACTATTAACGAAAAAGGCGATTACAACGACGAGATTGATGCATCGATTAAAGGCTTAATTGAAAGCTTTAAATCTACGCAATCTTGGTAATCAAACCTGACGAATAGGAGCAATAGATATGGCCGGCGCTAAAGAGATTAAAGGTAAGATTGGCAGTGTTAAAAACACCCAAAAGATTACCAAAGCGATGGAGATGGTTGCAGCAAGTAAGATGCGTCGTTCGCAAGACGCAATGGAAAGCAGCCGTCCCTACGCAGTAGCTATGCGCAAAGTAATTGGTCATATCGCGCTAGGTAAGCTCGAATACAAGCATCCATATGCTGTAGAACGAGAAGCCAAGCGTGTAGGTTATATCGTGGTATCTACTGACCGCGGTTTGTGTGGCGGCTTAAACATTAACTTGTTTAAGCAAGTTGTCACCGACATGCAGCAGTGGAAAGACAAAGGGGTTGAAACTGACCTTGCCGTTATTGGCGGTAAAGCAACAGCCTTCTTTAACAGCCACGGTGGTAATGTGGTAGCTCAAAACTCTGGCTTGGGCGATCACCCAACCGTTGAAGAGCTTATCGGTACCGTAAAAGTGATGTTAGAAGCCTACGATGAAGGCAAGCTAGATCGCATTTATGTGGTGTACAACAAGTTTGTAAACACCATGGTACAAGAACCAACGATTGACCAATTATTGCCGCTGCCTAAAGCAGATGATCCAGAAATTGCGTCTCGCAGCTGGGATTATTTATACGAGCCAAGTGCTGAAGAAATTCTCGACG
The DNA here is from genome assembly GCF_019670105.1 of Agarivorans albus. Classification (NCBI taxonomy): domain Bacteria; kingdom Pseudomonadati; phylum Pseudomonadota; class Gammaproteobacteria; order Alteromonadales; family Alteromonadaceae; genus Agarivorans; species Agarivorans albus. The sequence goes on along the minus strand of NZ_AP023032.1, from coordinate 4,770,516 downwards.
GCCTACTAGTTCGTTATATCGAATCTCAAGTGTATCAAGGTGTGGTGGAAAACCTAGCCTGTGAACAAGCTGCACGAATGGTTGCAATGAAAGCGGCAACCGATAACGCGGGTAACCTGATTGATGAGCTTCAGTTGGTATACAACAAAGAGCGTCAAGCAGCAATTACTCAAGAATTGAGCGAAATTTCTGCGGGAGCTGCAGCCGTTTAAGGCAAGGCACTAAGCAATATATTTAGAGGAATCAACATGAGTAACGGTAACATCGTCCAAGTAATTGGCGCTGTTGTGGACGTTGAATTTCCACATGACAGTGTACCTAAGGTATACAATGCTCTAGAAGTTCAAGGCGAAGAGTTAGTTCTTGAAGTTCAACAGCAAATTGGTGGTGGCGTAGTTCGTTGTATCTGTATGGGTGCATCGGAAGGCGTACGTCGCGGCCTAGAAGTGGTTGATACTGGTGACGCGATTAAAGTGCCTGTGGGTGATGCCACCCTAGGTCGCATTATGAACGTACTAGGTCAAACTATTGACCACAAAGGTGAAATTGAAACGGAAGAGCGTTACAAAATTCACCGTTCTGCTCCAACTTATGAAGAGCAGGCTAACTCTAGCGAATTGCTAGAGACAGGCGTAAAAGTTATCGACTTGATTTGTCCATTCGCTAAGGGTGGTAAAATTGGTCTATTCGGTGGTGCCGGTGTAGGTAAAACCGTAAACATGATGGAGTTGATCAACAACATCGCTAAAGCTCACTCAGGTCTATCTGTGTTTGCTGGTGTTGGTGAGCGTACTCGTGAAGGTAATGACTTCTACTACGAGATGGAAGAAGCCGGGGTACTTGATAAAGTAGCCATGGTTTACGGTCAGATGAACGAGCCACCAGGAAACCGTCTACGCGTAGCGTTAACAGGTTTGACTATGGCTGAGAAGTTCCGTGACGAAGGTAAAGACGTATTGTTGTTCATCGACAACATTTACCGTTACACCTTGGCCGGTACCGAAGTATCTGCACTGTTAGGTCGTATGCCATCAGCGGTAGGTTACCAGCCTACGTTGGCTGAAGAAATGGGTGTTCTTCAAGAACGTATTACATCTACTAAGACTGGTTCGATTACTTCGATTCAGGCGGTATATGTACCTGCGGATGACTTGACTGACCCATCTCCTGCAACCACTTTCGCGCACTTAGATGCAACCGTTACGCTTAACCGTAGCATTGCAGCAATGGGTTTATACCCAGCGATTGACCCACTGGATTCAAACTCTCGTCAGTTAGATCCTCTTATCGTAGGTCAAGAGCACTATGAAGTTGCTCGCGGTGTGCAAGGCGTATTACAACGCTATAAAGAATTGAAAGATATTATTGCGATTCTAGGTATGGATGAATTGTCTGAAGAAGACAAGCAAACCGTAGCTCGTGCGCGTAAGATCGAGAAATTCTTAACTCAAGATTATCACGTAGCTGAAGTTTTCACTGGTAACCCAGGTAAACTTATCCCACTTAAAGATACTATCCGTAGCTTTAAAGGCCTATTGGCTGGCGATTACGATGATATTCCAGAGCAAGCGTTCTTGTATGCAGGCGATATTGATGACGTGCTTGAGCGCGCCAAAAATATGTAAGCTTCGCCAATTGGCGTAACAGGAGGCTGAAATGGCAGCGATGACAGTTCACTTGGATGTGGTGAGCGCAGAAGAGAAAATTTTCTCTGGCCGCGTTGAGCACTTACGAGTAACCGGTGAAGAGGGTGAGTTAGGAGTATTGCATGGTCATGCTCCACTACTAACCCCAATTAAGCCTGGTATGGTTCGCATGGTTAAACAGCATGGTCACGAAGAGGTGATTTACATCTCGGGTGGTTTCTTGGAAGTACAACCAGGAAACGTAACCGTGTTGGCAGATACCGCGATTCGAGGCAACGAGCTCGATAAAGCCAAGGCCCAACAAGCTAAACAAGCTGCAGAGGAAAGCATTAGCAATCCCAACAGCGATGTGGATTTTGCGAAAGCTCAAGTTGAACTTGCTAAAGCAATGGCTCAACTTCAAGTTATCGAAATCCTCGGAAAAAACGTCCGATAGATTTAGCTTGATAATAAAAAGGCGCTCCCAGAGCGCCTTTTTTGTCTGTGAAAAATGATGCTGACATCAACGAAACCTATTTTTATAGCCGTTACTATAGTTATAAATAGCTTGGCTTCGTGCTAACAACAACTACTTTTAGTGGGTTTGAACTTAACTTCAAACTAACACTCATCAAGGGATGGATATGGCAACAATTTCGCCATTAAATCAAGCAAGCAAAGCCTTGCTCTCAGAGCGTATTCAAGGTCTTATTAAAGCCTTATCTGCAGGCATCTACGAACGTGAAGAAAGCTTTAAGCTATGCCTTTTGGCTGCCCTAGCCGGCGAAAGTGTATTTTTGCTAGGCCCGCCAGGTATTGCCAAAAGCATGATTGCTAAACGTTTGGTAAAAGCCTTTAAAAGCCAAAGCTTTTTTGATTACCTAATGACTCGCTTCTCTACCCCAGAAGAAGTGTTTGGCCCTTTATCTATTCAAGAGCTTAAAGATAATGGTAAGTACGTTCGTTTAACCGAAGGTTATTTGCCCACTGCACATATTGTTTTTCTTGATGAGATCTGGAAAGCAGGTCCAGCTATTCTTAATACCCTACTCACGGTAGTGAATGAGCGCACTTTTCGAAATAGCTACGAAAACTTGCCTGTACCAATGCGCTTACTTATTTCTGCTTCAAATGAACTTCCCGAAGAAGATGGCGGCTTAGAAGCGCTTTATGACCGTATGTTACTGCGGGTATTTGTAAATAGGATTCAGCAAAAAGACAACTTCAAAGCCCTGCTGCTCGATAATCAAAGCTTACAAGAGATCCCCGAACACCTTGTGATTAGTGACGAAGAGTATCAAACATGGCAAGCGCAACTTGGCCAAGTCACCATGAGTGACGAAGTGTTTGAGAAAATGTACCTAATTAAAAACTTGGTTGAGCAAGGTTTGCCTTTGGCTGGTGAAGGCAGCATAGTTGGCGATCTTTATGTGTCGGACCGACGCTGGAAGAAGTCAGTGCACTTATTGCAAACTAGCGCATTTTTTAATGGCCGCTCAGAGATTAATCCGCTCGACTTGCTGCTATTGCAAGACTGCCTCTGGCATAACCTAGAAGACCGCCAGTTTATTCAAACCTGTATCAAAGACTATGCTGTCAATCATGCATTCGACCAGCTTAAGCTAAAAGAGCTTGCCGAAGGGGCCGAGCGTCATTATCAAGCAACCGTGGATGATATTTGCGAGCAGCTTACTCTGCAGTTTTCTCATGATTCAGGCTTAAGGAAAGACCAATATAAATTCGATTTTAGCGGTGCTAAACGTTACCCCAATAAACACGGTGGCGAGCTATTTAAACTGGTGGTATTGCAGAGCAATTTGTCGGTGAGTGAGAAAGATAAAGGCGAAACGCGTTGGGTCTATGTGGATGCAAACGAATTCTCAAAGAAAATAAAAAGCGGTAATTGTGAAATGCTTGGGCGGATCAACGAAGGTTCCGAGTTATGTCAGCTACGCTTTGATATTGATATCAACCACCAGCTAGTAATTAAAGACTTAGCTAATCGACCTTTACTATTAGGCATTGCTACGCAACAAGGCATCGATGACGATTTAGTGGCTAGCTGGCAACAGCAAATTGATGCGGTATTAACTAGTATTAAACAAGCAGAGTATGAGCTAAAACGCAGCCGGGCTCAGTTTCACGGTGCCTTGCCCCATAACTTTATATCTAATCAACTGCCAGAGTCGATAGAAGCAAGCTTAATGGAAGTGGATATGATGGTATCAGGGGTTACTAGCTTGCTAGATAAACAGGCTTACAGAATGCGCAATATAAACGACTTTTTTAACTAGGTTAAAACATGTTAGATAGCCTGCAATTTGGTGTGATGTTAGCCGAGTCGGGACTGCTTGATGAAGCAGTCCGCGAGGTGATGATGCGTCCGCAACTGATGATGATTGCAGAGTCTAGTCCTGGTATTCAAAGTGCCATGAAAAGCCAAGTTAGCAAATGGAAAAGCCAAATTCGTGCACAGCTTGGTCAAATAACCATTGAAGAAAAATTTGCTGAAGAAATAGCTTTGTATCAGCGTTCTATTGAATTAGATAGTGCCGCGTTCAGCCAACAGCTAGATGACTTATTGATACAGTTAAGTGTTTGTTCTTCTTTTTATGGCAAGGCAAGTGAGTTGGCTGCTCATCCTCACCATCGTTATAGCCCAATGTTTCAAAGCTACTTTTGTAATCAGTGGTTTGAAAACATCGCCAAGGCACTTAATCAAGCTCAGTTAGATGAAATGAAGCAGCATAAGCAAGCCTTGCTAGCCGATCTTTATCAACGGGTTGAAACACTGCAGGCTATGCCTGAAATGACCGAATCGGGTGACTCAAATAAGTTAGGCCGATTATGGGATATGGCGGCGGCAAAGCTGCGTAAAAGTGAAGTTAATTTACTTAAGCAGTTTGCAGTGTTCCTTAAATCGCAAAAAGGTCTACAAAAAATTGCTGAGCAATTAGGCAGAATGGCCGACCAAGTGAGTGACCCAAATGCTAGCAATGCACCGGTTGAAGAGCCGCAACTGGTTGAGGAGCAATTAGAGCAAGTTACCGACGACATAGTTGGAGTGCACGAAGGTGATGACTTAGCCAAACTCCTGCCTAATGAAACCATGTTCTTAGCCTACCCAGAGTTAGAGGTTATTTTTTATAAACATTTAGTTGACCACCAGCTAATGAACTATCAAATGCAGGGCAAGCAGCGCAAGTTGCGTAAGGTGAAAACCTACAAAAAAGCAGCTGACGAGACCATGCTGGATAAGGGCCCATTCATTTTAGCCATTGATAGCTCTGGCTCTATGCAAGGTTTCCCTGAGAAGTGTGCTAAAGCCCTAGCCTATGGCTTAATGCAAATAGCCTTAGCTGAGCAGCGTGACTGTTATGTAATTATGTTTTCAACAGAGCTCATCACTTACGAACTCACCAAAAAAGATGGCTTAAGAGAAGTTCTTAATTTTCTGTCTTACAGTTTTCATGGTGGCACCGATATGGCCGCAGCGCTCCAGCAAGCGGTTAAGCAAATGACAGAAGATAAATACCAAAATGCAGATTTAGTGGTATTGTCAGATTTTATTGCCCCTGCTCCACCTAATGATTTGTTAGATACAATCAAGCAGTTAAAAACGCAAAAAAATCGATTTCATGCGCTTAAATTATCTAGCTACGGAAATCCCGAATTAATGCAGGTGTTTGACCATCTATGGGATTACACTCCTTCACCAATGAAGCGCTTGTTTAAACGATAATTCCAAAGCTGATGCGTTTCGCTTACACTTGTTTAAGTTATCGATAATCATTTTGGTTGATTGGGAAAATCAACCTGTAATAAGGAAACAAAATGAACTTCAGTGTTGTTATTTTGGCTGCCGGTAAAGGAACAAGGATGCGTTCAACTTTGCCGAAGGTACTTCATAAGTTAGCGGATAAACCAATGGTGCAGCACGTCATCGATACCGCTAAAACATTAAAGCCAGAAGCTATTCACCTTATTTATGGTCATGGCGGTGAATTGATTAAACAGCAAATTCAAGATCCAAGTCTAAACTGGGTAGAGCAAGCTGAGCAACTAGGTACTGGCCATGCTATGCAACAAGCTGCACCGCATTTTGCGCCTAATCAGCCGGTAGTTATGTTATACGGCGATACCCCCTTAATTAGTGAACAAACTATTCAGCGCTTAATTGAAGCCTTGCCAGAAAATGGCATTGGTTTACTCACCGTAGATCAAGAAGACCCAACTGGCTATGGGCGAATTGTGCGTGAAAATGGCAGTGTCGCGGCGATTGTTGAGCACAAAGATGCAACCGCTGAGCAGCTAGCGATTAAAGAAGTGAACACTGGCGTATTAGTGGCAAACAGTAATGACTTTAACCGCTGGTTGGCTAACTTAAGTAACGACAACGCTCAAGGCGAATACTACGTTACCGACATTATTGAAATGGCCACTAAAGAAGGCAACGTGGTACAAGCGGTTCAACCCGACTCTATTGTTGAAGTGCAAGGGGTTAATGACCGAGTTCAACTAAACGGTTTAGAGCGCGCTTACCAAAAAGCCCAAGCTGAACAGCTATTACGTGATGGCGTAAGTCTAGCCGATGCTAACCGCTTTGATTTACGTGGTGAGTTAAGCATTGGTAGCGACTGTTTCATCGATATCAACGTGATTATCAAGGGCAAAGTTACCGTTGGTAACAATGTGACTATCGAAGCTAACGCTATTTTGATTGATTGTGAGATTGGCGATAACGTCACCATTAAAGCTAACAGCATTATTGAACAAGCTAGCTTAGCGGCAGATGCTTCCGCTGGTCCATTTGCTCGCCTTCGCCCTGGAGCCAAGCTGGAGCAAGATGCTCATGTAGGTAACTTTGTAGAAATGAAGAAGTCTACTTTAGGTAAAGGCTCTAAAGCTGGCCACTTAACTTATCTAGGTGATACTACGGTAGGTGAAAAAGTGAATATTGGTGCTGGCACTATTACCTGTAATTACGATGGTGTTAATAAATTCCAAACTGTGATTGAAGACGGTGCCTTTATTGGTAGCGATACCCAGTTAGTGGCGCCAGTTACCGTGGGTAAGAATGCAACCGTAGGTGCTGGTTCTACAATTACTAGTGATGTAGAAGCTGAAGTATTGGCAATATCTAGAACCAAGCAGCGCAGTATTAAAGGCTGGCAACGACCAGTTAAGAAATCTTAATTATCTGAATTGTTTATAAAAAGCGGCCTTTGGTCGCTTTTTTTGTTTTAGCGACTGTTTTCACATAAATCCCTACTTTTATTAGGTATAACTAGAGTTTTGCTTTAGGGACAGACCATGAACAAACAGTTTGAACACCCGCTGCCAAACAGCGAAGGTTATTTTGGCGAATATGGTGGAAGTTTTATTCCGCCAGAGCTTCAAACAGTAATGAATGATATTAATCAGGCTTATTTAGACATTCGTCAAGATCCAGAGTTTGTAAAAGAGCTTACTCGTTTGTATCAAGACTATGTGGGTCGCCCTAGCCCAATTTTCCACGCCGAGCATTTATCGCAAACCTATGGCTGCGACATATACTTAAAACGTGAAGACCTAAACCATACTGGCGCGCATAAAATTAATCACTGTTTAGGTGAAGTGCTACTGGCTAAAAAAATGGGTAAAACCAAAGTTATTGCCGAAACCGGCGCTGGTCAGCATGGGGTTGCTTTAGCAACCGCTGCTGCCTTGTTAGGGTTAGAGTGTGATATTCATATGGGTGAAGTAGATATTGCTAAAGAGCATCCTAACGTAGTGAGAATGCGTATTTTAGGTGCCAATGTTATCCCCGCTACTCACGGTAGAAAAACCTTAAAAGAAGCTGTAGATAGCGCTTTTCAAGCTTACATGGCTGATCCTCATAGCCAGCTTTATGCCATTGGCTCGGTGGTTGGTCCTCACCCCTTCCCGATGATGGTGCGAGATTTCCAATCAATTATTGGCATAGAAGCGCGTGAGCAGTTCCAAGCAATGACTGGAGCTCTACCAGACAATTTAGTGGCTTGTGTTGGTGGTGGCTCTAACGCTATGGGGCTGTTTAGTGCCTTTTTAGAAGATGAAGCGGTAGCTATGCATGGTTGTGAACCTGCCGGTCGCAGTTTGGAAGAAGTTGGCGAACATGCAGCTACGTTAACCAAGGGTGAACCTGGCACTATGCATGGTTTCCATTCCTACATGCTTAAAGATGAGCAAGGAGAGCCTGAGCAAGTTTATTCAGTAGCTAGTGGCTTAGACTACCCCTCAGTTGGGCCACAACATGCCTACTTAAAAGACTTAGGCCGGGTTCAATATGGTGTAGTGAGCGACAAAGAAGCCATTGACGCTTTTTTTGAGCTCTCGCGTTTAGAAGGCATTATTCCAGCAATCGAGTCTGCCCACGCTGTGGCTCATGCTATCAATTTGGCTAAGCAAGGTAGTAAGGGCTCAATTCTGATTAACTTGTCTGGCCGAGGCGATAAAGACATTGACTTTGTGGTAGAGAAGTACGGTAAAGAATACGGAATAGAATCGCTGCTATAAGCAGTAAAATTGGGTAAACAAAAAAGGCCACAAGTGAAAACCTGTGGCCTTTTTTAGTTTGGATAAAACCAGTTTAGAATTTATAAGCTACGTTGAGCATTGGCCCGCGGTAGTTATATTTTAAAGTGGTTTCATTCCATTCTGCTTCAACTAGGTAGTAGTTATAACCTAGCTCAACATCCCAATTTGGGTTGATATGGTAAGAAATAGAGGCGTTTAAATCGGCTAAGTAACCACTAGTATTGTCTATAGATATATAGAAGAACTGAGTATGTGCACCAATTGTCCAATCTTCCGATAAGTCATAATCTGCCCATAGCCCTATATCAGGCAATGGAGCAGTGGTTGATTCATCTACTACTTCGCCGTTGGTATTGGCGCTGTCACAAGTAATGGTTCCACTATTATCAACACAACCAGCTATCTCGCCGCTAAAGCCCATTTCAATGAACATAACGTGCAAGCCTAAAGAACCACCAATTTCAGCACGATCGGTTTTGTAAAAAGAGTAACCATAACCAGCACGCAAAATGTCAATGTCCATGCGGGTGTCAATGGCTGCACCTACCAGAATACCTTTATCAGGATTATTAGGAAGAGTGTAACCAAAGGTTGATTTGGTAGTGGCTTGTCGATGTAAGCGACGCCAATCGGCATATACAATATGACGTTCATTAAACTTATAGCCGACTTCGAAGAAAGGAAGAAACTGAGATTCTTCAAGGTTGAGTGTGTCTTCAAAGTCCAGTTTTAGGTCGCTACCATCAAATGCTTTAGTTGATATAGATGAATCGGTTTGCGCCCAAAAGCCACCTGCTTTAATCACCCATTCACCAGCAAAACTGGTAGAGCTAAAGCTTGCTACTAGGGCAGCAAGAGGGAGCCACTGCTTGGTTTTCATATACTATCCTTGTATCGCAGTACTAAAACAGAGCAACAGATGCGCTGTTCTACAATTTATCACTTCATTGTGAGCTATTAGTTAGTATAAGCACTTAAATCTGATAGTAAAATATAAACAAGCCACTATTCTTAAGGGGCGGTTTGATTTATTTTAAACCGTTCAGTTAGTCTGCATGTACAGCTTATTTACTACTTTGTTGGTTGGAGAAAGTGATGTTAAAGGAATTAACGCGTTATTGTGGTGCTCTGGGCTTAGCAGCATTGTTAGTCTGCGCTCCAATAACTTCGGCTATGGCAGTCGATTCTGGGAGTGACCAAGCTACTTTGTTGTTGGATAAATACCAGCGCCAGCAACAGCGAATCGAAAAAATAAAAGCCAATATCGACCAAGTCTCAAGCATTGAGCAGGCGGCTATCTCTCACCGTTTGTTAGAACGCCATTTACATGCTTTTGAAACCATTAATCAGTTGTCTCAGTATTTAATTGAGCAAAAGGCCTTAGGCTTAGCCGATGAGCAGGTGTTGGCTGAAGTTGAGCAAATTATTGCCCAAAATAACCAAGATTTAGTGAATGGTATCGAAAAGCAGCAGCTTGAGTTTAATAAGGCTTATGCCGAAGAAGAAGCTGATGGCATTAAAGCTTTCCAACTCTATATCGAACACCTTGCTAGCTCAGACCTTATCTATACTGCCATGGTGCAGCAAATATCAAATCAGCAGGCTTTAGGTTTTAGTGTTGATACTGAAAAAGAGTATTTGATTGACCGACTATATACCCGCGCCGAGTCTTTCTCTGGCATGGTAGGCTTAGTTGGTAAAAAACGTGAAGAACTAGGCAAGCTAATTAAAATTACGCCGGATGATCAAAGCCTTAAAGATCAACTAGCGGTAGTTACCGAGCAGCTTGCGGTTGCCGGAGAAAGCTTTAAGTTAACCGTAGATTTGCTTACTCAGTTGGGCTTTAACGCGTCGTTCTATCAGCAAACTTTGCTTAAGCTTGGTGGCCAAATTACTACCGATGTTTTGGATGTAAACATATTAGGTGGCATAGCAAAACGTTGGTTAGAACGTTTATCTGAATACTTTGTAGAACACGGTGGCGAATGGATCTTCAAGCTGTTTTTGCTGGTGGCTATTTACTACATTTTCCGTTCTCTATCGCGTTTGGTGCGTAAACTTATGACTAAGAGTTTGGATTCTTCCAAGCTAAACTTGTCGTCATTAATGAAAGACATGATTATCTCCTCGGTCGCACGGGTGGTCATCATTATAGGAATACTGTTTGCGCTCGCCCAAGTGGGAATTTCGCTGGCACCTATCCTGGCTGGTTTAGGTGTGGCCGGTTTCATTATCGGTTTTGCTTTACAAGATACTCTAGGTAACTTTGCTGCTGGTTTGATGATTCTGATCTATCGCCCTTACGATGTAGGCGATATGGTAGAAGTGGGCGGTGGGGTATTTGGTAAGGTGAAAAGCATGAACCTTGTATCTACCACTATTCTTACCATCGATAACCAAACTTTGGTTATACCCAATAGTAAAATTTGGGGTGACGTTATTAAAAACGTTACTGCACAAAAGCTGCGTCGGGTGGATTTAGTATTTGGTATTGGTTACTCAGATGATATTGAAAAAGCTGAAGCGGTATTAAATGAACTGCTAGAAAAGCACCCAATGGTATTGCCTGAACCAGAGCCTACGGTGAAGTTGCATGTACTTAACGAATCTTCAGTTGATTTCATTGTTCGTCCTTGGGTTAAAACCGATGATTATTGGGACGTATATTGGGATATTACCCGTGAAGTGAAAATGCGCTTCGACCGCGACGGTATCTCAATTCCGTTCCCGCAGCGCGATGTGCATTTTTATCCTGCCACTAGCGAAGCAGCGCAAATCGAGAAATAGCTAGGGTCCGTTGATCTTTGCTGATGGTTTTTGCAGCAATTTATTAGCCATTTAGGCAAGGCGTGAGTGTGCAGTTAAGTGGGCTTAATAATCACTCGCTAACGCTGAATAAATAGCTAAGAAATGCTGCCAGAAGGGGTCGGATAAGCGGACTTTACTCTTTGTTAAGCACTTCTTGCTTAGCCCGCTAGGCTTCTAAGTGCTCGCCGCGATTAAAGCCCGCTTATCTCAAACAAAATTTCAACACCAAAGATCAACAGACCCTAAAACATTAGCTAAAAATCAAAGGCTTGGTTTTTATTTCCAAGCCTTTGTTGTTTTTGATTCTGGCTACCGCCGCTGAATAACTGGAAAATTTGGCTAAAATAAGTAAAATAGCGCTTCATTTTTGAGCAGAGGTTGTTGCAGTTCGTGAGTCGTCAACGCGCCCTAGAAAAAATAGCTAAGTGTTTAGAGTTGGGTAACTCCTCAAATGTTCATGAGGCCGCTCAAGCTATTCGTATGGCTCATCGGCTCATGCTTAAACATGGTCTAGAACAAGCTGATATTGAGCTTATTCAAATGGGTAAAACCTCAACCCAAACCTTGTTACCTGCCAATGTTAGTGAAAATATTCTGCGGATTATCCGCGGCATTAATAGCCGTTTTGGGGTTGAAGCCGTGTTGGTTAATCATAAAGGTTTAAAACGCGCAGAGTTTGTTGGACATGCTGACCGTGCGGTATTTGCGGCTTTTGCTTTTGACATTGTTTATCGTGAAATGAACCAGCAAGTAGGCTCTTTTAGAAATAGCTTTGCCGGCTCTGGCACCGACAATGTAACTGTGGCGCGCCGAGTTACCTCGTTCACCGCTGGTTGGTTAGAAGGGGCGCTAGAAAAGCTGCCCGATCTCACCACTAATGGTCGTAATGAACATATGGACGACTACCTTGATGAGATGTTTGAAAAGTTAGACCGTGAAACCTTTAAAGCTAAAATTAAGGCGTCGATGGGGCAACTTACCCCAGACTTTCAAACCGGCATGAAAAAAGGCCGAAAACTATCAGTTAATCGGCCTGTCGAAGGTGCTAGAGCAGCTTCTCTACTTCGCTAGAATATTAATACTTAGCTTACCTTTAGGATCTTACTGGTATTGGTATGACCGGTTTGGTCGAATACGTCACCGTGGGTCAAAATAACCAAGTCGCCTTTGCTCAAGTAACCTTGTTCTTTCAGCTGTTCTATCGCTATTTTTGACACCTTAATAATATCTTCGCTGCTTTCATCAAAGTGAATTGGGTATACGCCGCGATACAAAGCACAGCGGCTTAAGGTATTGGCATGACGAGACAAAGAGAATATTGGTAAGCCACTACTTAAGCGAGACATTAACAGTGGTGTGCTGCCGGACTCGGTTAACGCAATAATAGCTTTCATGCCCTTCATGTGGTTGGCAGCAAACATGGTGCTCATGGCCACTGTTTCAGAAATACTCTCGAAGGTATCGTTAATACGGTATTTCGACACGTTAATGCTGCGTTGTTTTTCTGCCCCTAAACATACGCTGGCCATCGCTTGTACTGTTTCGATAGGGTATTGGCCTGCGGCGGTTTCGCCAGAAAGCATCACAGCATCGGTACCATCTAGCACGGCGTTGGCTACATCCATAACCTCAGCACGGGTTGGCATTGGTGCGCTAATCATCGATTCCATCATTTGAGTGGCGGTAATTACTGCTCGATTGTATTTTCGAGTGAGGCGAATAAGGGTTTTTTGTACACCCACTAATTCGGCATCGCCAATTTCTACCCCTAAATCACCACGTGCAACCATTACCGCATCAGACGCTTTAATAATATCGATCATCGCTTCTTCGGTGGCTACTGTTTCGGCGCGTTCTACCTTAGCAACCAATTTTGTGGCTAAACCTGCTTGTTGGGTAAGGCGACGAGCATAATGCATGTCTTCGCCACTATTAGGGAATGATACAGCTAGGTAGTCCACTTCAATTTTGGCCGCGGTTAAAATGTCGGCTTTATCTTTATCGGTAAGTGCAGCTGCAGATAAGCCACCGCCGAGTTTGTTTATGCCTTTATTGTTAGATAAAACGCCGCCAATGGTGACTTCGGTAGTCACTTGGCTGTCTTTTACCGCCGTTACTTTAAGTTGAATACGGCCATCATCGAGCAATAAGATATCACCTGGTTCAACATCCTTAGGCAGGTGTTTGTAATCTAGGCCTACTTGTTTTTCATCGCCTAAACCTTTGTCTAGCTCACTATCTAAAATAAAGCTGTCGCCTACATTTAGGTTTACTTTGCCATCTTTAAAGGTGGAAACACGAATTTTAGGGCCTTGTAAGTCGCCCAGTATCGCAATGTGTAGTTTATGTTTGCTGGCTAACTCTCTCACTTTGGCTGCGCGCGCCAAATGATCTTCTGCGGTTCCATGAGAGAAGTTAAGGCGCACCATATTTGCACCACTCAATATCAGTTGTTCCAGTACATCGTCTCGGTCGGTGGCGGGGCCTAAAGTTGTGACTATTTTAGTACGTCTTAACATGTTGCTAATCCTTAAAAATTGATGAGATGTTTGCTTGAATTCGCTGATGCTGATTTAAGTATATGTAAACCAGCTTGTCCCTTGGTTTTTTTTTGTCTCTCAAGTACATTGCGCATTAGGGATATTATTTGCTGTGGGGTGACAGAATGAAACAGGCAATCTTGGCAGAAATGAAGGTTTTGCCAGAAATTGATCCAGAGTTTGAAGTTAAACGTCGAATCGACTTTATAAAAGCGCGTTTAAAACAAGCTGGTTTAAAAACACTAGTACTTGGTATTAGTGGCGGTGTTGATTCAACAACCACTGGTCGCTTAGCGCAGTTGGCAGTTGAACAGCTTAATAATGAGAGTAATAGTCAAGACTACCGCTTTATTGCCATGCGCTTACCTTTTGGTGAGCAAAAAGATGAAGCCGATGCGCAGCTAGCTTTAGGGTTTATTAAACCCTCACATATTGTTACCACTAATATCAAAGCAGGTACCGAAGGCTTGCATACTAGTGCTAGTGAAAGTTTAGTGGCTGCTGGTTTAGATTTACCTGCCCAAGCTGCAGTAGATTTTGCCAAGGGCAATGTTAAAGCCCGTATGCGCATGATTGCCCAGTATGAAATAGCTGGCTTAAGTGGTGGCCTGGTTATTGGAACAGATCACTCAGCTGAAAACTTAACGGGTTTTTACACTAAGCATGGTGATGGTGCGTGTGATTTAGTGCCTATCTTTGGTTTAAACAAACGCCAAGTTCGTCAGGTTGCAGATTATTTAGGCGCACCAGAAAAGCTGATTGGTAAAGCGCCAACGGCCGATCTTGAAGAAGACCGTCCGCAATTACCCGATGAAGTGGCATTAGGTGTTACTTATGACCAAATTGATGACTTCTTAGAAGGCAAGAAAGTGGCCGATGAAGTCGAGCAAAAACTTATTGGTATTTACCAACGTACCCAACATAAACGTCAGGCCATTCCTACCATTTACGACTAAGCCTGTAACAGCAACAAATTAAGCCGAAGTGATTAGGCTTCGGCTTTGTTTGATCTGCATCTTGTATTGCTGAGTCTACATGTTGTCTAATTGCAGCCGAATTTTTAGAGGAACTCGCTTTGGGCAACGCCATCATATTTAGTCTTGATCTATTTGGTACCGCAATATTTGCCATTTCTGGGGTATTGATAGCTAGTCGTCGCCGAATGGATTTGTTTGGTGCCTTGGTGCTTGCCTGTGTTACCGCCATTGGCGGCGGTACTATCCGCGATATGGCTTTAGGTGCTAGCCCAGTATTCTGGGTAGAAAACGGTTTGTATTTGTGGGTAATTCTTGGAGCTAGTTTAGGCTCGGTATTGTTGCTTAATAACTTTCCTACGCCTCCTCGCTGGTTACTGCCGGTAGCTGATGCTATAGGTATGGCGGTATTTATGGCGATTGGTGCTAACAAAGCTTATCAATATGGGTCGCCAATGATTGTAGCCGTTACCATGGGAGTGATTACCGCCTGTGGTGGAGGTATGATCCGTGATGTATTGGCCAATCAAGTCCCTTTAGTACTGCAACGTGAGGTGTATGCCACTGCTTGTATTGTTGGTGGACTGGTTTGGGTGGCTGCTTTATACCTACAGTTTTCGGATACTATTGCTACAAGTGCTTGTATTTTGACCGCTTTGCTCATTCGTTTAGTGGCCATTCGCTATCATTTATCACTACCTAAGCTTGCCAAAAATCGTTAGTTAGCGATAAATGACGATAGATGGTGTGAGATATCTCTTACAAGCTTGTGCGTTAAAAGCAGCTTTGCTTACAGTTGTTAAAATTAAATTTTCTTTTAAATTAATGGTTTAGTGTTTTTGTAAGAATTTGTAAGTAAAAAAATGAAAGTTTTTTGCTTACGCGGCTTTTTCTCAAACTTAGATTCCGTATAGTTGTTTGTGCACGGAGGCACTGACGTTTATCAGGATGAGAAACGTAGCAGGAGCTAAAAAGGAACAGCTACAGGAAGTAGCAAGGGACACCTCCTAGGAAGGAGACGTGCAACTGGTATGGATGACCGGTTATGCCATAGAAGGCTAAAGGACAGCTCAAAGGATTTGAGAAAAGGATAACTACAGGACGTAGTAACACAGTCAAAAAGGATTGCAGGGAGCAACTACCCGTTCACGGATTTGAGCGATATGACTACTAGGGGCGACACGAAAGTGTCGCCCCGACCTTTTTCTAAACCCAGCCAAGTGCTGGGTTTTTTATTGTCTGCACTTTTTCATCGATTTTAGATGAATAGTTAAGATTAAAAGTGTTTTATTAGGTTTTTATTCTTTTAAGGCGTCTTTGTTTAGACTTATTGAGAATTTTAGCGTGCTGAATTTAGATGCTTGTTTGGCGATCGACCAAAGGCCGTGTGAGAGATCGACCATTCAAACAAGCCGATAAGTCTCTTTGTTTATGAGCCTTAAAATAATTTTTTATTTATTATTCAATGGTTTATTGTTTTTTACCTCTTAAGTAATAGATTTATTTAGATGTTTTTGTTTCTGGCCTACTGGGCTTTAATTGGGATGAGCGTAAAGTATCAACCATCAGGACGAACCAAGATTCAGGAAGAATTAGGCAGGACGCCGAGGTATTTAGGACGCAGCGCTCAGGATGAGCAGGCTTATCAAGGTAGATGAGTTTGGATGTCAGCATAGGATTGCTAGAAAGCAAAATACCAAATAGCTTCAGGACGAAGTATAGGGATACCTCCAGGACGGAGAGAGCAAGTGTTTAGGATGAACGCTTATGCCATAGAAGGCTAAAGGACAGCCCAAAGGAACTGGGAAGAGGAAACGCTAAGGAATAGTGTGAAACAGTCAAAAAGGATTGCAGGGAGCAATTAACGTTCATGGAATAGAGCGATATGACTACTAAGAGGGCGACACGTATGTGTCGCCCTTTTTCTTTGCCTGCTATTTATTGTTAGGGTTTATTACCTATCTGCAGAGCTTTTAATGGATAACCTGTAATTGGTTGGATTTTTATATTGTTAATCTCGATCTGGTAGTTTCTTTATCTGCTATTGCCTGTGTGAGAGATCCGCCCGAGCTGTAGCGGGTAATTTCACTTGTTTAATAAGCCTTAACTAAACTAAGTTTATATATTTCAATGTCTTATGTTTTTTATCATGGTTTTTTGTAGCTAAAACCAAAATTATTTTATCTTGGCTACTGGGATTAAGGGCTCATCGGCGTAAAGTATCAACCATCAGGACGAGCCAAGGCTTAGGAAGAGTCAGGGCAAGATGCCAAGGTATTAGGAAGCATTGCTTAGGAAGAGCAGGTTTATCAAGGTAGATAAACTTTAGGATGTCAGCACAGGAGTGCTAGAAAGCAAAATACCTCAAACTTTCAGGATGAAGTTAAAGGATACCTCCAGGACGGAGAGAGCAAGTGTTTAGGATGAACATTTATGCCATAGAAGGCTAAAGGATAGCTCAAAGGAACTGGGAAGAGGAAACGCTAAGGATTAGTGTGCAACAGTCAAAAAGGATTGCAAGGAGCAATTACTGTTCACGGAAAAGAGCAATATGACTACTTAAAAAGGCGACACATTTGTGTCGCCTTTTTTCATTTTTGTGAAACTAAGATTGAGAATGTTGCCACCAACTGTTTTTGCTCATCAAGCAAATCAATATGATTAAGCTCGCTAAGCCCGCTAAGGTATGAGCAATAATAATCGCCAAAAATATTACTTTGCTGCTTCCCCACATTGCTCCAATGTAAATAGCTGGCAACATAAAACCAAATAATCTTATTAAGTTTATTGCCATTGCTAACAGGGGCTTAGCTAAGGCATTTAAGGTTTGAGCTAGCAATAAGGGCACAGCCATCATGCCGTAGCAAAAAGGTACTAACTGTAAGTAATATTGGCTAAGTTCAGCCACTTCAGCATCGTGATTAAAGCTATAACTCACTAAAGGGGCCAAGGCGTACATTGCGATAGCCAGCAATAGTTGCCAAACCACCGCTAGCCTAATGGCATGATGAACAATTTGCTGGGCGCGTTGTGCTTTGCCCGCTCCTACATTTTGTCCAACTAACATCGGAATCACCGAGTTAATCGCCATCACTCCAATAAATAATAAGGCTTCTACCCGTGTAGCAAAGCCATAGGCTGCTACGGTTGCCGTGCCAGCACTGGCCAATATTACCAAAGTAATGGTGGTAGCTATGGGAGTAAGCAGCTGAGAAAATACCGCCGGAATGGCTATGCTAAGCAGCTTTTTCCAAGAGGCGAAAAGCTGTTGAATGGTGCAAACTTCAAAACGTAGTAGTTTTAATTTAAAACTAAGCAAATAAACAGCAACACTAAAAGTGAGTGCCCAAGCTACTGCAGTGGCTAAAGCGGCTCCTTGCACCCCCATGGCAGGCACAGGCCCCCAACCAAAAATAAAAATAGGGTCCAGTATGCCATTTACGATACCAGCAACCAGCATCACTATACTGGGGGTTTTACTGTCGCCACTCGCTCTTATGGCGCTATTGCCCACCATAGGTATCACTAATAGCGGAACCGAGAGATACCAAATTTGCATATATTGCTCAATATAGGGCATTACTGGTAATTCGGCGCCTAAGTGGCTGAAAAGAGGATAAATGCTGATATAACCCAAGCCGGCAATAGCAACAATTAGCAGTAGGCTAAACAATAAACTATGGCTAGTGAGCTGGGCGGCTTGCTGATGTTGACGAGCCCCCAGTAGCCGTCCTACATGGGACGACAAGCCAATGCCTAAGCCCATAGCAACACTGGTGATGGCAAAGGTAATGGGAAAAGTAAAAGATACGCCAGCCAACGCATCGGTGCCGAGCATGGCAACAAAAAAGGTATCAACAAGGTTAAAAAAGATGATCGCAAAAATGCCAACTAAGGTTGGACTGGCCTTATTGATAATAAGCGGCGTGATGGGGGCATCAAGCAAATACTGGCGTTGTTGTTCCATTAACTTGCAGCTGGGAAATCGAGGCTCCAGTATACGTGGCTCGAAGGCTAAGCGAAAGAATCTGCATTAAGCCTTAAAAACTGCCAATGGTTGTTTAAATTTTAATCATTATTGTTGTTTTTAAGAGCAGAAAACGGTAAATTGCGGCTTCCTTAATAGCGAGAGAAGTTATGTCTCAGTTTGACAGTATTCGCCCTTATCAAGATTCTGAAGTAAAAAGTACACTGCAACGCCTCATTAATGATCCCGAATTTATCACTACTTTAATTAAGTTTCGTTACCCTAAAGCCAGTGGTGCCTTTCTCTCGCTAACGTCTTTTGCCTTGCGCCAAGTACTTAAATTTAAAGTAAGAAACGTAAAAAGTGTTTACGACTTTCAAATAATGGTAGAGCGCTATATGGCGCACATGATCAAAACTACGACTTCGCAACTAAGCTCTAGCGGATTAGACAGCCTAGATTTATCTAAGCCGCATCTGTTTATCTCAAATCATCGCGATATCGCGCTAGACCCTGCTTTTGTGAACTACTTGCTGCATATAAATGGCCAAGACACGGTACAAATTGCCATTGGTGACAATTTATTAAGTAAGCCTTGGGTATCTGACTTAATGCGCCTTAACCGCAGTTTTATTGTTAAGCGCTCAGCTTCTGCTAAACGTGAAAAGCTGGCTAACTTAAAAGAGTTATCTGCGTATATTCAACATACCCTAGCGAGCACTGGCGACCATATTTGGATTGCTCAGCGTGAGGGGCGCGCCAAAGATGGGTTAGACCTGACTAATTCGGCACTTATTTCTATGCTGGCTTTAAACAAACCTAAGCAGCAAGAATTTGCCGATTACATTAAAGAGCTAAACATTGTTCCTGTGTCTATTTCTTACGAATTTGACCCTTGTGATGTGGCTAAAGCTAATGAGTTGGTGTCGCAAAACCAACATGGCGAATACCAAAAAGCAGAGCATGAAGACATTTACAGCATCTCTCGCGGTATTGTTGGCCAAAAAGGTCGAGTGCATGTGCATTTTGCAGAACCATTGGCCGGTGAATATGAAAATGCCAAAGACGTGGCAGAAGCTTTAGATAAAGCGATTATTGGCAATTACCAGCTTATGCCTACCAACTGGATTGCCCTTGGTGACGCTATCCCAGAAGAAATTCCTGCTAACGAATTAGCTGAAGCAAAGCGCTATTTTGAAGCGAAGACTCGCGATATTAGTGCAGAGGTCCGATCTCAGCTGTTCGAAATGTACGCAAACCCTATTCGTGCTAGACAGCAACTATCTGAATAATAAGGTTAATAAATTGTTCATATAGCTTTGGCACTATAGGTGCATACCCCTAATTAGGTATCAAAATTTAGGGGTATGATATGTTCCGTACAAAAACTAGCCAAACTATTGCCAATGTATTGTCTGACCAAGAAAAATTAGAACAGCTATTGTCGTTGATGTTGCCTGACGAAGTATCTGAACTTGACCAACTTGGCGCACAGCATTGCCGCAGAAAACGCCAAGCTAGTGGGCGCTCGCACTCAATTTCGGCTAAATTTTAGTCATTATCTGTTAATAAACTTACTGTGTAATAAGCTGTTACTGATAAACTATAGCGAAAGAGCCAACTAATAGGCTTTTCATCTCAGTTAATAGCAAAAATAAGACAGCACAGTATATGGCCACAAAAACTCAAGCGGGTGTTTCATTTCCACTCGGCGCGACTTACCAAGGTAAGGGCGTTAATTTTAGTATTTTCTCTAAAAATGCTACGGGAGTTACCCTTCTATTATTTAAAGAAGTTAACTCTCGCAAGCCTTTTGCCGAGTTCCCTTTAGACCCAAATACCAACAAAACAGACCATTACTGGCATATTTTTGTTGAAGACTTAGAAGTAGGAACGCTCTACGGCTTTCAAGTAGACGGTCCCTGGCAACCAGAGCGTGGTTTGCGCTTTGACTCAAGCAAAGTTCTGCTCGACCCTTACGCCAGAATCACCCATTTCCCAGATAACTATTTACGTCAGGTGGCGTCACGCCATGGTCATGTAAATACTAACCAATGTATTAAAGGTGCAGTGGTGGATTTGCGTGGCTTTGATTGGCAGGGCACTCAGCCTATTAAACGCTCATTGCAAGATACCGTTATTTACGAAATGCATGTAGCGGGTTTTACCAAGCACCCGTCTTCGGGTGTAGCGGAGCATAAACGCGGTACTTACGCTGGCGTTATCGAAAAAATTCCTTATCTAAAAGAGCTGGGCATTACCGCCATTGAATTAATGCCGGTGCAGCAGTTTGACTTACAAGACGCGCCTCTGGGTAAGCAGAACTATTGGGGTTATAGCCCAATTAACTTCTTCTCCCCACATACAGCTTACAGCTCCGATAAAAGTGTCTGTGGTGCCTTTAACGAATTTAGAACCATGGTGCGTGAGCTGCATAAAGCCGGCATTGAGGTGATATTGGATGTGGTGTTTAATCACACCGCAGAAGGCGGACACGACGGCCCAACGCTTAGTATGAAGGGTTTGCAAAACGATACTTACTACATGCTAGAAAACGAAAAGCGTTGGTACAGTAACTACTCGGGTTGTGGCAATACTTGTAATGCTAACCACTCGGTAATGCGCCGCATGATCCGTGATGCACTGCGTTTTTGGGTAAACGAAATGCATGTAGATGGTTTCCGCTTTGATTTAGCCTCAGTACTGGCGCGTGACTCTAAGGGTCATGTAATGAAAGAGCCACCCCTGCTATGGTCGATTGATTCAGATCCTTCTTTAGCTGGCACTAAAATCATTGCCGAAGCTTGGGATGCCGCTGGCCTTTACCAAGTAGGTGAGTTTGTTGGTGACCGCTGGAATGAATGGAACGGTAAGTTCCGTGATGATGTGCGCTCGTTCTTTAGAGGGGATTCTGGTGTAACGGGTAAGTTTGCTTCACGCTTATTGGGTAGCCCAGACATTTACTATAAAGAAAACCACTCGCCGCAACGCTCGGTTAACTTAGTCACTGCGCATGATGGATTCACCTTAAACGATCTAGTGAGCTACAACGACAAGCACAACCTAGAAAATGGTGAAAACAACCGTGATGGTGATAACCACAACATTAGTTATAACCACGGTGTAGAGGGGCCAACCCTAAACCCAAAAATCAACGATCTGCGTGAACAGCAAATGAAGAACTTCTTTGCTACTTTGTTGCTCTCGTTAGGTACGCCAATGATTACCATGGGCGATGAAGTAAAACGCACTCAAAACGGTAATAACAATGCTTACTGCCAAGATAACGAGTTATCCTGGTTTGACTGGAGCTTGGTGGACAAAAACCAAAACTTGCTGCGCTTTGTTCAAGAGATGATTAAGTTACGTCGTTATGACGATGTGCTTGAAGAGAAGATCCACTTGAGCCTGTCGGATGTGATTCATGATGCCAATATCGAATGGCATGGTGTGCATCAAGGTCAGCCCGATTGGTCTGAACATAGTCACTCTATTGCGGTTACATTGTTAGATCCATACTCAAAAGACCGCTTATACATGGTGTTTAACTCCTACTGGGAAGAGTTAGAGTTTGAAGTGCCATGCATCGAAGGACATTGGTTTAAGCTTGTTAATACCGCAGCCAAACCGCCAGAAGATGTTTATGACTTTAAAACCGCGCCTATGTTAGAAACTGGCTCAGTTAAAGTGGCTGCACGTTCGGTAATGGTATTTGTGGCGAACCCACAAATTGAAAAACGTAGCGAGAGAGTTTAACTCGCTGCCTTACTAGTTTGTGCAGGGCAATAAAACTTTGCCCATGAAGAATGGGTAGTGTGTGAATAGCTAAACACGCTACCCAACATTAATACCAATAATAGTACTCTTACACCCATCGAAAAAAACGCCATTGTATTGCCCTCTTTGCCTCCATCCGTGTGACTTGTTTGCCATTATGATTTGCTAGTTTGAGGCTAGTATCTAACGAAAGTTTCATTATTTTAATAAGTTATGGACTTTTGTTTGATAAAAGTGAGCTGGGTTGGATTTTTATTCTAATGTTACAAAAAATGCTTTGTTCGTAAAAAGTCAATTTAAATTGCCGTTATAGGGATAATACAAGTTCTTAATTCACCCTGTTTCACCAATCTAGAAAGTAACTTTAGGCGCTATATGAACAAGCAATCTGGTTTTACTCTCATCGAATTAGTAATAGTAATTATCATTTTGGGAATACTCTCTGTGGTGGCTGCACCAAAGTTCCTAAATCTTCAAAGCGATGCAAAAAAAGCGACCTTAGAGGGGGCTGCCGCTGCAGTAAAAACCTCTGCTGATTTGGTATTTAACCAAGCAGCTATTGATGGCCTAGAGCAAGAATCACGTGCAGAGGTAGAAACGAGCTTGGGTATTGTAGAGGTAAAAGATGGTTACCCAGAGGCGCACGGTGAAGACTACCTTGGTATGGAGTCATTGATTGAAACTGACTTAGAAATGCAGTTTGTGGATGGCAGTTCGCGCTTGTATATCGGTTATGTCTCTGGCGATAAAGATGTTAATGATAGCGGATGTTTTGTTACTTACACTGAAGCGGGAGGAACCCTTAACCCTAGTGAGTCAAACTACCTGGTTAGTATTGACGACAGCGAGTGTTAAGCGCCGAATGAAGAACATGCATATTGAAAAATTAACAAAAACTATCAAAATGCGAACCATGGTTGTTCGTGCCATGTTTGCTTCTATCAGTTTGTTGTTGCTGGTTTCAGCCTCTTTAGAAGCAAAACCTTTTCTACTGGGTTAACTAGAACAAACCTAATTGCGCAGAGGTTATTTGCTCAAAATCCAAATCAATGAAGGGCAAAATAGCATCGGCAATCGGCTGTAGTTGTTTGTCTAAGTAATGTTGATAGTCAATTTGGCTAACTCGGTTAGTTAGCGGCTCGGGCCCATTTATGGTCATCCAATAGGCAATACTGCCTTTATTTTGATATTGCAGTGGTTTACCTAGAGCTTGGTTATGTTCGTCGGCGAGCCGCGCTGCTCGCACCTGTGGTGGCACATTCTTCACGTACTCGGCTAACTTGCGGCGTAATCGCTTACGGTAAATAAGTTGCTGGTCGTACTCGCCAGCCATTAGTTTATCCACGGTATCGAGAACAAACTGGCGTGGATCTTGGTCAGAAAAAACTCGCTCGAGCAATCCGGTTTGAAATATCTTCGCCATCTCTGTCCAATCTGAACGTACGGTTTCTAAGCCTTTAATGACTAACTGCTTATCGTTGGTTAAACCTGCATAACGCTTTTTACTGCCGGTTTCAGAGCCGCGAATGGTTGGCATTAAAAAGCGAGAAAAATGAGTCTCAAACTCAATTTCTAGGTGACTATCTAACTGCATTTCTGAGGCTAGCTTGTGCTGCCAATATTGGTTTATACCTTGCGCCAGTTGTTGGCCTATTTGTTTGGCTTGCTCTGCGTTCAAATCTTGATTTAGCCAAACAAAGGTAGAGTCGGTATCACCATAAATCACTTCATGGCCCTGCTCGCTGATCCAGTCTGCTGTTTCTTGCATTAGCTGGTGGCCGCGCATAGTGATTGAACTGGCTAAGCGGGGATCGTGAAAGCGACAACCAGTAGAGCCTAGCACTCCATAAAAACTATTCATTAAAATTTTGATCGCCTGCGAGCGAGCACTGTCATGATCGGCCTTGGCTTGATCGCGCTGCAGCCAAAGCTGATTAATGATCTCTGGTAAAAAATGTTTATCGCGGCTAAATACTCCGCCTCTAAAGCCTTCAATGGCATTGTCGGGGCTCGCTAGCCCTTCAATTAAGCCCAGCGGATCAATTTTAAAGGTACGAATGATAGAGGGGTACAGGCTCTTAAAATCGAGTACCAGCACATTGTTATACAAGCCTGGTTTAGAGCTCATCACATAACCGCCGGGGCTATCGGCGATAAAGTCTCGGGTAAGATTTGGCGCTACATAGCCAGCTCGGTGCAATTTAGGCAAATAAACATTGGTAAAGGCTGCCACCGAGCCACCACTTCTATCTAGCATTAGGCCAGTAAGTTGGCTGCGCAAACAAAGGTATTCAAGGATTTGCGTATGCTGGAAGATGTCTAACACTAACTTACAGTCTTCGAGGTTGTAGGCGGCAAGCTGGGGTTTGTTGTGGGCAAAGTTATGGTTAATTTCAGCCATACGGTCATGCACTTCGTCTACCAATTTGCCGCGCTTAAGCAGTTGTTGGGCAACGTTTTCCAAGCTAAAACTATCGAAGTGGTAAGTGGCTGATTTTAGTGCGTCTATGCCGTCTACTACTACGCGCCCAGGAATGCTAATAAAACCTGTTTGCTCGTTATCGCTACGCTCGCGCCAACGCGCCACGCCTTGTTGGCGGCCTAGCGCCAGTTTTATTCCATGCAAAGCGGCGCGTTTAACCAGCAACCTAAAATCAAAATTGATGACATTCCAACCAATTATGATGTCCGGGTCGAGTTTTTCTATTACTAGCTCAAGCTGTTTTAGTAAGGCGTACTCATTGGCCAACCAGGTAATTGGCGTATCAGCGGCTTGTTCACTGCCAATCATAAGCACTTGCTGAAAGTGCTCACCGTATAATCCAATCGAGTAAAGTTGGCCTTTTTCACTGCATTCTATGTCTAGCGATAGCACCGACAGCTTAGGTGTATATTGGGCCGTTTTTATTTTGGCTTGCTGCCAAGCGGGGTAACGTGGATTACTCCCTTGGCTGCCAGCAAAAGCCATGCTGCCATAACAAAAGCGTTCGGTAAGAAAGCGTTCATGTAATTTTATGTCATGTTCAAAGCAGCTTAATCCGGCTTGCTGTAAGTTTTGTGCGGCGCGGTAATGCGCATCGATACTGGCAAAGTACAAGGCAGTAATCGGCTGATGCTGGAAGGTGTTTAACGCTACGCTTTGGTGCTTAAGCAAGTGCTCGCCAACGGTTTCTAGCACGGTATCTAGTTCACTACTTAACACAAAAAATACCGGCTGCTGGTCACTTACCTCTAAACACACCGGGCCTTGGTTACTGGCTAACCAAAGCTGAATATAAGCCCGACCTTGACGATCGTAACTATTGGCTGTGAGTAAAAAACCTTGTCCTTGCCGCTGCTGGCTTGGCACTGTATGACCTCGGTACTGCATTATGCTTGGCAACTTAGCACAAAGCCGAGTGCCTTAGCTAATATCCACCAGCATCTTTATTTTGTTTAACTACGCATTTGTGAATAGTGGTTTCTGCCAAGGTGCTAATAGACTGCGCAGGCATTTAGCTGCACAGTTAAGCTAAAGCCTTTTAGTGAGTGGTAAGCATGACAAGTCAATTTGAGCGAATGATGGCGGGTTTAAGTTTTAACCGTTGGGATAAAGACCTAGGCGAGCGCCGTTTAGCTACTCGGCAAATTACTCATAAGTTTAATCAAACCGCCCCCGAAGACGCCGAACTGCGCGAAGCGCTAGTGCGTGAGCTGTTTGTGAAGGTAGGTAAAAACATCGAGATATGCCCGCCACTCACCGTGGATTATGGTGACACGGTGTTTATCGGCGAAGATGTATTTATTAATACCAACTTAACCTTGGTGAATTCGGGCAAAATTACTATTGGTGATCGGGTGATGATTGCACCGAATGTAAGTTTGTTTTCGATTAACCATGCCTTAGACCCTGACTTACGCAAAACCTACGTTAATCAGCAAGGTGAGCGAGAAGTGATTGATTACCCAGCGCCCATCACTATTGGTGACGATGTATGGATCGGCGGTCACGCAGTAATTCTAGCGGGTGTAACGGTGGGCAATGGCTCGGTGATAGCAGCTGGAGCGGTAGTGACTAAAGATGTGCCAGCAGGCGTATTAGTGGGAGGCAATCCGGCTAAGGTGATTCGTGAGATACAAGCGGGGGAAACGGTGCGCCAAGCAAGAGTTTAGTGCTTGCAGAGCTTTATTTTGTAGCTTACTTATTTATCGCAAAGATTAAAAAAGCTGGCCTAGGCCAGCTTTTTACATTTAACGCACAAAGCTAAGCAGTAAGGCTTAGCTCCAAGCTTTAAAGGTATTAATTAAACCATTGGTTGAGCTGTCGTGGCTGCTTACTTCGCTGCCATCTTTTAGCTCTGGTAAAATTTGGTTAGCTAGCTGCTTACCTAGTTCTACGCCCCATTGGTCGAAGCTGAAGATGTTCCAGATAATGCCTTGTACGAAGATTTTGTGCTCGTACATAGCAACCATGGCACCTAAAGAGCTAGGGGTGATTTTCTTAACCAAGATTGAGTTAGTTGGCTTGTTACCGGTGAA
Organism: Agarivorans albus; assembly: GCF_019670105.1. Lineage (NCBI taxonomy): Bacteria > Pseudomonadati > Pseudomonadota > Gammaproteobacteria > Alteromonadales > Alteromonadaceae > Agarivorans > Agarivorans albus. The sequence continues at coordinate 4,743,749 of NZ_AP023032.1, read as the reverse complement.
TACTTTAAACGGAGCTAACTCAGCGACTTCTTCCGCTGATTTACCGGCGGAAACTAATTCTGCTTCTACGGTTTCGCGAGACTTACCAAAAGCCAAGGCTTCGGTTTGGGCGAAGAAGTTAGACATTAGCTTAGCGTGGTGATCCGATAATGGATTGTGGCTAGTGGCTGGTGCAATAAAGTCACATGGGATTAGCTTAGTGCCTTGGTGAATCAGCTGGTAGAAGGCGTGTTGGCCGTTGGTACCTGGTTCACCCCAAATAATTGGGCCAGTTTGGTAATCAACAGGGTTGCCGTTGCGGTCTACGTTTTTACCGTTAGACTCCATATCGCCTTGCTGGAAGTAAGCAGCAAAGCGGTGCATGTATTGGTCGTAAGGTAGAATAGATACGCTTTCTGCACCAAAGAAGTTGTTGTACCAAATGCCTAACAAACCAAGAATAACCGGTAGGTTTTGCTCTAGCTCGGCTTCTGCGAAGTGCTTGTCCATAGCGTGGGCGCCATCTAACAACTCAATAAAGTTGTCGTAGCCAACAGTAAGGGCAATCGATAAACCAATCGCTGACCAAGAAGAGTATCGACCGCCTACCCAATCCCAAAACTCAAACATGTTGTCGGTATCAATACCAAACTCAGCAACAGATTTAGCGTTAGTAGACAGTGCAGCAAAGTGCTTAGCTACGTGAGCTTGGTCGCCAGCTGCAGCTAGGAACCAATCGCGTGCGCTGTGGGCGTTAGTCATGGTTTCTTGGGTAGTGAAAGTTTTAGACGCTACTAAGAACAAAGTAGTTTCTGGGTCTACTTGTTTTAGGGTTTCGGCGATATGAGTGCCGTCTACGTTTGATACGAAGTAGGTAGTAATGTTTTCTACTTTGTATGCGCCTAGTGCTTCAGTAATCATTACTGGGCCTAGGTCTGAACCGCCAATACCAATGTTTACAATGCTTTCAATTGCTTTGCCGGTGTAACCTTTCCATTCGCCAGAATGTACTTTTTCACAGAAGCCTTTCATTTTTTCTAGCACAGCGTTTACTGCTGGCATTACGTCTTCGCCGTCTACCATTACTGGGGTATTGCTGCGATTACGTAGTGCGGTATGTAGTACCGAGCGGCCTTCTGTTTGGTTGATTTTCTCACCAGAGAACATAGCTTTAATTGCGCTATCTAGCTTGGTTTCTTTAGCTAGTGCAACTAACTGCTGCATGGTTTCTTCAGTGATTAAGTTTTTAGAGTAATCTAATAAGATTTGCTCGTTAAACTCTACCGAGAAGCGATTGAAACGGTCTGCGTCAGCGGCGAATAGCTCGCTAAGTTTAACCTCTTTTTGTGCTTCAAAATGCGCTTGTAACGCTTTCCAAGCCTGTGTAGTTGTTGGATTGATATTGTCCAGCATTGACCTTGTTCCTTAGATGCTTTACCTAGTTGACCGAGTTGCAAGTTTATTGACCAGTACTTGCGGGTAGCACTTTACCCTTTCTGGGAAAAAGGACGCAAGCAATCAGATCAATATTGTGCAAAAGCTTGCGACCTATTTTAGCTAAGTTTGACTATTTTGTATTAAAACTGCGCGTCATGTTGGTGTTTATCCATTTTTTATCAAAGGGTTTTTCTGTTCTCGCTATTCAAGTTGTTGCTACAATGCCCACAAATTATTCGCCTCTCACCTGCAAGGGATCTGTTTTTGCGCAATGTGCAGTTACAAGTAAACACTGAAAACGCCCGTTATTTACTTAACAATGGGCGTTTAGTGGCGTTAATGACCGTTGCGTATAGCCTTATTTGGTGGTGTTTGTTTGCGCCTAGCCTTTCTTCAAGCCTGCATTTGCTGTGGCTATTTTGCATGTTGGCTTTATCGGCCGTGTTTTACTTTTTTGCGCGTATTCAAAGCGAAGTAATTGACGATTTTGTCCCGGCGCCGCAACTAACGCGTTACTTTAGTTTGGCCACTAGTTCTGGGGTGCTTTGGGCGGTAGGTATTTTGCTGTTTATGCCGGTGTTACCTGCTTCCGAGCGTTTATTATTGGTGGTGCTGGTGGGCGCGTTGTTGTCGCTGGTGGTGGTGCCAAACTTACTAAGTATTCGTAGCTTTAACGGTTTTAGCATTCCATTGTTATTAGCGTTGTTGGTTTCTATGGTGGAGGCTAGCCGAACCGAGTGGGTGGCTTGTTTGGTATTACTGCTAAGCTGGGGAGTACTAAATATTGTGTTACGCCGCGCCGAAACCTTAGTTAAGGCTAATTTTTCCGAAGGAGCGCTAAATAGGGCCAAGGCTTTAGAGTTGGCCGACAGCCATGCTTTAATGCGCCATCAAAGTGAGCGAGATGCACTCACCGGCCTGTATAATCGGGCTATATTTGAGCAAACACTGGCTTTACATTGGCGTTTAAGCAGCCGGGCAAATACTTCCTTAAGTTTATTGCTGATCGATGTTGATTTCTTCAAGCCTTATAACGATCATTACGGTCATGTTGCAGGCGATCAATGTTTAAGCAAAGTTGCTAATTTGTTTACTCAAGCCTTGCAGCGTGAAGATGATATTGTTGCCCGCTATGGCGGCGAAGAGTTTGTAATGGTATTGCCCAACACCGATACCAAAGGCGCATTGCAAGTTGCTGGAAGAGTTAGAACACTAATGGCCGAGGCTAAATTGCGCCACGAGTATTCGACCGCAGCCAGTTATGTGACCGTGAGCATTGGTATTTCTTGTTTAATTCCAGTGGCTCAGCAAAGCACCAAAGAGATCGTAGATAAAGCCGATAAGGCACTATATAGAGCCAAGCAGTTAGGTAGAAACCAAGCTGTAGTGGCCGCCCGTGGAGAAGTATAATGAGTATGCAGTTGCATCGTATTGAAGAATTAATCGATTTACTCACACCGGTTTGGAAACAACAACCGGAGCTTAACTTAGTAGAAATTATCACTCAAATAGCCGACCAAGCAGGGAACAATAAACCCTTGAGTGAACTGACCGATGACGTGCTTATTTACCAACTTAAAATGCTTACAATTGGTAAAGACGAGATGATTCCTGGCATCGCAAAAGATTGCGAGGATGATTTTAAAACCGCCTTATTAAAAGCGCGTGGCGTAAAAGTTTAATTTCTTAAGTGGCAATTGCGTCTGCAATTGCCGTTTTTGCTTAAGCAAAGGCATTAGTCACATCAGTGCCTCCTCTCATAAGGATTGAGTGATGAGTGAACGTATTCCTGTTAAAGACGTCAGCCCCAAACCTCGCGCGGCTAAAAAACGTGCTCCGGTAGATCGTTACAACCCCCAAGAACAAATTTATGTGCGTGAGCAAAAAGGTGTATTTCAACGCTTGCGTAAGTACATGGGCTGGTTTTTTATAGCGGCTTTTGTGATTGTGCCGTTTATTCCTTACGGCGATCGCCAAGCAATTTTGCTAGATATGGGGGCTCGTCAGTATCACTTTTTTAGCTTAACCCTGTGGCCGCAAGATTTATTGCTATTGGCTTGGTTCTTCATTATTGCTGCCTTTGCTTTGTTTTTTATTACCACCTTTTTAGGCCGAGTATGGTGTGGTTACTTGTGTCCGCAAACGGTGTGGACCTTTATCTTTATCTGGTTTGAAGAAAAGATTGAAGGCAGCGCCAATAAGCGTAAAAAGCTAGATAAATCGCCCTGGAGCTTTAACAAAATTTGGCGAAAAACAGCCAAACATACCGCATGGATTGCGGTGTCGGTATTTACCGCTTTGTCGTTTGCCGCTTACTTTGTGCCAGTTAAACAGCTGTGGTGGGACTTTTTCACGCTAAATGCCAGCGGTGCGGTTAACTTCTCGGTGATTTTCTTTACCGTAGCAACTTACGCTAACGCCGGTTGGATGCGCACCATTGTATGTACTCACATGTGCCCCTATGCGCGTTTTCAGTCAGCGATGTTTGATAAAGACACTTTTATTGTGGGTTACGATGTTGAGCGAGGCGAAAGCCGCGGCCCACGTAAGCGCAATGCCGACCACAAAGCCTTAGGTTTAGGTGACTGTGTAGATTGTGATTTGTGTGTGCAGGTGTGCCCTGCAGGCATTGATATTCGCGAAGGCTTGCAGTACGAATGTATTAACTGTGGTGCTTGTATTGATGCCTGTGACCAAACCATGGAGCGCATGAACTACCCGAAAGGCTTAATTCGCTACACAACCGAGCATAACTTGGCGGGGCAAAAAACCGATGTACTGCGGCCTAAGCTGATCGGTTATGGGGTGGTGTTAAGTGCCATGCTGGTCGCTTTTGTATTCACCTTGCTTAACGTGAAGCCGATGCAGTTAGATGTGTTGCGTGATCGTTCTTCTTTGTACAACGAAACCTCTGAAGGTTTGGTAGAAAATACCTACACCTTAAAGGTGATTAACAAATCCTCTGAAGCGCGCGAGTTCCACTTAAGTGTGCGTGGTTTGGAGGAAGTAGAGTGGATAGGCCAGCAAATTGTCACAGTAAAAGGTGGCGAAGTGTTTAGTTTGCCTATTTCACTGGCGAGCGACCCTTACTTGTTGCCACGTTCGATCACCGATATTGAGTTTGTATTAGAAAGTGGCGATGACCAGTTTATCCAAGCTAGTCGCTTTATTAGTGGTGGTTAATAACAGGGTGCTGGAGAATAAAGTTTGAAACTGGTTCTGGCGTGTTTTGCGTTGTTGTTAGTGCTGCCTTATTTGCTGGCAGCACTTGGTTCGGCAGCGCGTAAGCGCCAGTTAGGCACTATAGATAATCAAGATCCCCGCCAACAATCCCAATTGTTAAATAGCGTTGGTCAACGTATCTATGCTTCTCAACAAAATGCTTGGGAAGCTTTAGCTTTGTTTACGGGCAGTTTGCTAATAGCCCATCTTGCAGGGCTTGATTTTAGCCGTATTCAATATGCCGCTGTGTTATTTACCGCTACCCGCTTGTTGCACCCTTGGGTATACGTGTTTGGCTTTGCTACCTTGCGTTCGTTGCTAATGCTGGTGGCTTGGTTGAGCTGTATTTATATTGTGGTTCAAGCCTTTTATCAGCTACCTGCTTAGCGCTGGCTAGGGAACTTGTTTTACTGCTACACTGCGCCGATAACCTCTTGTAAAACTGCCGAGCCATGAGCGCCTTTCTATTTGCCGATTTACATCCCGACACTATTCTTGATGCTATTGAATCTCAAGGCATTTTCCCTAGTAGTGGTTTGTTGGCTTTAAACTCTTACGAGAACCGTGTTTATCAATTTCAAGCCGAAGATGGGCTGCGTTATGTGGTGAAGTTTTATCGGCCAGAGCGTTGGAGCCAAGCCCAGATTCTCGAAGAACATCAATTTAGTTTATCGATGGCAGAAGTAGATGTGCCGATTGTGGCACCGCTAGTGCGAGATGGTCGCAGCTTGTTTGATTATCAAGGTTGGTTATTTACCATTTTCCCTAGTGTTGGAGGACGCGGTTTTGAGGTAGATAACCTCGACCAAATCGAGCGTGTTGGCCAATACCTAGGGCGCATGCACCAGAAAGTGGGCAGCAAACTGTTTGAGCACCGCTTATCGATTAATACCGAAGAGATGCTCGACCAGCCGTTGGAGTTATTACGTGATTGGCTACCCGAGGGTTTGGCACTGCCATTTTTTACCGTAGCTGAGCAAGTAGCCGAAGCGGCAAAGACGGCCTATAAACCTAAAACCATTATTCGTTTACATGGTGATTGCCACCCTAGCAACATATTGTGGCGTGATGGTCCGATGCTGGTGGATTTAGATGACGCGCGTAATGGCCCTGCCGTGCAAGATCTATGGATGATGCTGGCTGGAGATGACAATGAGCGCCGCCTGCAATTAGAAGTTCTATTAGAAGGCTATGAGGCCTTTTGTGAATTTGATAGCAGTGAGCTGGCCTTAATTGAGCCGCTGCGTGCTATGCGAATGATTCACTACATGGGCTGGTTAGCACGGCGCTGGCAAGATGCAGCCTTTCAACGCGCCTTTCCTTGGTTTAACTCGCAACGTTATTGGGAAGACCAAATACTCGCGCTTAAAGAACAGCTTTCGGCTCTGCAGCAAGCGCCATTGTCTTTAACTCCCGGTTATTGAGGACTGTTATGAGTGTAGAAATAGAACGCAAGTTTTTGGTTAACAGCGATGCATTTGTTAAGCAAGCGAGTGAGCAAACCCGAATTGTACAGGCTTACTTAAACAGTGATAAACAACGTACAGTACGAGTGCGTGTTCGCGGTGAGCAGGGTTTTCTTACCATTAAAGGTAAAAGTAATCAGTCGGGTTTAAGCCGCTATGAATGGGAGAAAGAAATTCCCCTGAGCGAAGCCGAGCAGCTATTAGCACTGTGTGAGCCTGGCGCCATTGATAAAGTTCGCTACTTAGTGCCTGTTGCACAACATGTATTTGAAGTGGATGTATTTGCTGGAGATAACCTCGGCTTAATTGTTGCCGAAGTAGAGCTGAGCAGCGAGCAAGAAAGCTTTGCAAAGCCCGACTGGCTGGGGCAAGAGGTCACAGGGCAAGCTAAATACTATAACTCTCAACTTAGCTTAAATCCTTTCAAAAACTGGTGATAAACAGAGTGTTTGTTCACATTACTTCGGCTTATTTTCGATTTGTACTGGCATCCTGCGCCTAGCCGTATAGGATTGATATAAAAGGTGAATAACTTGTAACGAGGTTGTGAATGACAAACTTTGTCACCCCCGTTGATGCACTAATGCATTGGCAAAAGCAGGATCCGCAGCGCGTTTACCTACGTCAGCCTATTGATGGCGTATATCATGAGAAAACTTGGGCAGTAGTAGCGCGCGAAGCCGGTCAAATTGCTCAAGGCTTATTGTCTCAAGGCCTAGAGCCCGGCGACAAAGTGGCCATTTTAGCTAAAAATAGTGCCGAATGGTTTATTGCCGATCTGGCAATCATGATGGCTGGCTGTGTAAGCATTCCTATTTATTCCACCGCTAGTGTGGATACCATCTCTTTTGTACTTCAACACAGCGAAGCTAAGCTGTTGTTTGTGGGTAAGTTAGACGAATGGGGCAAGCAAGCCTCGGCCGTGCCTATCGGCTTAAAAACTGTTGCGATGCCCTATCCCACCATGCCTTGCCACATTCAATGGAGTGATTGGTTGAAGGAAATGCCGGTGATTGAGAAAAATCATCTGTGGGATGCAAAAGACATTATGACGATTATCTATACCTCGGGCAGTACTGGTGACCCTAAAGGCGCCGAGATTAGCTTTGAGGCATATCGTTATGCCTGTGAACAGCTAATTGATGTGTTGCAAGCTGGCAGTGAAGACCGGGTGATGTCGTACTTACCCTTGGCGCATATTACTGAGCGAGTTTACATTCAAGGCACCAGCATTTTTAGCGGTCAATTTAGTGTGTCGTTTGTTGAATCCTTAGATACTTTCCCTGATAACTTGCGCAGCGTACAGCCTACTTTGTTTATTTCGGTACCTCGTTTGTGGGCGCGTTTCCAGCAAGGTGTATTTGAAAAACTGCCACCGAAAAAACTCAAGTTGTTGTTATCTATTCCCTTGGTGTCTAGTTTAATAAAGCTCAAAATTAAAAAGGCCTTGGGTTTAAATAAGGCGCGAATTTTAGGTTGTGGTAGTGCTCCGGTAGCGCCTTCATTATTGCATTGGTATCAAAGCATTGGCTTAAATATCTCTGAAGCCTGGGGCATGACCGAGAACCTAGCTTACGGCACCTTAAATGTACCTTTTCGAAGCGACAAAATTGGCACCATCGGAAAAGCGGGTCCTGGCGTAGAAATAAAAATCTCTGAGCAAGGAGAGATTCTTGCTAAGGGCGAAGGCATGATGCAGGGCTACTACAAACATGCTGATCTCACTGAGGAGTCAATTGTTGATGGCTGGCTGCATACAGGAGATAAAGGTGAAATAGATAATGATGGTTACGTTAAAATTATTGGCCGTTTAAAAGAAAGTTTTAAAACGGCGAAAGGAAAATATGTAGCCCCCGTTCCTATTGAACAGAGCTTGGCTGAAAATTCGATGGTTGAGCAGGTATGTGTGGTGGGCAGCGCCCTCACGCAGCCTTGTGCTTTGGTGGTGTTAGCGGCTGAAATGAAACAGCATTCGCAAGCCCAAATTGAAGCCAGCTTAAATCGCACCCTTAAAAAGGTGAATGAGCAATTAGAAAGTCATGCCAAGTTGTCGCATGTGGTGGTGGTAAATGAGGATTGGAACGTAGATAACGCCCTGCTTACCCCTACTTTAAAAATTAGACGTAACCAAATTGAACAACATTATTCGGTATTAATACATCAAGATGTAGATACCACTGTAATGTTTGAAATGGGATCTTGGTAAACGTAAATTTATGTCAACAACATAGTCAACGATTGACCGAGCTGGTGCTAATCATTATGCTCGGTTTTTTATAAAGTTCACTGGAAGGAAATACCGAGTGATGAAAAAACTACTGATTGGTTTAATGGCAATGCTTACTTTGCCGATGGCAATAGCGGCTGACTTTAAAGAAGGCACGCATTACGATGTGATTAAGCAAACAGCTACTGCTAAACCAGAAGTTATCGAGTTTTTCTCGTACTACTGCCCGCACTGTTTTAAGTTTGAACCAGTAGCAGAGAGTATTAAAAAATCCCTACCAGAAGGCGTAGCGTTCAAAAAGAACCACGTAAGCTTTATTGGCGGCCAAATGGGTGAAGAAATGGTTCGCGCTTTCGCTGCAGCAGAAATGCTAGAAGTAGAGCCTGCAATTAGCAACGCTATCTTTGATTCTATCCATAACAAACGTCAAAACTTCACCAGCCGTGATGATCTTCGCAGCATCTTTGTTGCCAACGGTGTTGATGGTAAGAAATTTGATAGCGCAGCCAGCAGCTTTGTTGTGAATGGCATGGTTTCGCAAATGGAAAAGAACACCATGAACTATAAGATTCGCGGTGTGCCGGCCTTAGTGGTTAATGGTAAGTACCAAGTTAACACGGGCTCAGTAAAATCAATTGAAGAGCTAAATGAGTTAGTTAGCTACTTGGTTAATTTAAAGGGCTAGTCTCTTGTACTGATAATAAAGCAGCCAATAGGCTGCTTTTTTTGTTTTTATAAACCCAAATCCACTTGGTATTGTTGTTCGTAAGACGCCAATATCTTGCTTATTTTCCCGCTTTTTTGTAGTTGATTAAGGCTGGTTTGCAGTTTTTGTAAAGCGCCAGCATCGCTGTCTTTGTTACACGCGATGGCGCGTAGTGAACTGTAAAAATCAAACCCCTGTTTTTGAATCCCTAAAGAATAATGGTAATGCACATAGGCAGAGGACAAGATATCGCTAGCCCAAGCTTGAGTACGTTGGCGTTGTAGTTTTTTTGCACTGTTAAGGTTGGTTTTAGCCAAATCAACTTCAACCCCCAGGCTTTCCAAATACTCGCCAATCCCACTACCTAAATAACTGCCTATTTTTAGCTGTTGTAGATCTGCAACGCTGCTTAAAGGTGTAAAGCTTTGTTGCGGCTGATAAATCGCATAGCGGCTAATATACATGGGGCTTATCCAAGTAAATGAGCTCTCTCTTGCTTGGCTGCGCTCTATAGCAAAAACGCAGTTATTGGGCGATTCGAGCGCCATCAAATAAGCGCGTTTTAATGGTAACAAGCGGATACTTATATCTAAATTGCTGTGTTTTTTTAGCAATTCATAAACTTCTATATTAACTCCTGCTAGCTCTCTTTGGTCTTGGATGACATAAGGCGGGTCTAAATAGGTATTAAACACCAGCTCAACACCTTGCGCTGGCAAGCTTAAGGCTAGGCTGGCACTTAAGCAGCTGGCTTTTAAGGTTGCCATTGTTTAATTAACTCTGTGTAGTTTAAGGTTTTACCCGGCGGTTTTTCGTTTTCCAGCTTGGGTTTGGGAGAACCGGGATGAGCCAGCCATAATGAGGCTTGTTGCGCCGAGATGAGCTTAGGGCTGCAGGGACCAGGGTTGTCTTTACCAATTTTAGCTAGTGCTAAGTCCATGCTTTGTGCCAATTCTTTCATTATCTGGGGAACTGCTTCTCCATGGTCGCTAGCGCGGCCAATGTATTGCCACCATAGCGACGATAAAGCTGGATAATTGGGCACATTTAGTCCGGTGGGCGTCCATTCGTTACGCGCATTGCTTTGATAAAATTCTACTAAGCCGCCTAGCTCGGCTGAGCGCTCACTAAATGGTTTAGACATCACATCGCTTTGGCGAATAGGGGTTAAACCCACCATGGTTTTACGCAGAGAAACCGTTTTGGCGACATTAAATTGAGCGTATAACCATGCCGCTTGTTGACGCTTTAAAGGGGTAGATTTTACCAGTGTCCAAGCTCCTACATCTTGGTAGCCTGACTTCATGCCGGGTTGCCAGTAAGCACCCCGCGGTGAAGGTGCTACTCGCCATAGGGGTAATCCATCTTTATCGGTAACGGCTAAGTCTGGTTGGCTTAAATCTGCAGTAAAGGCGGTATACCAAAAAATTTGTTGCGCTATGTGGCCTTTGGCTATTTCGGCCCCAGCTTGGCTAAAGGTCATCTTTTGTGCTTCTGGAGGGGCATAACGTTTTAACCAATCTACATACTTTTGAATAGCGTAGATGGCAGCGGGAGAGTCGAGAGCGCCGCCACGCCTCATGCTTGCGCCCACAGGGCGACAACCGTGGCGACGTATGCCCCATTCATCCACAGGTACACCGTTGGGTAAACCTACATCACCCATGCCTGCCATAGAAAGCCAAGCATCGGATATTCGCCAACCTAGCGAAGGGTCACGTTTACCATAATCCATATGGCCATATACTTTTTGCCCATCTATTTCTTTTACGTGCTCGGTAAAAAATTCGGCGATGTCTTCATAGGCCGACCAGTTCACTGGAACGGCTAAGGGGTAGCCATAAATGGTTTGAAATTGCTGCTGTAGCTCGGGGCGCTTAAACCAGTCTTGGCGATACCAATAAAGATTGGCGAATTGCTGGTCGGGGAGTTGCAACAAATCGCCGTAAGGGCCGGTGGTAAAGGCTAAGCCAATAAAATCATCGATATCTAGGCTGGGTAAGGTGACGTCTTTTCCTTGGTGTTGCATAAACTGGCTTAAGTTAACGATGTTGCGAGAACGAAAGTGACCACCAATTAAATCACTGTCACTGACATAGATATCGTAATAGTTGATGTCCAAGTCCATTTGGCTTTGTAGCTTTTTTACTACGTCGTCTTCACCGCTGATCTCGTGGATAACTTTGATACCAGTGAGTTGGTAAAACAAGGGGGCAATAACGGTGGCTTCGTACCAGTGAGTATTAATGCGCTCTGAAATAGCGCGAATAGTAATGCCTTGATAGGGTTGAGCGGCTTGTTTAAACCAACGTAGCTCTTCGATTTGTTGCTGTTGGCTTAGGCTAGACGGCTGAAATTCTTCTAGCCAAGGGCTAAAATCCTCTGCCCAGCAGCTGCCTACTAGCCAATAAAGCATCCAAAGCGATCGCCGCAACACGTTTCTCCGTTGTTTTTACTCCTATAAAAATAGCAGTAAAATCAGGCTGTCAGGATCTTGCCTTGGATATTGTGAACAGGGTTAGTCTTTTAGTACGCTTTGTAGATATTGATCTTTAGTTTGCCAAGTATCATCGAGCCAAAGCTTAAAGTGGCGCTTAAATTGTTTATCTTGCAGGTAGTCGCCGCGTAACTCTCGGTTGATTGCTATGGTATCGATTTTCACCACTACCTTATCGAGCTTACCTGATAATAAGGCCTTAAAAGGCGGAAGTGTTTCGGTGGTGCCGGGATAGGCCAAGGTTACATCAATAATCTGGTCAAATTGTTCGCCCAAAGCCGATAAGGTGTAAGCAATACCCAGCGCTTTTGGTGGCAATAAGTGTTGATAGTTAGAGTGGGATTGTTGTTGCTTTTGTTGGGTAAAGCGGGTCCCTTCTACAAAGTTAATGACTGTTGTGGGGTTGGTTTTAAACTTCTCACAAGAGCGTTTGGTTGATTCTAAATCTTTACCGCGCTTTTCTGGATGTTTGAGCAAGTACTGGCGCGAGTATCTGCGCATAAAGGGCATGTCTAAAGCCCAGCAGGCTAGACCAACAAAAGGCACATACAAAAGCTGTTGTTTGAGAAAAAACTTAGGCATGGGAATACGTGAGCCAAACAACATGCACAGTAATACGATATCGGCCCAGCTTTGATGATTACAAATCATCAAGTACCAACTTTTTTTGCTGAGCTGGCTATTATCTTCAATCACAAACTCGGTGTTGTTTACTAAGCGAAATATGGCGCGATTCATTTCGCTCCAACACCACATTAAAAAGTTAGTTAGTTTACCCACCCAAGGATAAAGCCCTTTAGGTAACAACAGTTTAATGATGCCACAAACAATGATTAAAGAGCCCACCATGGCGGTATTCATAATGGCTAAACTGGCAGAAAGAATCATTAACAAGGATGCTGGGAAAAAACGTAACATAGTGGTCGATATAGCTCTTTAAACAGCCAAGGGCTGGTAGTTATTGAGATTTAAATCAGCTTAAATTATGGTTGGCGCCATTCTAGCACTTTTTTTGATAAGCGAAACGCCGACCACTGTATAGTATCTGTCAGTTGGCTGCAGTTTAAGGCCGCAAGGGAGAATAAAATGAGCGAATTTAAGTTACATCCTCAACTAGAAAAGGATGGCATTTGGCTGGGTGATTTTGAGTTATCGCGGGTTCTGTTGATTAACGACAGCCAGTTTCCTTGGTTAGTACTGGTGCCAATGCAAAATGATATTGGTGATATATATCAATTAGATAGTTGCCAACAAGCGCAGTTTTGGCGAGAATCTAAGCGCTTAAGTGAAGCGGTAATGGCCCTTTATAAAGGTGATAAACTAAACTTGGCGGCCATTGGTAATATGGTGCCGCAGCTGCATGTGCATCATATTGTGCGTTTTCACAACGATGCTTTGTGGCCACAGCCTATATGGGGCAAGCTTCCTGCCAAACCTTATAGTGAGCAACAAAAACAACAACAAATAGCTCAGTTACAACAGGCTTTACAGCCACACTTTCAAGTTGTTGCTGAGTATTAAAACGGTAATTTAGTCGCAAATTTACAGTAGGAAAAACTATGGACGGTTTTTGGAAGTGGTTATTTATCATCGTGATGGTGATGCTAACCGTAAGGTGTGAAACTAACAGCTCACTCTACGAGGCCGAAGAAAACGGTATTCGATTTGAAGCGCCGCGCTTTTTAGTTACGCCAATTATTTGGTTTGATAAGCAGGTGGGTGAGTCGCCTGAATGGGGCTACAACTCACCGTTTGCCGATGATTATGAGTTTAAGTTTGCTAAAGCCAGAGAAGAAGAGGCCATTCCCGAGGAATAGCCTGCTTAAGCTGGTTCTAGTTGAAGCGGAGGTTTTTGAGGTGAATACTCAAGGCCTCTGCTACGCCAGATAGGTGGCTATGTACTTGTTTACCTTGCTCTGCTGCACCTGCGTTAGCTTCGCTACCATCACGTAGAGTGAGTACATTTTGGTTAATTTCGTCACTCGCTAAACGTTGCTGCTCGGTGGCCACTGCGGTTTGTTGATTACGCTGTTCTAAATTGCCCACCATATTTTCAATTTTTTCAATTTGTAGAATATTTTGTTGAGCTTGCTCAGCCTGCTGCGCCAAACCTTCGGTAGTAGTAACAATTTCGGTTTCTACAGTGAGCGATACTTGCTGTAGTTGCGCAATGGTTTGCATGATCTCTTCAGTAGATTGTTGAGTTCGTGAAGCTAAGTTACGCACTTCATCTGCGACCACAGCAAACCCTCGACCTTGCTCGCCGGCTCGGGCGGCCTCAATGGCTGCGTTTAAGGCCAATAAGTTGGTCTGTTCAGAAATTGCGTTAATCACATCAATCACCGAGCCAATGTTTTGGCTACAATCTCGTAGTTCTGCAACCGCAGGTTTCGCCGAGGCCATTTGCTCCGACAGTGCGCTTAAGCTTTTAACGGTGTTTAGCTGTTGCTTTAAGCTCGTACCTGCTAGCTCTAGGGCTTGCTTAGAGGCTTCGGCCGTCTCTGCACTGTTGTTGGCTACTTCTTCTACCGTGCAGTTCATTTCAGTCATCGCTGAGGCTATTTGGTCTATTTCCGAGAACTGTCTTTGGGTGTTGCTGTGAGTAGTATAGGTGGCCGATGCCAGGTCTTTGTTAGCATCTAATAGGCTATCACTCGAGTGTTTTACATCTTGCAGTAAACCTTGTGTTTGCAGCCGTAGGCTTTCAAGCTGCTGGCCAATATTAGAGAATTCATTGCGCCCACTCACCTTAATAGCTTGTTGGTAGTTACCTTTGGCTAGGCCTTTAATGGCACTATCTAACTCTTGCATTTGACCGGCCAAGCTGCGGCTAACTAGCCATGCCACTAAACCAAATAAGCCAAAGGCTAATGCTAAACGCAGCAAGGTGTAGAAATAGATACTATTAAGCTGGGTGTCTATTTGGTCAATATAAACGCCAGTTCCAATTATCCAATTCCAGCCCTTAACTTGTTTAACGTAAGACAGCTTGGCGTGCATGACTTGGGTTTGCGGGTGTAAAAAGTGGTATTGCACCGCGCCTTCGCCCTGTTGTTTTACGGTATCGCGCATGGCTTGCCAATGGGCTAAGCCTTTAGCATCGCGCACTTGAGTCATGTCTTTACCGATGCTGGTGGGGCGAATTGGGTGCATAAGTAATTTAAGATCTAAATCGTTTACCCAAAAGTACTCGTTACCTTGATAGCGTAGCTCGGCTAAGGCGGCTAAAGCCAGTTGTTGGGCTTGTTCGCGACCAAGATGTTGCTCTTGTTGTTGGTAGTGATTGACCAAGCTGGTAGCTAGGTCTAAGTTGCTAGCTAATTGGGTTTGGTAACCTTGGTAAAGCGTTTCTTTAATTTGCTGGGTATTGTTCCATGCTTGGATGGAAACCACTATTAATACCAATAGTGAGCTTAATAAGAAGAGCTGTGGAATTCGGATTTTGTTGAACATAGTTTTACTTCTGTAATGGAATAAAACTATGTTCAGTTAATATTGAGGTTTTGGGTTTAATTAAGATCAATAATCATTCCGGAAAAAACTCAAAATTAAAGCAATTACTCTAATTTTATCATTTATTCCTGATCTAGCTTATCCCAGGCTTCTTTGTTCATTTGCATTTTAGCCCACCATTCATCGTCGGCTATGATTTGGCCTTCTTCATCAATGTGGGGAATAGGCAAACCTTTGCGTTTACAAGCTTTAGCAAAAATAGGGTGGCCGCCTTCAAACATGATGCGATTTTGCTCGGTTTTATCAACCATGCTGGGCGCTTGATACATGCCGGCTATTTCTCGTTGGCGTTGTGCTTCATATAAGATTAATGCGCTAGCCACTGAAACGTTGAGTGATTGCACCATGCCCACCATGGGAATAATAATGTCTTGGTCGGCGAGAGAAAGCGCTTTATCAGAAATGCCATACTTCTCTTGCCCCATTAAGATGGCGGTAGGTTTGGTGTAGTCTATTTCACGAAAATCCACCGCGCTATCAGACAAGTTGGTGGCTAGAATTTGCATTCCGCTGGTGCGTAATGCTGCTACTGCATCTTCAATATTTTCGTGATTATGTACTTTTACCCAGTTTTGGCTGCCAGTAGCAGTACCACGACGGATCTCATCTTGATAGTTTTCCCACACTGCATGCACGTGGTCTACACCCACGGCATCGCAGGTACGCACAATGGCCGACAAGTTATGTGGTTTGTGCACGTTTTCCATGCACACGGTGAGGTCGGTTTGGCGAGCATCTAACATTGCACGAATGCGTTGATAGCGTTCTGGAGTCATGGTTTTCTCGTTATTTATTTCTTAATCGAACAACACGTAATACTTCTGGCATTACGCGAATTTTTCGCATGATATCGGCAAGATGAATACGGCTATGGGTGGTTACCAATAAGTCTACGGTGTAAACCCGGCCTTCTTTTTCTTCGGTAACAATATTCACGATGTTAGCGCCAGTTGAGGCAACCACACTGGTTAGGCTAGCAAGTATGCCTTGGTGGTTAACCATATCAATGCGCATTTCGGTTTTGTATTCAGCTTCTTCGGCGGCATCTTTAGACCAATCAACATTAATGTAGCGATCGGGTTCTTTTTGGTAGCCGCTAATATTTTTACAGGCTTCCATGTGCACCACTAAGCCTTTACCTTGGCTAATGTGGGCAACCACAGGGTCACCCGGTATTGGGCGACAACAGTTAGCGTAAGTAAGTAATAAGCCTTCGGCGCCTTGAATGGCAATCTTACCTTTGCCTTCAACATTGCTTAGTTCATCGGTATTACCTAATAGGCGGCGTGCCACCACAATGCTCATGGCATTGCCTAAGCCAATTTCGGCTAACAAGTCGTTGAGTGACTCGGCTTTTAAGTCTTTAAGAACTTGCTCTAAAGATTCGGGATTAATCTCGTCTAACTTAACGCTGCCCAAAGCATGATTAAGCAAGCGGCGGCCAAGGTTAACTGATTCTTCACGGCGCTGGTTTTTAAGTAGCTGGCGAATCTTTCCGCGTGCTTTACCGGTCACCACAAAGTTTAACCAAGCGGCATTAGGGCGAGCCCCCGGCGCAGTAATAATCTCTACGGTTTTACCATTGCTAAGTGCTTTACTCAGCGGGAAGGGGTGGCGGTTTACGCGCGCGCCTACACAGGCGTGGCCTACATCGGTATGCACCGCGTAGGCGAAATCAACTGGAGTAGCACCAGCTGGGAGTTCAATGATTTTACCCTCTGGGGTAAACACATAAATTTCGTCGGGGAATAGATCGGTTTTTACGTTTTCGATAAATTCGAAAGAAGAGCCAGCGCTTTGCTGTAGCTCTAACAAACTTTGCATCCAGCGCTGAGCGCGAATTTGCGCGGTGGTGCCTGGGCTTTCACCGGCTTGTTTGTAAGACCAATGTGCTGCTACACCCTTGTCGGCCATTTGGTCCATATGCTCGGTACGAATTTGCACTTCCACAGGAACGCCATGAGGACCAACTAAGGAAGTATGTAAGCTCTGGTATCCATTTGCTTTAGGAATGGCTACATAGTCTTTAAATCGGCCAGGACGAGGCTTGTATAGGCTATGGCTTAAACCTAATACTCGATAACAGGTATCGAGGCTGTCTACGATGATGCGAAAGGCGTAAATATCCATTACTTCATGGAATTGCAGCTCTTTATTCACCATTTTTTTGTAGATGCTATAGAGATTCTTTTCACGACCCGTTACCGAAGCTTGAATGCCCGCTTCTTCTATGCGGCCTTGCAACTCTTGATGAATACCGTTGATTAACTCTTTGCGGTTACCACGGGCATTTTTTACCGACTCTTTAAGTACTCGATAACGCATTGGGTATAGGGCTTCAAAGCCAAGCTCTTCCAATTCGTTTTTAATGCTGTGAATACCCAAGCGGTTGGCAATTGGTGCGTAAATCTCCAAGGTTTCGCGGGCAATGCGGCGGCGCTTATCTGGGCGCAACGAACCTAGCGTGCGCATATTGTGGGTGCGGTCGGCCAGTTTAATAAGGATAACGCGGATGTCTTGCACCATCGCCATCATCATTTTGCGAAAATTTTCTACCTGGGCTTCTTTTTTGTCGCGAAACTTAATTTTATCTAGCTTGCTCACGCCTTCAACTAAGTCGGCGATTTCGGTGCCAAACTGTTCTTGAAGTTGTTCGTAAGTAACCGGAGTGTCTTCAATGGTATCGTGTAATACAGCGGCTACTAGAGTTTGATTATCTAGCTTGAGCTCGGCAAGAATGCGAGCAACAGCCAGTGGGTGAGTAATATATGGCTCACCGCTAGAGCGGAATTGTCCTTCATGGGCATCTTTACCCAAAATATAAGCATCACGTAATAGGTTTACGTGTTCTTCACTTAGGTAGCTAGAGGCGACTTCACGCAGGCTTTCGAATAAATACAAACATTACCTCATCAGCGGAGGAGCGCAGAAATAGATATGATTGAATTATGGGAGTTTTACCGTGCAGAGTAAACCCAGCACGGTAATTTTATAGACGGGGACGAATTAGATGCGCTTATCGGCGATAGCGGCAACGGCTGCCAATTCGGCTGCCTCACGTTCCTGACGTTCTTGACGGTCTTGAGCATCCATTGTTTCGGTGGTGATCAAGCCTTCTTCAATTTCACGCAAAGCGATAACGGTTGGTTTATCGTTATCTTCTTCAACTAGAGGGTCTTTGCCTTCTACTGCGATCTGACGCGCGCGACGTGCGGCGATAAGGACAAGATCAAAGCGGTTGCCGACTTGTTCTACTGCATCTTCTACTGTTACTCGTGCCATGCACAGCTCCGTTGACTAAAAATGACGCAAGATCCTAGCCGATCTTATGAAGATTTACTAGGACTTAGCGAGATTATTTCGATAAAAGTTCATCTAACAAGTCGCGATGTTTTGCAGCTTGCTGACGGGTTTGTAATCTTTGCCCAGTAATAATGGCAGTAAGCTCACTTAAGGCTTCGTCAAAATTACTGTTAATGATTAGGTAATCGTACTCATTATAATGAGACATTTCACTTTCTGCTTCGTCCATGCGTTTCTTAATAACGTCCGGGCTATCTTGGCCACGCATGTGCAAACGGTTTTCTAATTCTTCGCGACTTGGCGGCAAAATAAATACCGATACCGCTTCTGGCATCATCTGTTTTACTTGGCGAGCACCTTGCCAATCAATATCCAAAAATACATCAATGCCTTCGGCAAGGGTTTTTTCGATGGTGTAGCGAGAGGTGCCGTAAAAGTTGCCAAATACTTCGGCGTATTCAAAAAAGGCTTGTTCGCTAATGAGTTTTTTAAAGTCATCATGGCTAACAAAGTGATAGTGATTACCATCAATTTCACCGGGGCGCGCTGCACGAGTGGTATGGGAAACCGATACTTGAGCTGGATATGCACGATGGCGTGAAAGGTACGCATTGATCATGCTTGATTTGCCAGCGCCGCTGGGCGCAGAGACGATGTATAAAGTGCCGGTGATTGCCATGTTGAATTCTAAGCGAATGTATAAAGGCGCCTAAGGTTACCATTTTGTGGCTTTTTTTAAAGAGTCAGCGCTTGGAATTTATCTCTGTAGTTTAGTTAATCTTGTTGTTTTTGCTCAACTTTGCAATTCAAGCCTGCAGTTTCATGGCAACAATCGTTTTTATTGCTACATTTAACTTATTGTATTGATTCATTTTTGTTTTTATTCAACCGGTTGCTTAGTCGTGGTTATCAACATTAAAGGTGAGTTCGTTTATGGCGGGTAAAATTGATAAAAAGACCTATGAAAAACGCTTAGAAGAATTGCAAACAGAGCTAGTTAAACTGCAGCAATGGGTGGTAGCAAAAGGTCTTAAAGTGGTGGTGATATTTGAGGGGCGTGACGCTGCAGGTAAAGGCGGCGTGATTAAACGGATTGCCGAAAAGCTAAACCCTCGGGTTTGCCGCATTGCCGCGCTGCCAGCACCCAATGAGCGAGAGAAAACTCAGTGGTACTTTCAGCGGTATGTGGCGCATTTGCCCGCTGCTGGAGAAATAGTTCTGTTTGACCGCTCTTGGTATAACCGGGCGGGTGTGGAAAAGGTGATGGGTTTTTGTAGTGATGAGCAGCATCAGGATTTTTTACGCGCTTGTCCTGAGTTTGAAAAAATGTTGATCCGCTCTGGCACTATTCTGATTAAATATTGGTTTTCGGTGTCTGACGAAGAGCAGGAAAAGCGCTTTTTAGAACGCATTAATAACCCTCTCAAGCGCTGGAAGTTTAGCCCAATGGATTTAGAGTCACGCTCACGTTGGGTGGCTTATTCACAAGCCAAAGACGAAATGTTTGCTTACACCGATACCAAGCATTCGCCATGGTGGGTGGTTAATTCCGACAATAAAAAAGCGGCGCGGCTTAACTGCATTAGCCACTTTTTATCGCAGATCGATTATCAAGATCTTGAGCATGAAAAAATCATTTTGCCGGACATTGATAAGAAAGATTATGTGCGCGTGCCGATTAACGAACAAAGTTTTGTGCCCGAGCAATATTAGCCCCTAGAACTTTATCGCTATAATAGCGGGCTACTAAGTCCGCTATTAGGTTTGATATTGTGACAAATTGGCAAAGTCTGTTTGCTGAGCAACAGCAGCTTGAATATTACCCTCGTTTAATCGGCAAGGTGGCTGAGCAGCGCGCTGCTAAGGTGATTTACCCACCAGACGCTGAGGTATTTAGCGCCTTCGACAGTTGCCCGATGGATCAGCTTAAAGTGGTGATTCTTGGTCAAGACCCATACCACGGTGAGGGCCAAGCCCACGGTTTAAGTTTTAGTGTGCCAGAAGGCGTTAAAATTCCACCATCGCTGCGCAATATCTACAAAGAACTTGCCACCGACATCGACGGCTTTGTGATTCCAGAGCATGGCAATTTAAGTGCCTGGGCCAAGCAAGGTGTGTTGTTACTAAATACGGTGCTTACCGTTGAGCAAGCAAAAGCTCATTCACATGCAAAATATGGCTGGGAAACCTTTACCGAGGCTGTCATTAGTCACATTAGCCAGCATTGTGATGGAGTGGTGTTCTTGTTGTGGGGTGCCCATGCGCAAAAGAAAGGCCAAGTGATTGATGTTAACAAACACCATTTGTTAAGTTCGGTACACCCCTCGCCTTTATCTGCCCATCGCGGCTTTTTTGGCTGCCGCCATTTTTCTAAAACTAACCAGCTGCTAGAACAGCAAGGAAAAGCCGCTATTGATTGGCAGCTTTAACTGGCGAGTTGGGTGCGATTGCGGCCTTTATCTTTGGCTAAATAAAGGGCGCTGTCGGCACGATTAAAGGCAACGTTAAAGGCTTCATCTTTATCGACTAGGGTTAAGCCTATGCTCATGCTCAACTTAATATGTTGTTGCTTGCCCTCAAACGACAGCAAGAAATCTTGTTGGTGGATCAGTTTGCGCAAGCGCTCGGCAAAGTTATAAGCATCTATTTCATGCTGCTGTTCAGAAAGTAAAACAAACTCTTCACCGCCCCAGCGAGCAAATAAATCTTGGCTGCGAATCACCGAGCTTAATTGGCGAGCAAAAAAGCGCAGCACGGCATCACCGTTGTTGTGGCCATAACTATCGTTAATATGTTTAAAGTGGTCGATATCAAAAACGAATAAGTAGTAGTTATTGTTGCTTATTGGTTTCTCTTCTAGAGCGTCTAATAGACCTCGGCGGTTAAGTACGCCGGTAAGTTGGTCGTTACTGGCGGTGTGTTTGAGTTCGTCTACATCTTTCTCAAGTGTATGAATAGACTGGGTTAAGTTCTTTTTCTGATGCAACACATAGCGAACCAACTCGGCAGTAAAATAAACAAGCCACACGGCAATGATAGTGGCATATAAGCTTTCGTTGCTGATCCACTTCCCTTCAGCTTCAACCTTATTCACGGTGATGGTGTATTCGCCATCGGACGAGGTGGAAGGAATATCAAAGGATATTTCTTTAACTTTAGAGAAGTCTAAAGTGAAGTCATCGCGTGATTGGTAATAACGATTTAGCCACCACGCGGGAATAGAGAATTGGTTAAATTGAGCTTTTGCTTCTTGCTCCGCCAGTTCGTGTTTCTCAAAGTAGGTGAACATAAATTTTGCATCAGACAGATCGTGGCCGCTGGTTGCTTCGGTGCTGCGCATAAAGAAACGTAGTTCGCTAGAAGGTCCTTCGAAATCTGCGTCCACCACTAATTGTTTGTAGTCACTTAAATCTATGTTTTCTAAGGAAGCGTATTTGTCTGATGTACCCGCGTCAGTTGGCTTGTGGAACTTGATGCTTATTCCGCAATACTTTGCCGGTAAATGGCTGCTTTCTAGGTTACAGACAAACTTTTGGTTGCTGGTTAGCCAATACGCACTAGA
Source organism: Agarivorans albus (assembly GCF_019670105.1). Classification (NCBI taxonomy): domain Bacteria; kingdom Pseudomonadati; phylum Pseudomonadota; class Gammaproteobacteria; order Alteromonadales; family Alteromonadaceae; genus Agarivorans; species Agarivorans albus. Next base: position 4,721,837 of record NZ_AP023032.1, on the reverse strand, counting down.
GTTGCCGCCCTGTCCTTTATCGGAGTACAAATCCACCAGCATGTTTCCACTGGGGTAGAGCTGAAGGCGCTTGGCAGGTATCCATTGGGCAGCCACAAGCACTAGCACGGTAAGGGCTAAAAGAAAATTGCGCAGCCAAGTCCAAGAAGACGAATATCGTTCCATTTATACCTGTGAAAGGTGAGTAAATACTTTTGTTTCTTGCTAAAAATATAGCCTGCTTGGAGACAAATAAATGTGAGCTATTTGGGCATCTTTACTTTTGTCTTATGTTTTTTTGCTAATTTTAGGCTCGGGCTTTGGTTGATTTGCTGTTCAGTGTATAACAAGCAAAAATTCAAGAGGCAGCAATGGCAAAAGCACAAGCGCGAGCTCAACACATTATTGTGAGTTCAGAAAAAAAGGCATTAGAAATACTAGAAAAGTTAAACAAAGGCTCTAGCTTTGAGGCGATGGCGTTACGTTTTTCGTCATGCCCTTCTGCTAAGCAAGGTGGCGATTTAGGCGAGTTTGCTAAAGGTGATATGGTGAAAAGCTTTGATAAAGCGGTGTTCTCTGGCCCCTTAAATGAAGTAATAGGGCCAGTTAAAACACAGTTTGGTTTTCACTTAATTAAAGTGAATGAGCGCTGGAGCTAAAACCTTGCAACAGCCCTTTCAGCGCTTACTTTATAGTGCCTGAACACTTGAGCTTATTTGCTGGCCAAGATCTTCTAACTTAAATGTGCCCTTCTCGGTAAGGTTTACCGCTGGCCACAAGCTTCCTATGTCCAGTTTTACATCTACCTGATAATCTAGCTCAGGGCTTTTTAAGGCGACAAACGAGCTTAACAGGCGGAAGGTAGCAATTAAGTTGGCTTGGGCTGGCAAGGTAAAGTTGGCCTCGCCATAACCGGGCACTTCGGGTAAATCGCTGGTGGCTCCAGTGACGATTTCGTGGCCGTTGAGTGACAAGGTATATACCGCCCCAGCTAGGCTGAGCGCTTGTTTATTGGGGTTAACCACCCGTAAATTAATATCGAAGCTCGGTGTCATGCTGTCACCTGCTGTAGGCACTACCGATACCAAGTTTACTTTAGGTGGGTCGTTAGGAACCATGCTGCTACAGGCGATAAGCCATAAACTGGCAGACAGAATAAAGGTTTTAATAAGTGCTTGGCGCATGATGAGAAACCTAAGAGAAAGAAACTACAGCTAGTTAAGCACAATCTGTTTGGCTTTGCATTGTTATACCAATCGTACCAAGTAACTGCTCATTTTATCTGGTTAAAATACTCGATAACCGCGTTGGGATTTTTGATTGTAGAATAAGTGCTTATCGAAAAACTCTGCCTTTTTCTCGAGTATTTTTGCTGCGTTATTTCTGATCACTTAGTGTGGTTAGTATTAGAAAAATCAACAAGCCAGCAGAACGCTGGCTTGTGAAACGAATACTCTAAGTATTGCTTGGTTCTACGGCTTCCACCCAAAAGGTGCCTACTTCAGCGCGAATCACTTCTACTTCGCTACCTGCAGCAATGGTTTGCTCACTTTTTAAGGTCCAGCTAATGCCAGAGTGCTTATAGCTGCTTAAACCACGTTTATCGATGTCTTGTTCGCAAAAAAAACGGTGTCCATCAAAGTCGCTGCTTACTTGTTTGTTATCAGCACTATTTTGTAGCTTACGCATCGGCTTCCACAACACGCCGGCCAGTAAGCTGCTCATTACGGCGTTGGCTAGCAGAATACTATTCCAGGTTTCTGGGAGTACATTTAACCAAACCAATGAGCCAGTAATGACTAAGGACAAGCCAATAAAAAACAAGATGAAGGTGGCAAAACCGATGATCACCACTTCAATGGCAAGCAAGATGATGCCGGAGGCAATCATTAACTGAGGAATGTGGTTAGCAAACAGTTCTGCCATAGGGCTAGCCTCTATTTAGGGTATTTAAAATGGTGGTGGCTTGAGCAACTAAAGAGCCTGCTTCAGTGCTGCTGTCGGGTAACAATACCACACTCGATTCTTTGGCAATGGCGTGTTTAGCTTCAATTGCTTTAGTCGCAAGATCTAACTGAACCGCTTTTTGGCCTTCTGGTGTAGCGGCTGATTGACCAACCGTGGTTAAGGCTTGAGCTTGCGCATCGGCAACCGCAATAATCGCTTCTGCCTCACCCTCTGCGCTTAGTACTTGCTCACGCTTTTCTGCTTCTGCTTGTAATACACGGGCTTGTTTTTCACCTTCAGCAATGTTGATTGCGGCAGCTTTTTCACCCTCAGACTCTAGGATTTTAGCGCGACGTTCACGTTCGGCGCGCATTTGCGATTCCATCGAATCCATAATTGAAGCCGGCGGAGTAATATCTTTAATTTCATAACGCAGCACTGCAACCCCCCAAGAGGCAGAGGCTTCGTTAATTTGAGTAACAATTTTGGCGTTTAGTGCATCACGCTCTTCAAAGGTTTTATCGAGCTCAATTTTACCAATCTCAGAACGCATAGTGGTTTGCGCTAATTGAGTTACCGCAAATACATAATCTTCTACGCCGTAAGTGGCTTTGTATGGGTCAAGTACTCGAAAGTACAACACGCCATCTACCGACAAAGAAATGTTGTCTTTGGTGATAGCCGCTTGGCTTGGTACGTCAAAGGCTTGTTCTTTTAAAGAACGGCGCGCCGATACTTGATCAATCATAGGAATTAGGAAATTTAAGCCCGCTTCTTTAGTTGATTGGTATTTACCAAAGCGTTCAATAACCCAAGCCTCATTTTGTGGTACAAACTTGATGGAAGATTTAAGTACAAATAGCGCAAAAATTAGCAGCGCAACTTGCACGGTGAGAAGATAATCAAAAATCATAGGCATAATACTTTCCTTACCAGTTAAAAACGAAGTTGTATCGCGAGTATACCGTTACGCTGCGAAGCTTATATGTCACCCATATCTATTTGTTGGGGACGTTTTATTTAGCAGCAAGGTAATCATAAAAAGCCTTGAGAATACAGCGCTTTTTGACAGATAAGTGATTACCGTTGGGTCGGCTTACAGAAAACCTTATTAATCTGCTTTAGCCCTATTTAAATGCTGGCTTAAGGCTTGATCCCAATACGGGTTTAAGCCAAAACGTTGGGCTAAAAAATCTATCATTACTCGGCTACGGTGTGGCAAATAGCGGGTGTTGGGGTAAACCGCCCAAGCGTGCAAAGCGGGTAATTTATACTCGGGCAGCACTATTTCTAGCTCTCCTTTTGCGATGGCTTGCCAAGCAATAAAACTCGGAGTGTGGGCAATGCCGTGCCCGGCAATGGCTAAGTCTTGTAAAAAATCACCATTGTTGGCGCTAATATGCGGTTGATAAGCCACTTGATGAACTTGCCCCTTATTATCACTTAATTGCCAACTGGCAGCGCCGCGTAAGCTGTAATGCAGCACTTGGTGTTGGCTTAGTTGTTCAGGCTTGGTGGGACGGCCATGTTTGGCAAGGTAGGCCGGAGAGGCCACTAAGGCAAAATTGATAGGGGTGATTTTTTTTGCTTTTAGGCTGGAGTCTTTTAGCTCGGCAATGCGCAGTGCTAAATCGATGCCTTCGGCCACTAAATCATGTTGGCTGTCAGCCAAGCTTACCTTAAGTTTTAGTTGAGGATGCTGCTGCATAAATGCATCAAAAGCGCTGCTTAAATGAGCCTGACCAAAGGATAAGGGCACTGCAATATGTAAGCTGCCAGTTAAGGTTTGCTCTTGGCAGCTAGCGTCTTGGTTTAGCTGATCTACCTCGTCAATAATGCCTAGACTTCGTTGATAAAACTGTTGGCCAGCGTCGCTTAAACTGAGGCGACGCGTGGTGCGCTGCATTAGGCTGCTGCCTAGGCGTTTTTCTAAGGCACTTAAACGCCGGCTCACCACCGATTTAGCTACTCCTAACTGTTCTGCTGCACGGCTAATGCTGCCTGCCTCGACCACCCGCACAAAAATCTGCATTTCTTCGAGCTGTCCCATCGCCATATTCCATGTTCGTCAGTGATTATTGTTGCCATTATAGGAACAATTATTTGCTAAGCGCACGGTTTATCGTTCTTAGTAACAACATTAATCTGTTGTTAAGCAAATGGCCTTGAGCCAAAAAACACATGGAGAACATGATAATGAATTTACTACAACAACTAAGCCAGCCTACAGCACGGGTATTTTTAGCGTTGATTTTTATTCTTTCTGGTTACGGAAAAATTGCAGCTTACGCTGGCACCCAAGGTTATATGGAAGCCATGGGAGTACCGGGTGCATTGTTACCTTTGGTTATTGCCTTAGAGCTGCTAGGGGGCTTGGCAATATTACTAGGCTGGAAAACTCGCCCAGTGGCGTTTTTGCTAGCAGGCTTTAGTTTGCTGTCGGGTTTGTTGTTTCACTTTAACCCTGGCGATCAAATGCAAATGATAATGCTGATGAAAAACATCGCCATAGCTGGTGGGTTCTTATTATTGGTTGCCCATGGTGGCGGCGCATATTCACTCGATAAACGCAGTGCATAGGAGCAAACATGACTAGCTTAAAACAGTTACAACAAGTGGTGGCTGGCCAAGCCACCAGCGATGGAGCAGGAGTCAAGCTCACCCGTATGTTAGGCAATAGTCAGCTGCGTCATCTAGACCCATTCTTGATGTTAGATTGCTTTGAGTCAGACAAACCGGATGATTATTTAGCGGGTTTTCCAGAGCATCCGCATCGTGGTTTTCAAACGGTTACTTATATTCTTAATGGTCGGATGCGCCATAAAGACAATGCTGGCCACGAAAGCGTAATTGAAGCGGGCGGCGTGCAATGGATGAATGCTGGGCGCGGTGTGATTCACTCAGAAATGCCCGAGCAACAAGATGGCCTACTGAAAGGTTTTCAACTGTGGGTGAACTTAGCTGCAGAGCACAAAATGTCGGCGCCAGATTATCAAGAGCTGAGCGCCGAGCAAATACCACTGAGCCAAGATGAGCAAGGCAACGTAATAAGAGTAGTTGCCGGAGAGCTGGCTAACGGAACAGTTGGCGCGGTGCAAACTAGCCACACTGCAGCTAGCTTTTTAGATATTAGTTTGGTGGCAGGGGCAAAGGTTAATCTAGATTTACCTTCTCATCATCAAGGTTTTGTTTACGTGATTGAGGGGGAAGTAACGGTTGCCGATAACCCGCAGGCTATTACTGCTTATCACTTGGGCGTGCTTAGTGAAGGTGAACAACTGTTGTTACAAAGCCAGCATGCTAGCCGCGTATTAGTTGTAACGGGAGAGCCCCTTAACGAGCCGATTGCTTGGGGTGGCCCCTTTGTTATGAATACTCGAGAGCAAGTATTACAAGCATTTGACGATTTTCAGAATAATAAATTTTAGGAGCGCAACCGTGGGATTATTAGTTGATGGAAAATGGCAAGACAAGTGGTACGACACTAAACAAAGCAAAGGCCGTTTTGTGCGTAGCGAATCGCAGTTTCGTAATTGGGTAACTGCCGACGGTAGCGCCGGACCAAGCGGTAAAGCCGGGTTTAAAGCTGAATCTGGGCGCTATCACCTGTATGTTTCCCATGCTTGCCCTTGGGCCAACCGCACCATGATATTTCGCAAGCTTAAAGGCTTGGAAGAGATGATTGATTACTCAGTAGTGCATTGGTTTATGGGCGAACACGGTTGGACATTCGCGCCTGGCGAAGGTGTGGTTGCCGATCCGATTAACAGCGCCGAGCTGTTACATCAAGTGTATACCGCTGCTGATGCTAACTACTCTGGTCGAGTGACGGTGCCCATTTTATGGGACAAGCAACAGCAGACTATAGTGTCTAACGAGTCTGCCGACATCATCCGTATGTTTAACTCAGCCTTTGATGATCTTGGGGCCAAGCAAGGTGACTACTACCCAGAAGCGCTACGCGAAGAGATTGATGCTCTTAATCAGCGTATTTACGACACCGTTAACAATGGCGTGTATAAAGCAGGCTTTGCAACTAGCCAAGAAGCCTACGAAGAAGCCGTATTCCCCTTGTTTGAGAGCTTAGATTTTTTAGAGCAAACTTTGTCAAACAATCGCTATTTATTGGGTGAACAACTCACCGAGGCAGATTGGCGCTTATTCACCACCTTGATTCGTTTTGATGCAGTGTATGTGGGGCATTTTAAGTGCAACTTAAAGAGAATAATTGATTACCCAAACATTGATGGCTACATGCGCGAGCTTTATCAAATTGAAGGGGTTGCAGATACCATTCATTTTGACCATATCAAGCGGCACTACTATGAAAGCCACAGTACGATTAACCCCACTGGAGTGGTTCCTGTTGGTCCTATCTTACAATTAGATAAGCCTCATAATCGTGGCTAAGTTGAGCAAGATCTAGTGAATAGTCAGTGCCTTAAATGGGCATTGACTATACTTAGCCAAAGCGTTTACGAATGAGACAGTTGGTGAGCATTTTAGGTCGATTTTTCTGTGTTTTTTTGTTGCTGCTAGCGCCCGCTGGGGCACTCGCCAAGCAAAAGATTTTGGTGATAGAAAGTTATCACCAAGAATACGCATGGGATAAAAGTTACATAGAAGGCTTAGAGTCGGTACTTGGCGAACACTATCAACTCACTTACTTTCAAATGGATACTAAGCGGCTTCCGGTTACCCGTCACCGCAGTCGTGGCGAGTTAGCTTGGCAACGCTACTTAGATGTAAAACCCGATCTAGTTATTTTAGGTGACGATAATGCGCTAAAGTACCTCGGTTCGCGGTTTGCCAAAACCTTGGTGCCGGTGGTGTATTTAGGCATTAATAATAATCCTCGCCGTTATCACGTTCATCAGCGGCACAATATTACCGGTGTTTTAGAGCGACCCTTAATCAAGCGTTCAATTTCTAGTATTAAACCGTTATTTCCGAATGGCTTAAATCGCATGCTTATTCTGTTTGATGACGGCACCACCGCTAAAACGGTACTGCAGGAGATGTTTGGCGGCGATACGCAATTGCGAGTGTCTGGAGTTGATGTAGAGTTGCGATTAATTAGCCGTTGGGACACATGGCAGCAAGCGGTTATTACTGCAAAAGATGAAGGCTTTGATGCAATAGCCTTTGGCCTTTATCACACCTTGAGAGACGAGCGAAACAAATATGTAGATGCAAATGAAGTATTGAAGTGGTCGTCGCAGCATACACCGCTGCCTCCTTTCGGCTTTTGGGATTTTGCCGTGGGCAAAGATAAAACCATTGGCGGCTTAGTACTGTTTGGTTACGAGCAAGGACGCATTGCCGGCGAGTTGGCCCATACAATATTAACGACCGATGTAGAGCCGCACACCCTTGGGCCTAAAACCGCTGAAAAAGGCCGGTATTTGTTTAGCCGCAGCGAGTTAGAGCGCCATCAAATGAGCTTACCGAGAAAAATGGCCAATAAAGCCAACTTTGTAGAGTAGCTCGCTTTAACCATACCCTTTGACTACGCTCAATAAATAAGCGGCTGGAGCGCTATCTACTTGCCGCCGGATAGCGTAGAATCCTGCTGGTTTTTCAGCCTGTTGGCTGTAGGTTTACTTTATTTGGGATCTATCCATGACTAATAACGATATTCTTCGTCGTCTTCGCTACTGTTTTAATTTTAACGATAACAAGATGATTGCCATTTTTGCGCAAGCTGAGTTAACAGTGAGCCGCGCAGAAGTGAGTGATTGGTTGAAAAAAGATGATGACGCCGCTTATCGCAATTTGAATGATAAAACCCTAGCGATTTTTCTTAATGGCTTAATTAACGAAAAACGCGGTAAGCGCGAAGGCCCGCAACCCGAGCCAGAAAAGCGCCTTAATAATAATCTCATTTTGATGAAGCTAAAGATTGCTTTAAACCTGAAAGCAGAAGATATGCTAGAGGTACTAGGGCTAACCGGTTTTCAGCTAAGCAAACATGAATTAAGTGCTTTTTTCCGCAAACCCGATCATAAGCATTACCGCCTGTGTAAAGATCAAATCATGCGTAACTTCTTACACGGTATGCAGCTTAAATACCGCGCTAATCCAGACGAAGCCCCTGATTTTGAGTGGGACGAAGAGTAGTCTTCAGATAAATAAAAAAGCCGAGCTTAGCTCGGCTTTTTTGTGAGTAAATATTGGCTTAGTAGTATGTATCGCTTTCGCTATGAAACTGCTCATCATCGGGAAATAGGTCGTGGTAGGCGCGGGTATGCAAGTTGCCGGTATGTTGGTCGCGAAGCAATGCGACATTGTTTCTTTCATCTAAGGTGTCTATTAGGGCTTCACCGTTGTCGTAAATACAACGCATGCCTACTTTGAAAATATGCTGGCTCATGGTGCTGACTCCTTGTTCAAAGGTTCAGCTTATATAACGTTGCCATAAGACGTTTCGATCGACCTATTGGTGATTTTTGCAAATAAAAAGGGCGAGCCTTGGCTCACCCTTTTTGGCATAGACAGTTTGTTTATGCGGTTTGTGCTTGGTTTAGCTCGGCGTCTTGATTGGCTAATTGTGGGTCGTCTCGGTCGGTTACGGTTAAGGTAACCAAAGCCGCTACTACCATAGATGCACCACCTAATACCAAGGCCATCATTGAGTCGCCACCAAAGAATTCGCGGGTGAAGTAACCTAAGATACCGGCCGCCAAAATTTGTGGAATAACAATGAAGAAGTTAAACACGCCCATAAAAAAGCCCATTTTTTTGCTAGGTAAAGAACCCGCTAAAATGGCGTAAGGCATACATAAAATACTCGCCCAGGCAAAACCAATACCTACCATGTTAAGCATTAACATTTTTGGATCGTTAATAAAGTACATGCCGGCTAAGCTTACGCCGCCCAAGGTTAAACATAGGGCGTGCACTACTTTGCGGCTGCTGCGTGCAGCTAACCAAGGTAGCGCAAAGGCAGCCAAAGCACTAACACCGTTATACATGGCAAAACATAAGCCTACCCAGTCTGCACCTTCGTTATAAAGGGCTGAAGAGGTATCGGTGGCGCCGTAAACGCTGCTAGTTACCGCCGAGGTGGTGTAGATCCACATGGCAAATAGAGCAAACCATGAGAAGAACTGCACAACGGCTAGTTGGCGCATGGTTGTAGGCATTTTCTTCACATCAGCCCAAACTTCAGCAAAACCTTCGCGCGTTTCTTGGTCTTGTTCTGGCTCTGCGCCTTCAAAGCGCTCCATTTCTTCTGGGCTGTATTCTTTGGTTTTGAGAACGGTCCATAAAACAGCGCCAAAAAATACCACGGCACCAGCATAAAATGAGATTTTAACCGATGGCGGAATAACCCCTTCTGGGGCAGTGTTGGCAATGCCGAACCAGTTAGCTAGTACATACGGCATGGCAGAAGCAATTACTGAACCCACACCAATAAAGAAGGTTTGCACCGCAAAGCCTTGAGTACGCTGTTCTGAAGGAAGGTTATCAGCAACTAAAGCGCGAAACGGTTCCATTGAAACGTTAATCGAGGCATCTAGTATCCACAACATGCCTGCTGCCATCCAAAGATAAGGCGAGTTAGGCATAATGATTAATGCGAGAGAAGACATGATCGCGCCAGCTAAAAAGTAGGGGCGACGACGACCTAAACCATTCCATGTTCTATCACTCATATAACCGATAATCGGTTGAATAAGTAATCCTGTTACTGGCGCAGCTAGCCACAAAATTGGGATTTGATCGATGCTAGCGCCTAGGGTTTCAAAGATTCGACTTACGTTGGCATTTTGTAAACCAAAGCCAAATTGAATACCTAGGAAACCGAAACTCATGTTCCAGATTTGCCAAAAGTGTAATTTTGGTTTGTTTGTATTCATGGACTTACCTGATGGTGAGAAGGGTTTTTATCTGGTCTAACCAGATGGTTTGAAAGTTGCCGAGATTGTGAATACAAAAGGTGATTTAATCCACAAAAATTAAGTGATCTGCATCACGTTAATGGTTGAAAGTGTTTTCAAAATCACATTTTTAGGTGTTTTTAGCTAGCTTTTATTGGTTTTTCGAATCGATATTCTGAGTTTGGGCTTCTGCTTAGAGGCTTATCACGACATTTTCTCGGTATCAGCTGTTTTCTTGCAAGCTGGCTCACAAAGCAATCACTCCATTTTAGAATATTTACTCAAACTCTGCTTAGCTAATAAATGTTAATAAAATGTAACCGTTAAAGGTTTGGTAAATGCAAAACTCCCAACAACTTATTTCAGCTCCTAGTAGCTTAATCGCGGCGAATGGAGAACTTAGCTTTGGTCACTTTAACGGTCCGGTTAGCCAGTTGGGTTTGGCAAATTTTGTATATACCAATGTGATGGACAAACCTGCGTCGCTTTGGGCAAAGCATTTTCATTACAAGCAGTTTCAGTTTGTGAGCATTAATTGCGATGAATACATTTTGGGCTTTGCCTTGGCAGATATTCGCTATCTAGGCAGTGGCTTTTGTTACGTGTTTCATATCCCTAGCCAAACCTTGCAAGAGCACACCTGGCTTAAGCCTTGTGGCATGGGTTACGGCACCCAGCCAAGTCCGGTAAATAGTTTGGCTTATCTAAAAGGCAAACATTCACTACAGATTCAAATAGTTGAAGGGCAATGGCACATCCGAGCCAACACACCGTTTTTAGAAGCCGAGTTAACAATAACTCCAGCCAATCAGCAACAATGCATGGCCATGTGCGGCCCTACTGGCTATTCCGGTTGGACTTATACCCAAAAGCAAAATGCTTTGCCGGTGGCTGGCCATTTGTTGGTAAACGGTAAAACACAGAATTTGGCGACAGCCTTAGGCGCTTATGATTTCTCGGCGGGCTATATGCGCCGAGAAACCTCTTGGCGCTGGGCAAGTTTTTCTACTCGTTTAAATCAGACCTGCATTGGCTTAAACCTCGCCGCAGGGGTAAACGAAACCGGCTGTAATGAAAATGCCTTATGGATTGATGGAGAGAAGCATTTGCTTGGCCCGGTGCATTTTAGCTTTAAACGCAGCCTAGCAAGTGAAACTAGCAAGCCACATCAGCCTTGGCACATTTACTCAGCCGACGGTCGAGTAAATCTTAGGTTTACTCCCTTAAATTGCCGCCAAGAACGTTTAAACCTGTGGTTGCTTAAGAGCAACTTTCGGCAATATATGGGGCATTTTAGCGGCACACTAGTATGCCAACATGGCCAAACACACCAACTACAAGACGTATTAGGCTTAACCGAAGATCACTTTGCTCGTTGGTAGCGATATAAGGAAAGTAAATGGATTTTGCTATGTTAATCGCTCATCCCGAATACTTGTTAATGGCTTTAGCACCGCTGTTTTTATTGTGTATGGGGCTAGAGTGGTATTGGGGAAATGTGCGCCAAAAACTACCTCGTTCTGCTCAGTATCAGCCTATAGAGCTGTTGTGTAATCTGGTGTTAGCGGGCATGCATCAGCTCAGTGATATTTTAATGGGTTTGCTAGTGAGCCAAATTTACTTAAGCCTGTTTGGCTGGCGGCTGTTCGATATAAATATGACAGCGCTAAGTTTTGTTGGCTTATTTATCGCTCAAGATTTTTGTTATTACTGGTTTCACCGCGCTAGCCATCGAGTACGTTGGATGTGGGCGGCTCATGTGGTTCACCATAGTTCCGAGAATATGAATTTTAGCACCGCCTTTCGCCAAAGCTTAATGTACCCACTAGCGGGAATGTGGCTATTTTGGTTACCGCTGGTAATTATTGGGTTTGCGCCGCATTGGGTGGTGTTTATTGTACTGCTTAACTTGGGTTTGCAGTTTTTTGTACATACTCAAGCAGTTAAGAAGTTGGGCCCTTTGGAGTGGATATTTAACACTCCATCTCATCACCGCGTACACCATGGGCGCAACCCGCAATATATTGATAAAAACTATGCGGGAGTACTAATTATCTGGGACAGGCTGTTTGGCAGTTTTGAACCAGAACTTGAAACCGTTGACTACGGCATTACACAGCCAGTGAACAGTTTTAACCCCATCGTAGTTACTTTTAGCGAGTGGCGCTGCATGTTTATCCAAGCCAGTGCGCCGGGCTTAAGCATCGCTCAACGCTGGCGTTTATTGTTTGCGCCACCGGCCAAACAAAGCAAAGAGTAATTTTTTAACAACTCGGCTTGATCTTAAGTTTCGCTTAACTATAATAAGTTTCGATTCGAAACTTAGCTAATGGCATTATGATCAAACGAAACACTCAGCAGCGCCGTCGCCTTATCTTAGATCGCCTCGCCGACCTCGGCGAAGTGAAGGTTGATGAACTTGCTCACGCTTTTGAAACCTCAGAAGTTACGATTCGAAAGGATTTAGCTAGTCTAGAAGCTAACGGCTTGTTACTAAGACGTTATGGCGGTGCAGTGCCTATTCCTAAAGAATTGATAAACGAACCGCACGACGAGCAAGTATCCAAGCAAAAACAGGCGATTGCCCAGTCTGCTGCAGACTTAATTCGTGATCATAATAGAATAATTATCGATAGTGGCAGCACTACCGCTGCGCTACTGCCAGAGCTTTCAGAAAAAGAAGGTTTGGTGGTAATGACGAATTCTTTGAGCATTGCTGGCGCCTTACGAGAATTAGAAAACGAGCCGACACTTTTGATGACCGGTGGCACCTGGGACACTCATTCAGAAGCGTTTCAGGGCCAAGTGGCCGAGCAAGTATTACGTGCTTACGACTTCGACCAATTGTTTATTGGCGCAGATGGCATCGATGTAGCGCGAGGATCGACTACCTTTAATGAATTAGTCGGTTTAAGCCAAGTAATGGCCGAGGTCGCCCGCGAAGTCGTGGTACTGGCCGAGTCCAATAAAATTGGCAGAAAAATTCATAACCTAGAGTTGGCATGGTCGAAGATCTCAACTTTAGTAACAGACAATCAGCTAGAGCCTAGCGTGGCTGAGCAAATCCGTGCTCAGGGCGTTAATGTGGTAATAGCCCAATAACTTTATCGACAAGGAAATAACTATGTGTGGAATTGTAGGAGCGGTAGCTCAGCGTGATGTAGCAGATATTTTGGTTGAGGGACTACGCCGCCTAGAATACCGTGGTTACGACTCATCGGGTGTAGCAACCATCACTGCCGATGGCGAATTAAGCCGAGTGCGCCGTTTAGGTAAAGTACAAGAACTCGCCGACGCCTTAGAAGGCAACCCTGTACTTGGCGGCACCGGTATTGCGCATACCCGTTGGGCCACCCACGGCGAGCCTAGTGAGCGTAACGCTCACCCACATGTTTCATGTGAAACCATTGCTGTTGTGCACAATGGTATCATCGAAAATCACGCCGAACTTCGTGAGCAGCTTATTGCCAAAGGCTACACCTTTGCCTCTGATACCGACACCGAAGTGATTGTTCACTTGGTTGAACACAAGATTAAACATCACCAAAGTTTGGTAGAAGCGGTGCAATCGGCAGTGGCCGAGTTAGAAGGTGCCTACGGCATGGTGATTGCCGATAAACGCGACCCAAGCCGTTTAGTGGTAGCACGCTCTGGCAGCCCACTGGTTATTGGTTATGGTGTTGGCGAAAACTTCATTGCGTCTGACCAATTAGCATTACTACCGGTAACTCGCCGTTTTGCCTTCTTAGAAGAAGGTGACGTAGCCGAAGTTACTCGCCAAGGCGTAAGTATTTTTGATGAGAATGGCGAGCCGGTAGAGCGCGAAATTAGTGAGTCTACTGCATCACATGATGCCGGTGACAAAGGCCAATATCGCCACTACATGTTAAAAGAAACTTACGAGCAACCAATTGCGATTCAACGTACTTTAGAAGGTCGCTTACAAGCCGGCAAAGTGCTAGACAGTGCTTTTGGTCCTAAAGCCGCTGAGATTCTACCTACCATTGAGCATGTGCAAATTATTGCTTGTGGTACTTCTTACAACTCAGGCATGGTAGCGCGCTACTGGTTTGAAGAATTGGCCGGTATTCCATGTAACGTAGAGATTGCCTCAGAGTTTCGTTACCGCAGGTCATTTACGCCTAAAAACAGCTTGCTGGTTACCCTTTCGCAAAGTGGTGAAACGGCCGATACGCTGGCAGCATTGCGCTTAGCTAAAGAACAAGGCTACACCTCAAGCTTAACCATTTGTAATGTTGATGGTTCATCTTTAGTGCGTGAATCAGACATGGCTTACTTGATGAAAGCCGGCACCGAAATTGGCGTTGCTTCAACTAAAGCTTTCACGGTTCAGCTTGCTGGTTTATTAATGCTGGTTGCGGCGATTGGTCGTAATAAAGATGTATCAGCAGACTTGGAAGCGCGCATTGTGGGTGCACTACAATCGCTACCTGCCAAAATTGAACAAGCTTTGACGCTAGACGGCGCTATTGAAGAGCTAGCCGAAGATTTTGCCGATAAGCACCACAGCTTATTCCTTGGTCGCGGTACTCAATACCCAATTGCCATGGAAGGTGCGCTTAAGCTGAAAGAGATTTCTTACATTCACGCCGAAGCTTACGCTGCGGGGGAGTTAAAGCATGGCCCACTCGCGCTAATTGATGCAGAAATGCCAATTATTGTGGTTGCACCTAACAACGAGCTGTTAGAAAAGCTTAAATCAAACGTAGAAGAAGTACGTGCTCGTGGCGGTATCTTGTATGTATTTGCTGATAAAGACGCTAAGTTTGAAAGCGACGAAACCATGCGCGTGATTAATGTTCCACATGTCGATGAGCTAATTGCGCCTATTGTGTACACCTTGCCAATGCAGTTGTTGTCTTACCACGTAGCCCTGATTAAAGGCACCGACGTAGACCAGCCTAGAAACTTAGCTAAATCGGTAACGGTTGAGTAAAGCTACTTAAACTAAGCTTAAAAAAGCCCCGCTATGTTAATGCTAGCAGGGCTTTTTTGTATGCGGTGAACAATCAAGTTTGAGCGTTTCGAGCGAGTTAGCGTGGTTGTCATTAACGTGAGTAGTGGTTGTTGCGTAATAAGGAATTTATGCCAAAAGTAACATTGAAAGGCTTCATCATCGTTCCTGAATCGGAGCTTGACATCGTTAAAAGTGAGTTGGTTAATCACAAGCGCCTTAGCTTGGAAGAGCCTGGTTGTATTAGGTTTGATGTTACTGAAAGCTTGGAAAATCCACTTCGCTTTGATGTTTACGAAGAGTTTCGAGATAAGTCTGCATTTGAGTACCATCAAGCCAGAGTGAAAGCATCTCACTGGGGAAAGATGACAGTAAATGTTGAGCGGCATTATCAGGTGTTAGAGTAAACACATAACCAAGCATTTAGGAGCGAACCTGCAACACGGGCTGGTTTCGCTTCGTTCACGGTTTGAATAAAGGAGGTCAGAGTTATTTTAATTAGCAGCAAGCTGCTCTGGCTTATGATCCGTTCCTTTTCCAATGTCCATTCGTGCCTAAGGTAGGTAACTGGCCATGAAACTGTCGTTTTTTTTCAATCTTAACTCTGCCGTAATGACTAATATTTGTGGCATCCGAAAGCGAGACATTTCTTAGGAAATGGATTACGGCTTTCATGTATATCAGCAGACGTTAGGCAAAAACGATGTTAGAAATTAAACCAGTTGAAAACCAACAACAACTTAGCAAACTAAAGCAAGATTATTTTGCTCAATCAACGGCTCCGCTCGATGGTATGTGGCACTTTGGCTTTGCGCCTATGGCTGCTCATTTTGGGTTTTATGAGCATGAGGCATTAGTAGGCTACTGTTGCATTAATGGCGAAGGCTATATGCTGCAGTTCTATTTAGCGCCAAACGCTAACAGCGATGCTAAAGAACTATTTACCTTAATTGCAGAGCAAAATAGTGCAGTAATTGGTGAAGTAAAAGGCGCATTTGTGAGTACTGCAGAGCCTCAATACTTGTCGCTTTGCTTTGACAACTCGTCGGCATTTACCGTGAATGCGCTGATGTATCAGCAAGTACAGCGAGGCTCCAGGAGTAATCAGAGCGCGCTTAAGCTCACATTGGCGCAGCCAGAGCAACTTGATCAGTTTGTTGAATTTGCAGCAAGCAATATAGGTGCACCAGAGCAGTGGTTGAGCGGATACTTTGGCAATCTAATCAAGCGTAATGAGCTGTTTGGTTACTGGCTTGAAGGCGAGTTACTGGCAACGGGTGAGTGTCGTTTGTTTGATGAATACCAAACTGATTACGCTGACCTAGGTATGATTGTTGCTCAATCTCAGCGTGGAAAAGGTATTGCTACCCAAGTACTTAGCAGCTTGGTTACGCTTGCTAATGAGCGCGGTTTAAGCCCTATGTGCTCCACCGAACGTGTTAATACTGGGGCACAAAAAGCAATTAAACGGGCAGGCTTAACACCGCTAAACCGTATTATTCAAATTGAGTTTGACCAACAGTAAACCAACAAACCCTTGCAGGTAGTTAGTAAGGGTATTTGTGATGTGTGGCTACCAAGCTTATATTGTGGTGAGTCCCTTAAAATAGGCGGAGAGCGGCATGATTCATTGGTTACAGCCACCACAGTCGTTAATTGTTGCTAAATATGTTGAATGCTATTGGTTAATCGAAAAAACGCCAGACTCTACTGCTTACCAGTATCCTAAACTGAATCCAGATCCTTCGGCGCATTTAATCATTTCCCCGCCGAGCCAAACGTATCATTACGATCTAAACCCAGGTATCGCTGTGGGTGAAGGCAGTCATTGCTTGTATCCACACCAACAAACCTTGGCGTTAGATCACTCAAAACCCTTTGTTCACCTTGGAGTAAAGTTTCATGTTGGTGCGCTATATAGTGTGCCTCATTTCACTGCTCATCCGTTGGCACTTGATAAGGTAGAGCCTGTTAAAGGTTCAAGTTTATTCAAACTGCTAGGTTTAGATGAGAACGCATTGATTGCATTGGCGCGAGATAATGCAGAACGGTGCGGTAAACACTTAGATTCTCTGCTTGTGTCATGGTTAGCAGAGGGCAATGAGGATCAGCACAGTAAAATTACCCGTAAAGCCCTGCAATATCTGGACAAAAGCGCAATTTCAGATCTAGGTGAGCAACTTTACTGCTCGCAGCGAACCTTGGAGAGAAGTTTTCAGCGGGTAACCGGGCTAACGCTTAAACAATGCCAATCGATGAATCGCTTGGAGGCGATGTTGGAGTATGTATACCAGCGTGAATCAGCAGAGCTAGATTGGGTAGATATCGCGTTTAGGTTTGGCTTTAGCGATCAGCCTCATTTGATTCGACATCTCAAAAAGCAGTTAGGCTTTACGCCAAAAAACTATGAAAAAGAGCGTGGCTTAACCATTGATGTTTATGGTGGGGTGAGTTCTGCTGCTAGTTCTGAACAAAAGGAATAAATAATAAGGATCTGAGTTACTTTACATCGTTTGGTGAGGGAGCCAATTTCGCTTTATCTCAAGCTGCGTTTCCTTAGCCAAGTTTAATGGCTTGCAACACCTGCTTATTAACCCCCTGGCTTTACCTAAACTCAATCTAACAGTTGTTCTCAATATGACGCTCTCGGCCCTTTCTAAATATATATAATACAATTTAAGTCTTTGTTTTATAATAAATTGATCGTTTGTCTTAATTAGTATAGAGTTCCGCTCACTAATATTAAAAGTAATAATAATGAGAGCGCGTGGTGCAAAGGAACTTATCAAAAACAGGGATGTTAGTGGCGTTATTAGCTGTGTGTTTTCCACTTAGTGCAGCTAATTATTATGTTGCTACTAACGGCAACGACGCTAACGCGGGCACCTTGGCCAGCCCTTTTTTAACGCTTGCTAAAGCCGCTGAGCTGGCGCAAGCGGGTGACGTGGTAAACATTAGAGCAGGTAGTTACCACGAAGTATTACGCCCTAGCCATTCTGGCACTGTTGATCAGCCGATTGTATTTCAGCCTTACCAAGATGAGAAAGTGATTATTACCGCCATGGAAGCGGTGAATGGTTGGTCACTAGACGCTGAAAATATTTACGTTGCCGACGTTGGCTGGGATTTAGGCCAGTCCAATTTTGTTATGCAAGGCAACACTGCAATGGATTTGGCGCGTTGGCCAAATAATGTGGATGGTGACCCTTTTACCCAAAACTCTTTAAGAAATACCGGTGGTAGCGGCAGCGATGTTGCCAATAACGCCTATCTAGATTACGCACCGGGCATCCCCGATGCAGATTGGTCGAAAGGCGGTTCGCTGTATTTTTACGGAGATAAGCCGGGCTCTGGTTGGACAACGTGGCGCGCATTTATTACCAGTAGCACTCCTACCCAAGTGAGTTTTGAACTGGATAAAAACCCTACTTGGATCCGCACTTTTCATGCCCCTGCCGACGGTGGCGACTTTTTTCTGCAGGGGATTAAACAAGCCTTAGATTACCAAAACGAATGGTACTTTGATGCTGACACTAAAAAGCTATATGTGCAGCTACCCAATGGCGTAATGCCTAGCGATAACCAAGTACAGATGCGCAAACGTGAACAAACCATCGATTTATCTGCACGCAGTTACATTCATATTAAAAACTTGGCGGTGTTTGGTGGGTCTATCGAGATTACTAATGGTGCATCCAATAACCATATTTACGGTGTAACCAGTTTGTACGGTAACTATACCTTGGGTGTGGTTAGTGGATTTTCTTCGAATAATCAGAGTATTAATATTCGTAGCGATTGGGGTAAATATAACTCGCTAAACAATGTTATCGAAAAAAGTGAAATTGGTTTTGGCTCGGGCACTGGCATTTATGATTCGGCTGAAAATACCCAAATTATTAACTCTTACATTCATGATTTTAATTACTTGGGTAACTACGACGCGATTATCAATGCCCGTGGTGGTAACAATACTAAGGTACTTAACAATACCATTACTCGCGCTGGGCGCGATGCGATTCAAGCTTTTAATAACAATGCTGAGTATGCCTATAACGATGTGTCGCGCAGTAACTTGATTGCCGATGATTGTGGCTTGTTTTACACCGTGGGTGGCCCAAGCAACAGCGAAATTCACCATAACTGGCTGCATGATGCTTATTCATCGGGTAGTAAAAGCAAAGCGGCGGGTATTTATTTAGATAACGATGCGGCCGGTTTTGAGGTTCACCACAACGTAATTTGGAATACCGAGTGGTCGAATATTCAAATTAACTGGAATGGCACCGACATTAACATTTACAACAATACTTTATGGAACGGCAGTGCCACCATGGGCGCGTGGCATAAAGAGGGAACAGAGTTTTCTAATGTAAATGTATGGAACAACTTGTCGGATAAAAGCTCGTGGGAGCCGCAATCGGATAAACAAAATAACCTAACGGTGGCTGACTCGCCGTTTGAGGATTATGAAAATGGAGACTTTCGCCTTAAAGCTAACGCTAGCCCCATCGATGTGGGCAGGGTGATATCCGGCATTACCGACGATGTATTAGATGGTAAACCCGATGTAGGTGCTTACGAACGTGGCGGCGACAATGCCAATTGGGTGGCGGGTATTGATTGGGATCGTAAGCTGGGTCCTACAGGTAATGGCTGTTACGGCCTGCCTGGAGAAGATTGCCTTGATCCCGAAGTGAGCCTGCCTTTAGTTAACTTTGCTGTTTCAAATGTTGAGCTTAACGAAGGCCAAGAAATAACGCTTAGGCTTAATTTATCTACGGCCGCAGCTACCTATCCGGTAATTATTCCCTATCAACTAAGCGGTACTGCCGATAGTAACGATCATAAGCTAAGCGCTGGTGATATCACGATTAATGCTGGAACCGAAGGTTTGTTAAAGGTGCAGGCTCTTGCCGATGCATTGCTTGAGGGTGATGAAACCTTGGTGATAACTTTGCAAGCACCTAGCAACGCACTGTTAGGTGAAAATAATACAGTTGTTGTAACCATTAAGGACCAAACTGTAGACCCAGACCCAGACCCAGACCCAGACCCAGAACAGCCTAGCCAAGGTTCAGAAAGTGGTGGCGGTAGCAGCGGATATGAGATGGCATTGTTGTTACTATTGGCGACATGGCGTTTTAGTAAACGGATTAATCAGCCATAGTTAAAAAGAGCTAAGCGAGCATGGCCTGCATGTTGTGTTGGTTAATTAGAGGTTGGCGTTGTATGAAAAATTGGGCGTATCTCATCGCAACACTGCCATGCTATGTCTTTGCTGCAGATGTGCATATCGATGTAGTGGGGGTAAGTTCGGCAGAAGGGCAAATAGTGCTTAGAGTATGGGACTCTAGTGAAAGCTACTTAAAGCAGCCTATTTTTAGTAAAACCGTGCCAGTAAAAAATGTGGCTAACGGTGAGTTACGCATTAGCGTGAGTGACCCCCTCTCATCCGAGTGTGCGATAAACGTTTATCATGATAAAAATGCTAACGGAGTTCTTGATACCAATTGGTTTGGCATTCCCAAAGAGCCGACTGGAATGAGTAACAACCCCAAGGGGAAATTTGGCCCACCAAGCTACCAAGACGCTAAAATTAAACTAACTGGGCAAGAGCAGGTAATTCGAATTAAAATTGAAGAAATTTGAGCAATTGCTTATTGTTGATTCATAGCGATTAGCAGATCGCCTCTTCACTAAATTGGGCTGCAGGATGCAGCTTCAACGCAACAAGGATAGTAATGAGAAATCCTCTAGGCTTTTGCCTTGGCATATTTGCCCTGTTTACCTTGGCTGCTTGTTCTAGCAAAACCGTGATTCCAAGCGGTGAGCGAGAGGCTGTGCGACAGCAAGTTGAGCAACAAGCCAAAACGGCTATTGAGCGCTTGGTAGCACTAAATCCCAACCTACAGCAAGAACTCGACCAAGCCGAAGGCTACTTCTCCTCTGAGCTATCTAGCTTTAAGGTACCAGTGTTAGGCAAGTCCAGCGGCTTGGGTGCTCTTTACAATAAGCAAGACGACAGCATTACCTATATGGACGTGGAGCGCTACGATGTAGGCGTGGGCTTGGGTTTAAGCTCCTATTACATTATTGGCCTGTTCGAAGATCAGCAGAGTATAGACGCCTTTACTCAAGGTGGTTGGGGCACTGGCGTGTCGGCCGAATGGCGTTTGGGGGAAAGCGGCCAAACTTATGCTAGTACCATAGAAGTGAACCAACACAACATTCCAGCATATGTGGTGAACGATAGCGGAGCTAATGTTTCGGGCTCTGCGGTATTGGTAAATTTATCGCGCAATGAAGAACTTACCGATAGCGGCTTAAACAAAACCACCTTACCCATGCGCGATACTAAATCACCGGGCAGCCAAACTGAGCACTCACCACGAAAATGGGACCGGGTATTGCCATTTTATGGGCAGCGAGTGATTGATTTGGGCTACGATCTTCCCTTGCCTATTGGCATTAGTTTTATCTATGTCGATACCTATCAGCACATGGATCTCGATGAGTTAGAAGTGGGTGCCGGTGGCAGTGGTGCCAATGTACCCATCGATTTTGTCGCCTTTAGCGATAATGATAACCACACCCAAACGCCACAGATTAAAGTGGATGCTTGGATATTTCCTTTTATGAATGTATTTGGCACCTTTGGCCGAATTACCGGCGAAGCCAACGTCAATTTTGCGCTTAACGGTGATGATTTACTGGAGCAGTTAGAAATAGATTGTTCCGGCATTATTAGCCACCCTGCTTGTCGCGTATTAGAAGGTAAAGAAACGGTGCCGTTTAATGTGAATGTAGACGTAGACGGCTATAGCTATAGTGTTGGCACGGTATTAGCCGGCGGTTGGCGCTCTTACTTTTTGGCAGTGCCGCTCACTTTTACCTACGCCGATATGGACAGAACCAACAGCGATGGTATTGTGTTTAGCGCTGTGCCGCGGGCTGGCAAATTGTTCCAATTTGAGGATGACCGCAGCTTAGCGGTATATGGCGGCGTAAGTTATTTGGATAGTGAATTACGCATCGACGGTAACCAGCCAATTCCCGGCACGGATCTCTCTATCGACTACAAAATTCGCCAAGAAAATACCGATAAATGGCAGGGTCTAGTTGGAGCTAACTTCAACTTTAATGCTTATTGGTCAGCCATGTTTGAATATGTAGGTTTTGGTGGCGATCGTCGCCAGTTTATTGCTGGTTTAAATCGTAGGTTTTAATAATAGTACTCACCAATATCAGTGGTTTAGTTCTGTTTTACCCTTGCTAACGTAATCCCTAGCCGCAGATTGGACACTAGTTCGTTGGCTTGTAAAAAGCGGCCTTAAGCTTACCCTTAGGAAACATCACAGAATGTGAAATAACATTAAAAATACTTAAATATCATATATTTACTTAAGGTTGGCCTGGTCTATATTGTGTGATGCACCTCCCACTTTGTTGGCATACAAATAGTCAAATGACTAAGCTTGATAGACTTTAAGCCGAATAAAATGTGAACTGGATCTCTGCTCGGGTTGCTTGTTATTTAAGCTGATTCGATAACGGTAAATATAATGAGATCTAATAAAATGCTAACTCGACATCACCTAAAATGTGGCCTGATTTTGTTGTTATTTTCGCTTTTGTCTGCGTGTGGCAGCGCCGATGATAACGCTGAAAGCTCTCAATCAGGGAATACAGAAACAGTACCCAGCCCTAAACCAGAGCCAGAGCCAGAGCCAGAGCCAGAGCCAGAGCCAGATCCAGATCCAGATCCAGATCCTGAACCAGGGCCTGAACCAGAACCTGAACCTGAACCAGGGCCTGAACCAGAGCCTGAACCTGAACCAGGGCCTGAACCAGAGCCAGAGCCAGAGCCGGAGCCGGAGCCAGAGCCAGAGCCAGAGCTAATATCCTTGCCCCTTGAAGTATTTGGTCCTAGTGGTACTCAAGTCGTGAAGTCTTTTGCGCTTGAGAACGCAGTGGGAATTAGTCACCTTCATCTGCAATGCCATGCTTGTGGATATCATGATCATGCGCTGGACGCTAATCCCTTAATCACTAAAGCGGGTGTTCGTATTAACGGAGGAGAGTTAATTTCGATTAAGCATTACACACTAAGCGATAGTGCCAGCGTGGTAGGTAACATGGACATAGAGCTTGAAGGGCCAGCTGCTGGCTATGGGGGTATAGGTGGTGCTTTTAGGACAGTAAGTTTTACACTTCCTGTCTCCGGTTTAATTCAAGGCCGCAATACCATTACTTTTGAGCATGTTAATGCTGACAAAAAATCTATTGGTTTTAGGGTGTTAGCGTTCAACTTGTTGCGCGGAGAGGATGCCACTGAATCGGTATTAGATGATGCGTTATTTACTTACGATAATCCTGAAGATTGGGCTGCTCCTGTTACTAGCAATGATGACGATGACGTGCGTTTAGGGTCGCAGTGGTGGCGTGCCAATAAGGTACTATACGATCCGTTTATTGACTCTTTAGATGGGCAGTTATCCGGAGCAGGCAGTAGTAATGGGCAAATCAATGCCTCTTGTGCAGACTGCCATGCGGAGAGTGGACGCGATTTAGCTTATTTTAACTACTCTAATTACTCGATCATCAAACGTTCTACTTTTCATGGCTTGTCTTATAAACAAGGCGAGCAGATAGCGGCTTACATTCGCAGTTTGCCGATTGCCACGTCTCAATATGCGCGCCCTTGGAACCCACCCTACCAACCAGGAGTTGGTATAGACGAGCGCCCGGTATTTGAATGGGCAGCGGGCGCTGGTTTAAGCGCTGTTCTTGATAAAGACAGTGATATGAAGCCTTACTTGTTCCCTGAAGATACTGCCGTGAGCGAGGTGGCTTCGCGCTTTGGCCAACTCAATATGCGCGAGCTTCCAGTGGCACTGCAAATGCCTGATTGGAATCAATGGCTGCCGTTTATTCACCCTTCTGATGCTTATGACTTAAGCGCCGATGCGGTGTTAGCTGACGACAAAGGCAATGCTATCGACCAGCCATTTTATGATTACATCTACCAGCAAGCTAAAGACAATCTAAGCCCACAGGCCATGGGAAATATGTTTAACAAGCTTAAGGCGTGGTCTGGCCGAGGGGGAACTTGTTTTACTCAAAACATACGTAATGGCGATTCTTTTAGGGCTGCCGATGGCTATATCGCGGATTCTTTGGCAATTAGTGCACCAGGCATAGACCCGGATGACTGTGAAAATACCCGTTATGATCCAGAAAAAGTATGGGCCGTAGAGTTGGCTAAACAAGGTTTAGGTGCTTGGATTACTGTCAAATTATGGGAATTAAACCATGGCAATAATCTAGAAGAGCGCTCTGCTGAATTAACCACCCCGATATGTGCAGGAGGCACCTGTGTTGATGCTAGTGAACCTAGAGGTTGGGTGGTTGACGGGCAAAATGTGTTTTTTAGGGCTCCGCACTTTTTGGGATATCGCTCGCGTAATTTCACCTATCAACATGAGTTGGTTGGTGAGTATGAAAGTACCGCTTGGTACCATTTACAGCTAGTTATTAATCCTGGCTATCGACGTACAGCACCTAGCCACTTTATTTACACCATTGGTTTTGTTGAAGATTTACATACTGCTTCACCAGAACCACAAAGTTTTCGTTATTGGGCTGGCATGATAAAAATGCGTCAGCAGCAAACAAACGGTCAATATGGGGTAGAAGCTGGCTTAGATCTGCGCACCGCTCAACCTTTTTATTTGTGGTCGAACAAACGTGGTGATACTTCACTCCCCTCTGGCGTTGGCCTTGACCTTTGGCGACAGCTGATTGATGCGATGTTGATTGATTTAGCAGAAGATGCTGAAAACGGCACCGCAGAAGAGTGGGCCGCAGCTAATCAAAACAGAGTGGTTGAGCAACCTGATAGTAACGATATTACTGCTTGTGACGAGTGTTTCGACGGCACTGGCAGGCCTTGGCCATTTGAGTGGGGAGCTCACCAGGGACGCAATACTTTTCGTTTAATTCCTCAGCTGCGTGCAATGGGAGTTAGCGAAGCGAGCATCAACAGAACCCTAATTTGGGCTAAGAAAATGTGGCCTTTAGGCGATTGGGATTCGCATAAGCAAGAATAATTGAATCTGTAAGTAGCCCTATTCGGGGGCTACTTAACAATGGTAGTGCTTTAGCTCCTGTTACATGCCGTTAGTGAAATGCTGAGTTAAGGTTTTAGCTAGTGGGCGTTCAGATGTTTGATGAACTTGTAAATGTTCACATTGGTTAAACTGCATAAAAACGTTAAGTTCTTTGCTTAAGGCCTCGCTAAACTTTGTTATGTCTTTAAGGCTTGGTTCCAATACCAAGTTGTAAATGTGCAAGGTGCGAGTTTGGCGCTCGGCTTTGCAATCCATTCTTGCGACTAGTTGGCCTTCCCACAAAATAGGTAAACAAAAATAGCCGTATTGGCGCTTGGCTTTTGGCACATAGCATTCGATAAGATAATCGAAATTAAACAACTGCTGTAGACGCTTACGTTGAATTACTAGGTTGTCGAAGGGCGACAAAATCTTTAGCTTGCTGCGAGCCAGCGGTTTGTTGAGTAAGTTTAAGCTGTTTTCTAGCGCGTAATAAGTTTGCCCAGCAACCGCTACTTTAATGACCTCTCCGTTTAATAACATGTCTTTTAAACAATGATTCAAGGGGCCTTTTAGGTTCTTAAGTAGATAGCTCATTTCGCTTACCAGACCAATGCCGTTAGCATTTAAGTAGCGCTGGATTAAGTGCCTGCAGTATTCTTGCTGGCTAGGAATGCGGGTATCTGTGTTGCTTGGCAATACTTTTTCGGTAAGTTGATAAACCTTATGAAAGTTATGGCGATAAGGCACCATTAAGTCGCCTTGCATAAACAAACATTCCAAGGCTTGTTTTGCTGGTTTGCTTGCCCAATCAGCAGTCTTTTTTCCCTGATGTTCAAAGTCTTTGGCCATGAGTGGGCCTTCATCGGCAATTCGCTTTAACACCGCATCCATTAAGCCGTGGTTTTTTTGATACCAATGCTTTTGTTGGCCATTGGCAAAAGCCTGTTTACGTAGCAAGCTAAAGCGGTAATCGCGCATCGGTAAATACGCCGCTGCATGTGACCAATATTCAAATACTTGGTGCTTACGCATTAGGGTATCGAGATGACTTAACTGATAGCGAAGGTTGCGGCACCACAAAGTATGGTGATGAGCGCGCTGAATTACCGATATCGTGTCTATTTGCACGTAACCTAGCTGCTCTATCGCCGCTAGGCTGGCATCAAGGGCCGAGCCTTTGGTTTTAGCAGATGGCAAGCACTGAGAGTGTAAAACCAGTTTTCTGGCTTGTTGTAGCGAGAGCTTTTCGGTCATTGGCAACGCTTAAGTGGTAATAATAGCAACAGCTTAGCCTGCCTTACGTTGCTAAGCTATGCTAAACCCAGTGCTAGCCTTGGTTTATTTTAGCTGAATGTAGCTGCTTATTTGCTTGTCTTCTATCCAGTTTTTGGTGGTTTCGCTGAAAGACAAAAAATGCGCTGAGTTTAGGTGATCGTCAAAGGCTTGTTGGTGTTGGTAAACCTCGTAGAGATAAACCTGATTGGTGTTCTCTGTTGATTGGCACACATCAAACTGCAAGCAGCCTGGTTCTTGTTTCAAAGAGGTAGCTGCATTGGCCAGCATCTCTGGCAAGAACTTGTCTAAATATGCTGGTTTAATTGAGAACAGCACAGTGATCACGTACATGGTTGATCTCCTGATGGTTGATTTATAACTTACCCTTGTAGGCGTTTTGTAAGTACTCGACTTGCTGTTGGCTTAAGTAATTGACTTGCTGTTGGCCAAGCAAGAGTTGTAGTTTGCAGCTTTCTTCGAGCTCTTCCATAGCATACATCGCTTTTTCCGGGCTATCGGCGGCTACTATTGGCCCGTGATTGGCCATTAACACGCCACGGTAAGTGGCTGCTTGCTGCTTCAGGGCATCCACCAAGTCAGAGCTCCCCGGCGGATGATAATCAACCATAGCAATTGCACCTAAACGCATGCGCAAATAAGGAGTAAGCGCTGGGATTGCGTCACTTTTGTTTAAGCCTTTTAAGCAGGATACTGCCGTAGCGTAAGTGCTGTGCAGGTGCAGCACGCAGCGCATGGCGGACGGTTGTTGATAAAAACATTGATGCAGCAAAAACTCCTTAGATGCGGGCTTGCCACTCACTAAATCACCTTTGGCATCCAAAACCGATAAGTCGTCGTATTCAAGAAAGCCAAAACATGAATTAGTAGGGGTGACAACAAAACCGTGGTCTAGGGCAATGCTCATATTGGCAGAGGCGCCGCCGGTAAGCCCGCGTTGAAAAATCGACAATCCAAACTTAATAATGCAACGTTTGGCTTGGTCCAGTTGCTGGGCGTGGTTCATGCTTGCGCTCCCAATTGTTGAATTAAGCTCAAGGCTTGGTTAAAGAAGTGTTTGTCGCCAAAGTTGCCAGACTTTAAGGCAAGGCTAATAGCACGCTGATCGTTAGACTGCATAATTGGAACGCCCGGGCAAATGGATGGCCCTATGTTAAAACTGCTTATGTTTAAGGCGCTTACTACTGCGCCAGAGGTCTCGCCGCCTGCTACTACAATATTGCTGGCTTTAGATTGCACCGCCGTTTGCGCTAGTAGGTTCTCTATTTTCTCTGCAATGTTTTGCTGGCCCAGTAATTGTTGAGTTTGGCTTACTTGTTCTGGTGCTTGCGAGGAGTAAACCAATACTGCTGGAGCCTGTTGCTGGTGTATCCAGTCCAATATGTGTTTTAGCTTAAGTTCACCTTTGGCCAGCTTGACGGGATCAACACAAAATTGTGGTAAAGCGTTGGCCTCGGCAATTTGTTCTCGAGTTGCCTTGGAGCATGAGCCTGCAATTATCAGCACCGGTTGAGGTAAGGGTTTTACCGCGCACTGATGTTGCTGGGAAAGCGTGTTACCTCGCGCTGTTAATAGCTGCGCCATGTATTCAGCTAAGCCAGAACCGCCAGTTAGCAGCATTGCAGGTTGTTGGGCGATGAGTTGAGCTATTTGCGATAAATGTTGTTGGTTGATGCAGTCACAAATTAAGTAACGTGCCTGTTGCTGGCTTGGGTTTAGTTGCTTTGCATTTAAATCATCAATACTTAGGTGTTCAATGGCTTGCTGATAAGCAGGGGCAACTTGCGGCCTAAGTAGCTCGGCTACCCGCGAATCGGCCATTGGCGTGAGCGGGTGATCCTTTAAGGGGCTATCGCTAAGCAATTGCTGATAAACAAACAAATGCCCCTGATAAACGGTTCTGCCATTCGCTGGTAAGGCTGGGCAAATAATGGCTTGAACTAAGTTTAGTCGCGCTAACAGGGCATCGATGACTGGGCCAATGTTACCTTTTGCCGTGGAGTCAAAGGTGGAGCAATATTTAAAGTAGAAGTATTGGCAGCCCTGTTCAAGCAAAAACTCTAAGGCCTGCAGGCTTTGCTCGAGCGCTTGTTCCACCGCTACGGTGCGGGTTTTTAAGGCTAGCACAATCGCGTCACTATTAAGGGTTTGCTTGTGAGTACTGGCTAAGCCATTGATTTGAATGCAGCTCATGCCACCTTTCACTAAAAAGCTGGCCATGTCGGAGGCGCCGGTGAAGTCATCAGCAATAACGCCGAGTAGCGGTTTTGTTGCCATTGCTTAATCCCTTAAGTATAAAAACTAATCGCAGTATAGATTGATGAATAACTTAATGTATACATTAATTTGTGTAATAATCCCAAAATCAATAGAGAATTTGGCTCTAACTAATCACTTACTGGAAGAGTAAATCGATGTCTGTAACTACCAAACGCCAAGACCTACCGCTCGCTCAGGTGGCTTATCAAACCTTGCGCGAGTTAATTTTGAACAATGAGTTTAAAGTGGGAACTCAATACCTAGAAAAAGTATTGGTAGAGCGTTTGAATATTAGTCGAACCCCAGTGAGGGAAGCTTGCGTACGCTTAGAGCGGGAAGGTTTAATTGAGATTCAGCCGCGCCATGGTATTCGGGTTAAGCCTATTTCTCCTGATGATATGCGTGATATCTACGAAATTCTCACCGCTTTAGAGTCGCAAGCGATTGGCACCTTGGCGAGCAAGGGTCTAAGCGAGCAACAATTACAACGTTTAGAAAAAACTACTGCAAGGATGGCCGAGGCTCTGCAGCAGGATAACTTAGAAGCTTGGGCCGAAGCGGATGAAGAATTTCACCACACCCTATTGGATCTCACCGACAACCAACGGCTAAAAGATGTGGTATTGCAGTTTTGGGGGCAGGCACACCGAGTACGCTTTGTTACCTTGCACCTGCGTGATACGCCACATGATTCAACCAAAGATCATAGTGAGGTGGTGCAGGCTATTCGCGAGCGAGACCCAATTAAAGCAGCCGATATTCATCGTGAGCATAGGATTAAAGGCGGCAAAGCCATGGTCGCCCTGTTAGAAAAACTGCGTTTAGCCAATATCTAAGCTGACTCACTGGGTCGCTCGTTATTCCAAGCCGCTTCTAGCGGCTTTTTTAATGGCTGCAGTAGCTGTGCTTCATTATTCGCTGGTCAAATATTTGTTAATTAAATGTTGACAAAGTAAATCATCGGTATACATTTATGTACAAATTAATGTATACATTAATTATTGGCAGAAACTTCACTTGCCCAATTCACAAGGAGTGAATGCAGCTTATGAGCAAACAGATATTTGAAATCACCGTGTTTCCTGGCGATGGCATAGGTATAGAAATTACCCCTGCGTGCTTAGCGTTGATCCAGGCGGCAATTGATAAAGTTGGTGGGCTAAAGCTTAACTTCACCAGCTTTGAAGCAGGTGCTAACTACTACCAACAACACGGCGTTGCACTTCCTGAGCAGGCCATGGAGCACGCCAAAAATTCTGACGCGACTTTGTTGGCTTGTATGGGTATGCCAAGTATTCGTTATCCCGATGGCCGTGAAATTGCTCCCCAGTTAGAACTGCGTGAAACTTTAGATTTATTTGCTGGCGTTCGCCCGGTAAAAACCTTGCCCGGTATTCCGCTGCCGTTGGAAGACGCCCGCGGTAAGCAGCTGGATTTTGTATTGATAAGAGAGAGTACCGAAGGCCTATTTGCGAGCCGAGAAAGCTTTAGCATTAACGGTAGTGGCTCGGAAGAGTTTGCCACAGACACCCAAAAAATTAGCCGTAAAGGTTGTGAGCGGCTATTTGAGTTTGCCTTCAGCTTAGCCAAGCAGCGCAAGGGTTTAGGTTACAAGGGCGAAGTGACTTGTGTAGATAAAGCCAATGTATTGGGCTCGTTTTATTACATGCGACAAATTTTTGATGAGGTTGCCGCCAATCACCCTAGTTTAGCGGCTTCACATATCTATGTTGACGCTGCCGCTTTGCAGTTAGTGCGCCAGCCTTGGCAGTTTGATGTGATGGTTACCGAGAATATGTTTGGCGACATATTGTCGGATTTAGGCGCTGGGCTAATGGGTGGTATGGGCATGGCTCCATCGGCAGATATTGGCGAGCGACATGCGGTGTTTCAACCTTGTCACGGCAGCGCCCCAGACATTATCGGTCAAGGCAAAGCCAACCCCACTGCGATGTTTATGTCGGCAGCGATGATGCTGAATTGGCTGGGTTTGCAACACCAAAATAGCGCTATTCAACAGGCTGGAAGGTTTATCGATAAGGCCATTGAGCTGGCCTATGCCAGCGGAGAAATTCTGCCATATGAGTTAGGCGGCAGCGATGGCACAGAAGCCATCACCAATAAAGTATTTAGTAGTTTGGCGTTACTTTAAGTTTATAAAAATAAAGAACTAATTCACGTTCAAATCTGCGTAGTAATCAGCCTTGAATGTCGATTAAGCAGAAACAATCTATGATTCTGAAGAGGGCATAACATGAAAGCTAATTATAAATCTAAAATCGCATTATTTGCGGCAAGCGCCACCTTAGTGCTGGCGAGTATCAGTCAGCCGGTTATGGCGGCCAAAACCTATCCATCTCGCACCATTACAAATACCGTGGTGTGGGGTGCTGGCGGCGGCACCGACAGCATTAACAGAATGATTATGGCTGAAATGGCCAAAGCCTTGGATGTGAGCATTAAGGTGACGAATAAAACTGGCGGGGTGGCTGGTTCGATTGGCATGAGCAGTGTGTTTAGCAAGAAAGCTGATGGCTACAACCTAGTGGGCTTATCCGAGTCAAATGTTACCGCGGCGGTAAATGGTGGTTGGGATCAGCGCTTTAATGTGTGGTCGCCCTTTATTGTTGGCGGCTCACCTGATCTTATCTCGGTGAGTGCTAGCTCCCCTTACAATAGTCTGCAAGAGTTAATTGATGCAGCTAAGCAGCAACCAGGCTCTATAAAAGCGGGTGCTGGTGGCGCGGGTTCTATTCATCACCTTAATTTGTTAGCGCTAGAAAAAGGCACCGGTGCGGCATTTAAGTTTGTTCCTTACCCTGGCTCTGCTCCTTCGCAAACTGCGGCGGCTACTGGAGAAATCACCGTTGTGGTTACCTCTGCTGCAGAGCAAGCGGCATTATTGCGCGCCGGCCAATTACGCCCCTTAGCGATGTTGGTTGAGCAAGATTTTACCATTCCTGATGTAGGCACGATTCCTTCGGCATTTAGCAGTTATGCGAGCTTGTCTGACTACTTACCGATTAGCCAAGCCATTGGTTTTGCAGTGCGAGATGATGCGCCGGAAGAAGTAAAAGCTAAGTTAGGTGAAGCGTTTGAAGCGGCCATGGCCTCAGACACCGTCAAGCAATGGGCCGATAAAAACCTCTATTCACTCAGTGGCGCACATGGCGCGCAGGCTAAAGATATTTTCTCTAAGCTTGAATCTAACTTCTCGTGGACCTTGTGGGAATTAGGTTCGGCTAAGGTTGAACCCAGCCAATTTGGTATTCCTAAAATTTAAGTTTGTACTGGCATTGCTCTCTTGCCCACAGGGAAGAGAGCACCAGTAGTGACATTTAAGTATTTGACTATACTTGGTTTTCAATACTTTCTTAGGTATACCAAATGAATCGCAATAATCCTGAAGGTGCCACTCGTTTACGCCAAACTGACTTTAAGGTGTCGGTTGTATTATTGGCTCTATGTGCCTATTTAGCTTGGGAAACCTTGTCTTTTCCGATGAGTGGTAGTTTCGGCGGTGTAGATAGTCGCTGGTATGTTTCGCCCGCGCTGTTCCCGTTTATTTTGCTGTTGGTGTTAAGCACTGCCAGTAGCATATTGCTGATTAATGCGATTAAAAATGCAGGCCATAGTGAGTTTTTTAAGCTGAGCCGCTGGATAGGTGATAATCGCAAGGCGGTAAATCGAGACCGCTGGTATGTGATTGGCGCGTTGTCTCTGTATATCTACTTATACATTCCTTCATTAGATTTTTACTTAGCGACAGTAATGTTCTTGCTAAGCCTATGTTTGCGATTTTATGTGGACAACAACAAGCTCAAAAACGTGATTATTCAAGCCAACTTGGCCTTGAGTTTATTCGTATTGGCGATGCGTTGGATGTTTGCCCCGCAGTTTTATTGGTTGGCTATGGAAGCAACGGTCGATGAGCCACTAATACTTGCCTGTGATGTTGGCGCGATCATCGCGATTGTAGTGTGTTTACTGTTGCTGTGGCTAAGTCCTGTGAGTCAACAAAAACGCCATCACATTCTAATAACAGCGCTAGCTGTACCCCTGTTACTGGTGTTTGCTTTCAACTTTCTATTACAGGTGCCTATGCCGGTGGAATATGGCTCGGTCATCAAATTAATGGAATATATTTGGTATGAAATTTTAGCTTTGTAGCGGCCTCTGCAGGCTAAATAGGACAACAATAATGATGGACCAGTTTGCACACTTTTTTGGAATTTTGTTTGAGCTTTGTACAAGGCCAAGTAACTTGTTGGTATTGTTTGGGTCAAGTTTGCTCGGCATTTTATTTGGCTCTATGCCAGGCTTAACTGCTACTTTGGGCGTGGCCTTACTGACAACACTTACCTACAACCTGGATACTAGTACCGCGCTTATATCGCTATTGGGCATGTATGTAGGGGCGATTTATGGTGGCTCGTACCCAGCGATTTTAATCAATATTCCAGGTACGCCTGCTGCAGCAGCAACCGCCATGGACGGTTATCCTTTAGCGCTAAAAGGTGATGGCGGACGAGCCTTAGGTTTAACCACTACCGCTTCGCTAATTGGTACGGTAATTGGGCTTATTTGTTTGGTGGTGTTATCGCCACTTATCGCAAGTTTTGCCTTGCAATTTACCTCTTGGGAGTTCTTCTTACTGGCGTTATTTGGCATTGTAATTAGCGGCACCTTAACCAGCAGCGATTTGGTGGTTAAGGGTTGGATAGCCGGATTTATTGGCTTGTTTATGGCCACCATCGGCCGCGATACCCTGCAGTTTTATCCCCGTTATACCTTTGAGCAAAGCCAGCTAGATAGCGGTTTAGAGATTGTGCCAGTGTTAATTGGTGCTTTTGCTATACCGCAAATTATTAGGGTGCTAGCCGAGAAACAAACTCTGCGAAAAGCAGAAAAATTTGGTCGAATTTTGCCAGATTTCCGCACCATTGCGCGCAATATTAAACATATCGTTCGTTCTTCAATGATTGGTGTTGGCATTGGCTCGGTACCTGGTGTAGGTGAAGATATAGCTGGGTGGGTTTCGTATAGCACCGCAAAAAATACCTCCACTAAACAGCAACAAGAGGAGTTTGGCAAAGGCAGTGCAGCGGGTTTGGTTTCTTCTGAAACCGCTAATAATGCCAGCATTGGTGGGGCGCTGATCCCATTGCTTACTCTGGGTATTCCGGGTAGCCCGCCTGCAGCGATGTTACTGGGCGCACTGCTGTTACATGGGGTGGTTCCGGGCCCTACTATTGAAGCGGAGCATCCTGGTTTCTTGCTAGAGATTACCGCCATTATGGTGATGGCTTCGTTTGCTATGTGGGCAAACGGTATGTTGCTAGCTAAACAAGTGATAAAGATTCTAAGCATCCCTAGCCCACTGTTTATACCGGTTGTGGGGGTGTTATGTATTTTGGGCTCTTACGCCTTGGGCCTTAATTTGTTCAACCTGTATTTAATGCTACCGGTGGGCATTGTGGCGTTTGTGTTGAGCGAGAATAAGTTCCCCATTTCACCATTGGTGATTGGCTTGGTGTTAGGTGGAATGGCTGATGAAAGCTTGCGCCGTGCCTTGATGATCTCTGACGGTAGTTTTTTGCCAATGTTGCAACGGCCAGTATGTTTAATTTTGGTGTTGTTTATTTTGTATTTCTTGTTATCACAATTTGGTCCCGTAAAGCGCTGTACCCAGCGTTTGTTTAGCCGATTTAAACCAGCCGTGGGAGGCTAACCATGAGTTCTAAAAACCTTAAAGTTGTGGCGGTGGGTGCGGGTTACTTTAGTCAGTTTCATTATGAGGCTTGGCAGCGGGTAGTTGGTGCTGAGGTAGTGGGAAATTGCAATCGCCATATAGAGGCCGCAAATGAGATTGGCCAACGTTATGGCATTGCTCAGCAAAGCGACAACTTAGCGCAGCTTATTGAGCAAACTCAGCCCGATATTGTAGACATTATCACTCCACCACATACTCACCTCCAACAGCTAGAAATTGTTTGTGAAGCTGGCGTAGATGCCATTATTCAAAAGCCTTTTGGCGAGTCTTTGGCGCAAGCGAAACAGCTCACCGCTATGGCAAAACAAGCCGGCATCAAGCTAATTGTGCACGAGAATTTTAGGTTTATGCCTTGGTATCGAAAAATCAAACAGTTGCTTGATGACAAGGTGCTTGGTCAGCTACTCAATGTGCAATTTAATCTGCGCCCCGGCGATGGCCAAGGGCCGGAAGCTTACTTAGAGCGCCAACCTTACTTTCAGCAAATGGAAAAGTTTTTAGTGCACGAAACAGCGATCCACTTAGTAGATACCTTTCGTTACTTGTTTGGTGAAGTGGAAAACGTTTATGCCAGTTTGCGTAAGTGTAATCCGGTTATTGCAGGCGAAGACGCAGGCCTGATTGTGTTTGGTTTAGCAGGCCAGCTGCAAGCAGTGTTTGATGGCAATCGCTTACTTGACCATAAGGCTGACAATAAGCGCACCACTATGGGAGAAATGCTGATCGAAGGTAGCCAAGCTAGCTTGCGCTTAGACGGTGATGCCAATATTTTTCTGCGCAACTTTGGCGACAATAACGAGCAACAAATTGATTACTCATGGCAAGCGAAAAATTTTGGTGGAGATTGTGTTTATCAGCTTATTGAGCATGTGGTGGCGCATTATCAGCACGGAGCCGAGCTAGAGAATCTCGCTCAGCAGTATTTGCGAAATATCGAAATTGAGAATGCGATTTATCAGTCTCATCAACAACAAAAGCGAGTGAGTATTTAATGTCGCAAATTAACCTATTTAACCAGCCCTTAGTTAAGTTGGGCCAGCAGCTAACTCGGCCAGAATGCGTATTAACCAATGTTTTTGGCGATGTATTTGTTTCTGATTTTAGAGGCGGTGTAACTCGTATAGCAGCAAATGGTGAGCAAAGTTATTGGGGAGGAGCGCACCCAGAATTTGGCCCTTTGCAAACCAATGGCTTTGCCATGCTAGCAGACGGCAGCTTTCTTATTGCGCATTTAGGGGCCGAACAAGGCGGAGTATTTAAACTCACTAGAGACAATGCAATTTATGATTGGCTACTGGAGGTGGATGGCGTGGTGCTGCCTCCCACTAATTTTGTTTATCTAGATCACCAAGGGCGTATTTGGATTACCGTTAGTACTCGCACTCAACCTAGAGCAGATGCTTATCGTAAAAGCTGCGATGACGGTTTTATTGTGCTGGTAGATGAGCAAGGTGCTCGCATTGTTGCCGACGGTTTGGGCTACACCAATGAGCTTTGGGTAAACCCCGAAGGGACAGAGCTATATGTAAATGCAACCTTCTCTCGCGAGCTGATTAAGTATCAAATCGTAGATGACCAGCTGCTCCAAGCACAAGTCATTACCCAGTTCTCTGCCGCGACCTTTCCTGATGGATTAACCATGGATATTAGTGGCAACTTGTGGGTAACCAGCATTGTGAGTAATCGGGTGATTCGAGTTAGTCCAAATGGTGAGCAGCAAATATGGTTAGAAGACTCCGACGATGAGCACCTACGGTGGGTTGAACAAGCCTTTCAGGATGATGTTATGGGAAGGCCACATTTAGACGGAAACCCGGCTAAGCAGCTTCGTAATATTTCATCTCTCGCGTTTGCCAAGGATGGCATTCTTTTAGGATGTTTATTGGGCAACAGCATCACTAAAATTAAAACAGATATTATAGGGATTAAACCTGCACATTGGCGTTTTAAGTAGCCTTTACTGGGCTAAAGCGACTAAATTATGGGTTTATTTCAAGCTGCTAAAAGCATCGCTTCGAGCTACAATTAACTGAGAGAGTATAACTAAGCTTCTGATAATTCAGGCGCTATGCTCAGTGTATTTGTAATATAGCAAGGACCGCTAAATGATTGATCAAGAACTCGCCCAACTTGAATCGGTATATCAAACCATTGTCGACT
This sequence comes from Agarivorans albus, assembly GCF_019670105.1. Lineage (NCBI taxonomy): Bacteria > Pseudomonadati > Pseudomonadota > Gammaproteobacteria > Alteromonadales > Alteromonadaceae > Agarivorans > Agarivorans albus. The sequence goes on along the minus strand of NZ_AP023032.1, from coordinate 4,685,453 downwards.
TTTTAGTGAGATATAGCTTCCAACTGGTGGGTGCAATTATCATTGTACTACTGGGTTTATGGTTTGCCGGCAAAGTCGCTAAGTGGTTATTTAATACCCTAGAGCACAAAGGTTTAGACATCACCCTCGCCAACTTCATTGCCAATGTGGTGAAAGTGCTGTTAATTAGCATTACGGTGATCATTGCCTTAGGCAAACTGGGTATTAGTATTACCCCCTTTGTGGCCGCATTGGGTGCTATTTCTCTAGGTGCTGGCTTGGCGATTCAAGGTACTTTGTCTAATTACGGCGCGGGTTTAGCAATTATTCTCACGCGACCGTTTGTGCTTAAAAACACCATTACCGTAAAGGGCTACACCGGCATTGTTGAAGAAATTAATTTAGCTACCACGGTGCTAATTAATGAAGATAACGAGCGAGTGACCATTCCTAATCGCCATATTGTCGGCGAAATACTTAAAAATACCGAACAAAACAGCTTAGTTGAAGGCGAGGTAGCGATCGCTTATGGCAGCAATCCAGAGCAAGTTATTAGCCTAATCGAAGAGACCTTGGCGGCTATTGCCGAGGTTCAGCAAGCCCCTGCTACCAAGGTGGGCATTGATGCCTTTGCCGATAGTGGCATTAATATTAGTTATCGTTTTTGGGTGCCAACACCGTTATTTCATCAAACTAAGTTTGCCGCCAATCTGGCGGTGTTTAATGCCTTGCAACAAGCGGGTGTGCAAATACCTTTTCCACAACGCGAAGTACGTATGCTATCGGGTGAATAATTTGCTAAGTGATTTAGTGCAAAGGAAAAAATACAGTAAATAGCCTAGAAGAACTTACTAACTTAGTTCTCATTAAGCTCGTATGGCTCTATGATTAATTTTTGACAAGATGTTGACCATGCAACCAGCATCAAAAAATCAGGGATGATCAATGAACATGCGTGAAGTGATATGGATGTTAAGTAAAAGTAAGCTTTGGGCTTTGCTGATTGGGGGGCTAGCTAGTGCCTCAATTAGTGCCACCCCACAGTTACACTGGCAATCAAATAGCCAAGACTATTGGCAACTGTCTCGTTATCAAGATTTGCAATTTCAGCTGAGTTACTTGCCCTACTTTTCTAGAGTGAAAATGCAAACAGGACCGTTAATTATTAACGGAAACAACGGTGGCTTGTTAAATATTGACCAAGCCCTTCCTGCAAATTTAAACATCAATTATCAGGTCTGTGGTGAACAAGTTGAAACCGACAGTATTCGTCAAGCTGTTGTGTGTACCGTTAATGATGGTGGTCGTGGCAATGTTAACCCTGAGCGAGTAGGTACATCCACTCAAGGCCGTGATCTGTTGGCTATTCGCATGGGCAACCCTAATGGTACTCGAGTAATGGTGATTACTCAGCAACATGGCAATGAGCCGGCGGGCACCGAAGCAGCCTTGAGTATTGTTCGTTGGTTAAGCACCGGTTTTGGCCGCAAAACTAAAACCATCTTAGCTAACTTAGATCTGTTGGTTTTATTGCGTGCCAACCCTGATGGCGGCGAACCGGATCCAGATAATTGCAGTTTGAATCCTATTCCGGGAACGGTGATCGATAATGACTGTGCGCTCATTCGCCAAAATGTTGATCCCATGGCAGGCGGCGCCTTTGCCGATAACTCAGAAGCAGACTTTGTCGGTATTGTCGGCCGAGGTTACGATTTGAACCGCTATCATCATGTGACTTTAGATAAACCCATTCGCCCGCTAGAAAGCCAAGCCATGGTTGCTGCTGCATTAGCCTTTCAGCCTGAAGTTGTTCTTGATTTACACGGCGACTTACAAAAAACCGACTGCCAATTAGATTTTATCTCCATCAAACCAGCCCAAGTATTGGGGCAGCTACCCACCGTTAACTGCTTACATGGCCAAACCGCCCATAACTTTAGATTGTTAAGTCCCTTTGCCGATGCACTTCCGGGCTCACCGCAACAGTTTTTAGCGCAAAGCTTGGCGGTGAAAGTGATGAAAAAAGTCGACCGGGTATTTGTAGGTTCAACCGGGCGCTTTTCTCAGGTTCAACTTGGCGCTGGAAATATTAGTAGCGGCGCGACAGCAAATTATCAACATATTGGAGCGGCGGCTGGTGGTTGGGAGACAGTAAATTTTGTACAAGATTTGCGTGCCGACGTTACAGCTGTGCATCTTGGTCAGCCACAAATTGGCGTTAATCCAGGCCTACCGGACCCAAGCTTTCTGAGCAAACAAATTTGGATAAATCGAGTGGCCTTATTTGAAGCGCTCGCCACTTTAGCCAACTACAGCGATAATGCGCCAAGTGACAGTAGTGGGTTTTGTGATTACCCCTTAGCACAAGGCTTACAAGCAAGCTTACCGGTAGAATATTGGGGGCCACAAGCCACCAATGGCGCCGTGCTAATACCCATAGAGCCCAGCATTGGCGTACCTTTGTACATTAGCGGCAACTGCCCAGATAATCCTTTGTAAGTTCATCATTTGTTTTAGCTTTAATGCTTGTTTTTCTTAAAGGCTTATCAAGTGCTGCTAGTTTAAATAGCGGCACTTTTTTAAACCATTGCCAATCACTCAATTGCGGTAAATCATCTTTCTGTGGGTTTATTTGTCTTATTTTTTGACATAACGCTAAATAACAGCATTTTTCCTTTTTGTATGCTTGTTAACTCATTTCTTATTTGTAGCATGTTGATGTTAATGGCCTTTTTTTAGGCTAAAAACTCTAATAAAAATTACTACTTACAATAGCAAGTTTTGGAAAGGACTCTAAATATGAAGTATGCCAAGTCGAAGTTGGCTTCGCTGATCGCTGTCTCGCTTTCGCTAACCGCGTGTGGTGGAGGTGGTGGAGGCGACTCAACCCCTGTAAATGTAGCTCCCAATATTGGTGGTACGCCGCAAACGAGCATAGATGAGGGGGTAGCATTTGCGTTTACTCCAACTGCCAGCGACGAAAACAACGATGAACTAACATTTTCGATTACCAACAAGCCTGCTTGGGCAAGCTTTGATGAAGCAACCGGTCAATTATCAGGAACACCCGCTCGGACAGATATTAGCGCCTATTCAGATATTGTTATTAGTGTAAGTGATGGCAGTGAAACTGCTTCTCTTGCGCCGTTTGAGCTTACGGTAAACCGGGTAATGGCTCTTAGCGGCAAAGTGATTGATGGTTATGTAGCTGGTGCGGTTGTTTTTCTTGACCTTAACCTAAATGGTCAACTTGACGAGGATGAGCCTAGCGCTATTAGTGATAATACCGGTGCTTACACCTTGGCATTAAAAGGCTCCGACATCAGCAGCTTAAAATCGGCGCCTATTCGTGCCTTGTTAGGCGAAGGAGCTACAGATATAGATACCGGTGAAGATTTCTCTGAAAATCCAGTCGTGCTTTCTGCTCCTCCATTGGTTGACTTAGATGAAAGCATTGACCCTACTGGAGCCGCGATTTCCCCGTTTACCTCTTTGGTTGTTGATGAGTTAAAAGAGAGCCTAATTTTGTTAGCTAGCGGTTCTGTAACCAGCGAACAAATTGACCAGGAGCTAATGGTTGCAAAAACCAAGGTGATTGGTGACTTAGGCTTAGATGGTGGCCTTGATGTGATTTTAGGCGACTTCTTGTCTGATGATGTTGGTGAAGCGATTAAAGAAGCCTTAGCGAAAGAGGCGATAGAGCGCACCACCGAACGCCAAGAAGCAGCTAAAAAAGAGCAAGAACTTAAACAAGATTTGGAAGATAACCAAACGGTAGAGGTTACCACCCAGCGAAGCAGTCGAAAAAACTGGATTACTGGGAAAGAAGATTACTTCCTAGTTGAACAAAGCAAAATTACTACCTTATTAGACGATGGTACGAAAAAAGTAGAGGCTGAGTCCGTTAGTTACCTCACCGATGCTAACTATAAAAGGAAGCTAGATGAGGATCAGGAAGCACTGATTTATGAAAAAGAGTCTTGGACAGAAAACTATTTAGCTGATGGGGTTTATACCGCTCATTTTTATTGGGAAACCGATTTAAACCAAGACAACCTTCGAACTTTTAAAGGGCGAGTTTATCGAGTTGGAACCCATGATGAAGCTGGTCAGCTTTCATACCTAGCATATCATGATGAGTCTTCTTCAATTGACGAAGGTGGCTATGACGATGATGAAAGCTTTGATGATATAGATATTGAAGCAGCTGTTAATGCTGGAAACCTTTCTCAAATTGAATGGGTTCAAAGAGTTACACATTCTTCTGAGACCTTAGAAAGCGGTGAACAGGTAAAAACTAGAATCAGTGAATCTTTAGATAAAGAAGAGCTAGAGCCTTACTTTAGAAGAACCCAAGTGACCACCTCTTTTGCTGACGGCTCTGTTTCGAATGAGGAGCTGAGAGATTCTTCAGCAGATGGAACGATAAATGACTATACCAAAGAAACGCTAACGCCAAACGGTGAAAGAGAGTTCACTCAACGAGGTAGTGTTTATACTTGTTGCATCAATGGTGTATTTGAAGAGTATGCGCAATACCGTTGGGATAGAGGTGAGCTTACTAATTATTGGGAAGATTACCAAGAATCAAGCAAAGTAGTTGATGGCTTAAAGGTATCGGAAGGTTCTGGTGGGCGTTATGTATATAGCAATGACACCAGGATGGCTGAATTAGGTTCTGATGGCCAAGCTATTAAGTTTCAGGATTGGAAATATACGACAACAGATCTATCTGACACCCTAAGTTTAGAGTTTAACGAGTATCACCACTACGGCTTGGATAACTATTCATTTACTAAAGAAGAGCCTGGCCAAGCAGTTAAAGTTTGGGAGAAAGGAGCTTCGGGTTTGTGGCTTGGCCATGACTACCCTGAATGGAACTCTACGAATATCGAGGAACTCGATAGTAAAATTAAAGCCGCCTTAGATAGTGGCTTATCTTACGCTGAAATTGATGAAAGTGTGGTTGCAGGCTTGAGTGCTTATAACGTACTGCGTTTTAGCGATAGTTTTGTTTACCAAGAAAATGGCGATGTAAGAACGTGGTTCTTAGTCAACCAGTTTGAAGGGGAGTGGGAGCTACAAGAGACAGGTTTAGAACAGCTACCGAACGGCTGGCGCTTTAACGTTGTCCCTGGTGGAATGATCGTTGAGCTGGATACCAGTGGTAACGATTATTCACGTAACAATTATACCTCAGTGCCGTTGGTTGATGCTGATGTTGATACGGGTTACTTCGAATCTCAAATGTATTGGGATCCGAATCAAACGTTTTATGGCTATTTAGATCAAGCAGAAGCTCAAGCTAAATTGGATGCGCTTATTGCTGAAGAGATCGCCAGAGAAGCTGCGATGCCGCGTGAGCAAGTGAGCGTGTTGTTTATTCTTCCTAGCGAGCAAACCGCTGGCTTAAACCAAGCTGAATTAGAGGCGCTATATGCAAGCTATAGCCTGCGAGCTGAAAATGCTGGCATATGTAATAGCTTAACCAAAGCTTATTCCGACAAAAGCGCTGTAGGTGAGACTATATCGCTTAGCTCGGTTGACGTGCAGGGCGCAGTGTTCAATGTTGATATTTACACTGAGGTGGGCGACGGCTGTTTTGAGTTTGATGTAGTAAAAGATAACGGCTCGGTATTTGCTGTAAGTCCATTAACCTTTGAGCGTGATAAGTACGCCATAGCGGAAACTACCGTAGATAGTGAGGTTGTTGATTTTGTTGGCCGATATGTAAACCATGCAAGTTGTGATTTGGAGTCATTGGATGAATTGGGTCCGCTTCAACAGGAAGTGTACATACGAGGGACGTTTGATGGCGGTGAAGATGCCACTGCATTTCTTGATAGCCACAAACTGAACTATGTTGGTAACAATACTTATCAAGCTAAAGTCTTTGCTGATGTTTTTCAATATTTTGACTTTAAAATTTCTACATTAGATGAAAACCTAGAATTTACTTCGCTGTTTCATTCATCTGATTATCGTGGAGATGGCAGCCCTGAACAAACTGAGTTGCATATACTAGCTTCTCCTGAAGGACTAAGTTCAATGTCTTTCGGCAACAGCGATATTCCGGGTGTTTATTTAGTCGCTATTGAACTAAATGCTAACTTGGACAAAGGAGCTATCTCAGTTTCAGCTTGTGAAGACGGTACGCTGTCAAATGTAGAAAGCACTACTGGCCCAATGTTGATGTCGGATACGGAGAACTTTGAAGAGTATTCGCATTATGTTTATAGCTCACCATGGCAGCTTACGGACTATTGGTCAGAGAATACCCTAGCCAAGAAAGTTGAGAATGGAGAAGTTGTTACAGAGCAAAGTGGTAGACGCTATGTTATTAACAGTAGCAAAGATGCTGCAGAATTGGACGCTTCAGGGGAGCGCATAGAGTTTAATAATTGGCAATCTACTGAGACTCAAATAAGCGAATCGCTATCCATCAACAGAACCATTTATCAACATTTTGCTTTGGATGACTATAGCTTCACCTTGTCGGCTGATAACGCTGGGCAATCGGTAAGAGTATGGGAGAAGGGCAACACTGGCATTTGGGTTGGTCACGATTACGGAGAGTGGAATAGTCAAGATGTAACAGACTTAGCTGGTAAAGTGAGAGCAGCCATGGATGAGGGTAAGTCTTATGCTGAGATTGATAGCTCGGTGATTCCAGCTTTAGATGCATATAATAATCTGCAGCTGAATGAGAGCCTTATTGTTGATGAATTTGGCCTAGAGCGAACGTGGTATCTAGTGAATGAGTTTGATAACCAAGGCTGGGAAGTTACCACTACTACCTTAACAAGCTTGCCAAATGGCTGGGAGTTTCATGCGAAAGCTGGCGTTTTATTCCTCAAGCAATCTGGTTTCCAAAATATCATTCCAATCACTGCTGCTGATTCGGATAACGGTTCTTTTGAAGCGAAAACGGGTTGGGATGCCGGAGATACTACTTTCTATGGTTTCTTAGATTCAGCCAGTGCCGACGCCAAGTTGTTGGAGTTAAGTCCTCCTTAGGTTTTAGGTTTCATATGACCCGTCCTGATATGGGTTGACACGTGATTGACAAAAGGCGCTCACCAGCGCCTTTTTTATTGGCAAACAGCATTGCGTTCATTGACGCTCATCCGCTTATGAGTCAGCTGTGTAAGCGCAGTACTGTGCAAATAATGGCTTTGCGGTGCCTAAGAGGAAAACGCATTGGAGGTGGGTTGATATCATCAAAAAACAGAGCTTAAAAGAGCAAGCTTAGTTACTTGTACTAGCTCTTAACTTGCCGCAACTACCTTATTGCGGCCGCCTTCTTTGGCTTGATATAAAGCTTCGTCGGCACGTTTTATCCATTGCTCTAAGAAGCCAGAGTTTATTTCGGCTACGCCAAAAGAGCTGGTTATGCGTGTTTCTTCGCTTAGGATGGTGTTTTCGATACTTTGGCGAAGGTGTTCAGCAAGTGCGCAGGCTCCTTTTAGCCGGGTATGGGTGCATACCACCAAAAACTCTTCACCGCCCCAGCGGGCTAAGTAATCGCCTTCTCTAATTTGCTGGCGCACCAAATTTGCTAGATTAACCAGTACTTTGTCGCCTTCGTCGTGGCCGTATTGGTCATTGATTTTTTTGAAGTGGTCTATGTCGAATAAGACGATACTAGCAGGCATACCAATTTCAGCGTATTCGATAATGATGTCGCCAAAAATGCTGCTCAAACCGGCGCGATTAAAGCAGCTGGTAAGCGGGTCGGTTTTGGCCATGAATTCGTAGTTATCGCGCTCAATGCTCAGGTAACTATTGATTTTATTTAGCTCTAGCGCGTGTTTATTTGATTGCTGGTGTTGCTCTTTTACCCCACGGGTCACACTAAAAAAAGCGTAAGTAATACTGACTAACCAAATCCCCAACAAGGCCAAATATAAATCTTTGGCTTGCAACCATTTGCCAGAAAACTGGACTGAATGGAGCGATAACTCAATATTTTTATCCTGAGTATTGTCACCAGTGAGCAAGCTAATGTAGGTGATCTTAGCATCTTGCTGCGAGTGCTGATCTTCACCCTGGGCAAACTGCCACCAAGAGGGCTGATATAAGTTATCTACATCAATGCTGTAACTCGCGCGCCCTTGCTTGGGCAAAATGCTCTGTTGGTATAGGTGTAGATGTTTTGCATTGTGTTGAGTAAATACTTGTAGCCAAATGGAATCTGGTGCGGTGCTTTGAAAGGACAGATTTAGTTGGATGTTTTCGAAGTTGGCCAGAGTGATGCCTGCTTGATTATTTTCCACTAACTTTAACTGCAAAGCACAGGCATCGGGTTGCTGGCTATTGGAGATATTGCAAAATAGCGTGGCTTTGTTTTGTTGGCGCAATAACAAGCCTTTGCCAACACGACCATCGGCGAGCTGAGTAGAAAGAGAGATAGGTGATTCTTCGTTTAGTGAGTAATTAAGGTGTCGCTCCATGCCTAGGTACTGCCAAAGCACCAACCCTAAAGAGATCAGAAATAGTACCGGGTAATAAATGTCGCGTTGTTGCTGATTCATAGTGTGCTTTAGCGTGGACAGAACAAAAACTTTACCTTGGTATTATTCACTAAATCCATGCTTTATAAAGGGTTGTACTACGCAATTATAAGAATATCTCTATTTGCAAATTCCATATACAGCACAAATTTAGGGTTTTAGTTCTCAAGATTTATACAACGCGACGCCAAAATGGGATTGTTGTTTTGTTGAGTTTGCGCAATTAGCTCAGCTCTTTGGCACTCTTGAGCGCTAACCGGATGAAGCTTGTCCCAAGCTTGCATTAACTTGCGTTGACTGCTGCTCATGGTAAATCGGCTATAAGTGGCATCCATATATAAATAACTGCGTGCTATTGGCCCTCGCGCGGATTCTGGCGGTTGTACTTTACGGTTCTCTATACGCATATCGCAGCTACCAAAACTAGATTGCTGAGTACTTAACATAGTGAAGTTGTAATTAGAGCGCGCCGCATTTACCGCGCCAATAGCCGGATACAGGTTGTACATGTCTGCTTGCATTAAGCGGTATTCGGCATTGGTTTTTTCTGCACAGCGCCTGCCCTTGTAGGCTTTGCCTTTTGAATTGACACATTTGGGGTGGCCTTCACGCCACTCAACAAAATTGCGGCCAAAGTTCTCTGCTGGCACAACGTGCTCGGTCTCGTAACGTCTTAATCGGTTAAGATATTTGCCGGTAGCAAAACCAGAATTAAGTGTGACATTTTTATTCTCATCAAACTTAGCCTCGCAATACAGTGTTTTACGGGTACTTGGCTCCGCGTATACCTGTTGCAGTAAAAGTCGCTTGGCGGTGGTGAATGACTCAATGCTTTGATTGCCATTAGCAAGCGCAAGAGAAGGTAAGGAAAGAGCAAACAATAAGGCATAGCTGGCTAGGCTACGTAGGGCTGTTTTTAAGTACATCTTAATCTTATAAATAACCGTAAAAAACAGCCCAAAATTTAGCATGCAGCTAGGTCGTACAGCTAACTATCAATAACTGTGTTCAGCTTTGTTTGATTGCTGGGGATTTATTGATAAGAAAAGTAAAAAAACTTACTTAGCTTTGAAAGCGTTTTCTATCAGGCACTGCCTAGCTTGGGCGTATTTAGCTGATTTTCTGGCTTTTTTGCAAAGTTTCAAAGGGCGCGCTAGGTCACAAAAATCTCATTCAGGCTGAACTATCTTTGTGCCGTTTTGCCCTTGTTAGGGCAGCTAATCTGCCAGAGCCCATTAAGTAGTAGGAAGACTTACTGGCAGCAAACCAAACACAACAAGGATATGTTGTAGATGATTTTATTCAGCGGGTGGACAAAGCATTCAGCAGTAGTGGCTGGATCGCTTCTCTTAACGGCGTGTTATAACGTTGGCGGAGAAGTAGAGGGCTTAAACGGCAAGTTAAGCCTACAGTTAAACGAGAAAAAACCATTGGCCATCACTCAAGATGGTCCTTTTGTATTTAAAACCAAATTACCAGCGGAGCAAGCCTTTACCGTTGCGGTTGTTGACGAGCCGATGACGCAATCTTGTACGGTTACCCCCGAACAAGACGTAATGGCCGAACAAGACTACATGCAGCTTGTTGTTGCCTGTGTCGACAAGCCTTGGGAGCCGCATTTCCCACCTGTTGCTAACCCCGATATTGACCTTACACCGCCAACAGAGTTAGCACTGGCTGGCCCAAATCAGCTGCGTTTGAACTATATTGACCCAGCAGCGGCCACTCGTGAAGATGCTGCAGCCGATTACGCCTCGTGGTCGCTTCATTTATGGAACAACGCTGCTTGTGATGCCATTGCTGAGTCGGCATTAAATGCCGAATGGGCCGATCAATCTCTGGTACCAGCAGGTCATGATCAATATGGTCCCTACTGGGAAGTGGATTTAAACAAAGAGTCTGGCTGTGCCAACGTGATTATTCGTGACGGTAGCCTTTCTAAGTTAATTGATGCTGATTTAGCTATTTCTTTTGACCAGTTCACCGATCGCAGTGTGAGCGTTATTCAAGGCAATAGCCAGATATTTGATAGCCGAGAAGAGGCTTGGAGTACTAACCCTCCTGGTTTGGGCATTATTAATGCCTCGGCCCACTTGGTTGATGCAAATACCTTGGTGTGGGCAGACGCTATTGCTGCAGATTATGTACGTTTGTACTCCTCTGCCGATGGTAGCTTTACGGTAAACAGTGATGGCACAGTAGATGGCGCATACCAAATGGTGATGCTAGAGCCGGGTCAAGTGAGTGATGAAGCGCAAGCCGCCTTCCCTCACCTAGACTTTAGCTCTGCTTATCAACTACCAGATGATGCAAACCTAAAGAGCTTGCTGAAAGGCGAAGTGGTTGCGATGGCGCTTACCGCCGAAGGTTATGTGTATAAAACTACCGAGGTGCAGTTTGCTGGCGCGTTAGATAGCTTATATGCCGCGGCCAATGATGATGCTGTTCAGCTAGGCGTAAGCCCCAGCCAAAAAGGTTATCAATTCCAACTTTGGGCACCAACGGCTCAATCGGTAACTCTGCAAACTTACAACAAACGTAAAAAAGCCAAGCGTGCTTACTCAATGGAGTGGCAAGCAGACTTAGGTACTTGGTTGGTTGATACGCGAGTTAAACACGGACAATATTATCGTTACGTGGTAGAGGTTTATCACCCAGCTTCTGGTGAAGTAGAAACGCTAGAGGTAACCGACCCTTACTCGCTAAGCTTGGCGACTAACTCTCTGTATTCACAAGTTGTTGATTTAGAGCACCGTAAAACCAAGCCAGCCGGTTGGGATTCTCACGTAGTGCCTGAGCTGCCTATGACTAACATGAGCATTTACGAAGCCCATGTACGTGACTTTAGTGCGCATGACCTATCAACTAGTGAAGAAAACCGTGGTAAGTACCTAGCCTTTACGGAGCTAGATTCTGCGCCAATGCAGCACCTTGCCGAGCTAAAACAAGCTGGCCTTACCCACCTTCACTTGTTGCCTGCTTTTGACATTGCCACCGTTGAAGAAGACGAGAAGCGCCGTGTTGAAATTAGCGACACTGTAGGCAAGTTATGTAGTATTCAGCCAGACAATGCCTTGTGTGGCGTTGAATCTAATGGTGCGGTGATTGCCGACTTATTAGAAGCCTGTGACCCTAGCACCGAATGTGCCGACGACATTGTTGACTCATTACGCTGGTTAGACGGCTTTAACTGGGGTTACGACCCATTCCACTTTGGCGCACCTGAAGGCAGCTATGCCAGTAACCCAGATGGTTTTGCGCGAATTAAAGAATTCCGCGCCATGGTGCAGTCGGTGCACGAAATGGGTTTACGGGTAGCCATGGACGTGGTGTATAACCACACTAATGCCTCTGGCCTAAACGATAAATCAGTGCTGGATAAAGTGGTTCCTGGTTATTACCAGCGTCGCAATGCCATTACTGGTGCGGTAGAAACCTCTACCTGTTGTGATAATACTGCCACCGAACATGCCATGATGGCCAAATTGATGAAAGACACTTTGGTTATTTGGACGCGTGATTACGGCATCGATGCCTTCCGCTTTGACCTCATGGGGCATCAGCCTTTAGCGGCTATGGAAGAATCTTTAGCGGCGGTTAAAGCGGCAGATCCAGACAACTACTTCTACGGTGAAGGTTGGAATTTTGGTGAAGTACAAAACGATGCTCGTTTTGTTCAAGCAACCCAGCTTAACTTAGCTGGAACCGGCATTGGTTCATTCTCCGATCGGATGCGCGACGTAGTTCGTGGCGGCAGCCCATTTGATAGCGCCGAAGCGATTCGCGGTTCTCAAGGTTTAGCCAATGGTTTATTCCATGATCCCAATGAGCTAAATGCCAGTGATGAAGCCACCAAGCTAGTATTGTTACAGCATACCGACATAGCACGGGTAGAGCTGGCAGGCTTGTTGTCTAGCTTTAAGCTAATCGATGCCAATGACCAAGTAGTTACGGGTAGCGAAGTTGACTATAACGGCCAACCTGCTGGTTATACTGCCTCTCCTTTGGAGGCTGTGTCTTACGTTTCTAAGCACGACAACCAAACACTGTGGGACATTAACCAGTACAAATTGCCAAGCGGTATGAGCCCTAGCGATCGCGTGCGTGCGCAAAGCTTTGCTTTGAGCTTCCCGCTACTAGGCCAAGGCGTACCGTTTATTCACATGGGCTCTGATGTTCTTCGTTCTAAATCTATGGAGCGAGACAGCTACGACTCGGGTGATTGGTACAACAAGGTAGATTTCACCGCTCAAGACAATAACTGGAATGTGGGTTTACCCCGTTACGGTAAAGATGGCCTAGACGGAAACTACCCACTAATTGGTCAGATTATTGCCGACCCAAGCACCGACGTAGCAGCTGGAGATATTGCCCAAGCTAAAGCGGTATTCAACGAGTACCTAGCACTGCGTAACGCCACACCATTGATTGGTTTGGGTAGCGCAGAGGCGATTACTACTCGTGTGGATTACCACAACATGGGCAGCGCGCAAACGCCGGGTCTAATTCTAATGTCGGTGAATGACGGTGCCGGCCTTGAAGATCTTGACCCTAACTACGATGCTATCTTAATCGCCTTTAACGCAGGTGCAGATCTTGTTGGTTTTGATACTGGCATTGCCGGTTTAGAGCTACACCCTAGCCAAGTGCAGTCGGTGGATTCTGTACTAGCCTCGGCAAGTGTTAACGGCACTGCGATTAACGTACCTGCCTACAGCACCGTAGTATTTGTTCTGCCACAAGGTAATGAGCAAGGAGTGGGTATTCCGGTTACTGATAAGTACGACCCAGCCCAACCTACCTTTGGTGACACCGTGGTGTACCTGCGTGGTGGCATGAATGGTTGGTCTACCGACAACCCACTAGAGTACGTCTACGACGGTGAATACAGTGCCTTAGTTGAAATAGTGGCAGGCAGCTACGAGTTCAAATTTGCCGATGCAGATTGGGGCGGGCAAGGGGTTAACTACGGTGGCTTTAGTGCTGTTGTTGCTCAAGGTTCGTTGCCAATTGTTACCGGTGCTGACAACCTAAGTGTGACCATTGCAGAAGATGGCCAATACTTGATCCGCTTTGCCGTAGACAAGGCTGACCCAAGCATCGCAACGGTAAGCATTACTTCCCAAGTTGAAGAAGCACCCTATGGCGATACAGCGGTATTACTGCGCGGTGATATGAATGGTTGGGGCGAGAACTTACCATTTAGCTACATTGGCGGTGGTATTTACAGCCAAACCGTTAATCTTGCTGCGGGTGATTATGGCTTTAAGTTAGCCAGTGCCGATTGGAGTACGGTTAACTTGGGCGGTGGTTTAGCTTTAGTGGCTGGTGGCGAAAGCGTAACCTTGCAGCCGGGTAGTAACGACAACCTAAGTTTGAGCGTAGCTGCGTCATCAGATTATACCTTTACGCTTAATGCGTCTGATATTGCAGCGCCTAGTCTATCGGTAAGTTTTGCAGATGTTGGCGCAGTGTGTAGTGAGCTAGCTACTGTGGCGGAAGACGGTCCACTTGCTGAAGCCTTAGCCATTCGTGGTGAAAACTCAGATTGGGCTTGGGACGCGGCCTACGCCTTTAGTCATAAAGGTAATGGTCTTTATCAGGCGGTGGCTGACTTTAGCGGCACCTTCATGTTCAAGCTGGCCACCGACGATTGGGGCACCCAGTATTTTGTGGTGGAAGACGACAGCTTGATTGAGCTTGAAACCGATGTTGAGTACCTTGCAGTAAGTGGTGACGCAGGCTTAAGCAATAACAGCATTACCCTTAGTGAAGGTCGTTACGCCTTTAACCTAGATGTATCGGGTGACCAAGCCACTTTAAATGTGTGTGAAATTGGCACGGTTAAAACCGAGATCCCAGAGCCAGTAGTGGCCGATGGAAAAGCGGTAATTAGCTTTGTTGATGCCGAGTCGCCAGTGACAGACCCAGACATCAAATATGCCAGTTGGTCACTGTACATTTGGAATGATGCTAGCTGTAGCGCAGCAGATCCAAGTATGACACTAGACTGGGCCGATCAAAGCATCGCACCCGCGGGTGTTGATGAATACGGCCCTTACTGGGAAGTAGACTTAGCCACACTAGATGGTTGTTTCAACTACATCATTCGAGATGGCGCGTTAAACAAAGTCGTAGAGGCTGATTTACAACTCAACCTCACTAACTACCCTGAGCGTGCTGTTGCGGTTATTGCCGATGGTCGCGAATATGCTACTCGCCTACTAGCGTTCCAAGGTTATAGCGAAGAGCCAGAGTATGACTATCTTGCCTTCCAATGCGCTGCCGAAGATCAAGCTAAGTTCAACGACTTGCGTATTTACCAAGTAATGACCGAAGCCTTTATCGACGGTGACAGTAATGCAGATTACGGCACTGGTTATGGCAGCAGCCATCACAAAGGTGATTTGCAAGGCATTATCGACTCGCTAGATTATATTCAATCACTGGGTATGAATGCCGTTTGGCTAACACCAGTGTTTGAAACGATAGCAGTTGATGGCCAAGAGCACTGGATAGATCGCTTAGATGCAACAGGTTACTTTGCTACCAACTACTTCAATATCGACCCTAATTTTGGTGATATGCAGTTAGCTAAAACCCTGGTTGATGAAGCTCACGCCCGTGGCATGTATGTATTCTTCGATGGTGTATTTGGTCACTTTAAATCAAATGCTCAAGACTACGCATCGCCAAACGGCCTAGCAGTTACCGAAACAGGGCCTGCACAAGGTAGCCTTGGCCGCCGATCTGAGTATCCAGAAGATTTGGCCTTCTTTAAAGAAGTCGCCAAGTTCTGGATCGAAGAGCTGAAAATTGACGGTTGGCGTTTAGACCAAGCCTATCAAGTACCGGTAGGCGCTTGGGGCGAGATCCGCCAAGCGGTGGCTGAAGCTTCGCAAGGCGTAAGCTACCAGATGAATGGCGAAACCGTTAACCCACTGGGTTACATGGTTGCCGAAATCTGGTCTGGCGAAGACCAAATTGCCGAAACAGGCTACGGAACCAATGAGCAACACGGTTTATGTAGCGCTTTCGACTTCCCTGGTCGCTATCGTGTGGTGCAAAACTTTGCTGCTCAAGAAGACGGCTTCTTCTTTACAGATGCCTCTACACTTGCAGGTATATTTGATACCCATGCAGTATACCCAGAGCACGCCATCCCTAACTTAATGATTACCAACCACGATGTAGTTCGTTTTGGTGATTTACTGCAACGTGCAGGTATCGCCGAGCCTAGTGATGCCGAGTACTGGCAACGCCACAAAGCAGCTTACGCTTTCTTAGCTGCGTACACTGGCCCTATTACCTTGTACTATGGTGATGAGATTGGTGATGAAGTGGCTAATTTTGCAGAAAGGTTAGATTGTGCGAGTGACGGCGGCGTTGGAGCAATTGCAGGTTTGTGTGATGACCATGTATCTCGTTCTAGCGGTAAAGTGGAAGGATTAGCCAGCGAGCAAGGCGGTGAAGTATTTACCGCTAATGCCCAACAAGCAGAGCTTCGCGACTACATCGCCGAACTTATGCAGCTTCGCGCTAATTATCCTGCGCTTAGCCAAGGTGAACGCCTAAGTGTATTGAGTGTTGGTGAGTTATACGCCGATATGAAGAGCCTAGGTGAACAGCAAGTTCTCTACATTGCTAATATGGCCGCAACCACTGAGTTAGTGGAAATACCAACAACCTTTATGGGACTGAGTAACCACAATACTTTCCAAGATCTGCAGAGTGACGATCAATATGCGTTTGTAGGTGGAATGGTTGGGATAGAGCTAGCGCCATTTGAAGCTAAGTTCCTATTGGTGGGCGGCGAAGAGCCTGCTCAGCCTTACAGCGAAACTGTATACCTACGTGGCGATCTAAATGGCTGGGATACTAGCTTAGCTTTTGAGTTTAAAGGCGCGGATACTTACGATGTTAGCGTCACCTTCCCTGCTGGAACCACCGAGTTCAAAGTGGCCGACGCTACTTGGGCTAATTTAAACTTTGGTGCAGGTGTAGATGGTAGAGAGTTTGATGCCTCAAGTTTTAAAACGCTTGAGTCAGGTGGTGGCAACTTAAGCATTACTCTCGAAGAGGCAACTCCGCTTAGAATAGCACTCCAGGCTGATGACCCTGAAAATCCAGTACTTATTGTTGCTGCTGATGAGGAGTTTTCTCCATATGGTTATACGGCGGTCTACCTGCGCGGTGACATGAATGGCTGGGCCGCTGGCCCAGATAGCCAAATGCTTTATCACGGTAGCGGAAAATACGAGATTACTGTGCAGTTAGACGCGCAAACTTACTTGTTCAAGTTAGCCGATCCTGATTGGACTAGCATCAATCTTGGTGGTGGTACAGAAACGCTGGTAAACCCAGAGTTACCGCTGCAACTGTTCGATGGTGGAGCAAACTTAAGCTTTACCCCTGCAGTGGCAGGCAGCTATGACTTTATACTAGATGCCTCCGACCCTGCGGCAATAAGCCTAACAGTGCGTTAGTGCTTAGCATGTAAGAACTAAAAAGCCGCTTGAAAAGCGGCTTTTTTAAGTCTTTGATAAGTGTAGCTTTCCATAATCTCGGCGACTGATTCGTTAGTTTTATTATTTTATTTTGATGTTCAGATATACTGTGTAGCCAGTATCTTTGTCTCTCAACCTCCCTGTCGCGTCATCCGTATTAATAGCTTGCAAATTGTGTTGGCGTGCACTGCTGGTTAAGCCGACAGTTATACTTGCTCTAAGGGCCTTCTTATTGCTACTAGTTGTGCCAACGTTAATTGTGTTTAAGATAGATATTGTCTTATTGTTGTTTTTATTAAGTTCGTTTTTGTGAGTGGTGTCATCACCCAACTGCATTTTTAGTTAACAGTGACTTGCAAAGAAACAGTGTTGCCTTTATCACTGTCTGTCACATACACTACCGCGTTACCAATACTAATAGCTTCTAAAGTGAGTTGAAGCGAACCATCGGTTGATTTGAAAGTTATACTCGCTTTAAGAGTCTTCTCATTGGAACTAGATGCGCGAATGTTATCTGCGTTGAAGACAGGGATATTCATAGGATCGTTTACTTTCAGTTCGTAGTTCTTAGTGGTGCCATCACCCACCTGCATTTCTTTGTTAATTATCAGTTCGCACATTGGCGCTGATTGAGACCCTTGTTGAGCACCAACGATTTTTTTGTAACTGACTAAAAGCGCTTGTACAGTTTTCAGGTCGGCATTATAAGAATCTTGAGCAATTTGATAACACTCTTTTTCTCTATCTTGAACATTTTTGACAAGTGAACTTTTGCGAAAGTCTTCCTCAGCTAAAGGGGGCGTTTCTGAAATTGTTAGATCATGTCGTGTTGAAGCGATCTTATAAATTGATTCTATATTTGGCAGCAACTGGTTGACTTCAGCTTTTACTTTCGCATCGATATGGTTTAGTTCGGCACTCATTTTGGCATCTTGTTCTGAAAACGTATAGGACATCACTGCTAAATGATTAAAAAGTTGTAGATAAGCAGACTCAACGGTAGGGGCATAGGGGTGGTTACACTGTTTTACTTTTTTGAATTTTTTATCAATAGTGGATTTCGTGTCACTTAATAACTTGGGGAAAGTTTCGTAAGCTCCATCTGACCTTTGCGAGCTCACTTGAGGGTATTTTGCTTCTACGCAACTGATAGCCTTTATTCCCGCGGCATACACTGCTGAGGTTTTATCTAGTGCGAGGATTTGGTTAACAGCATAAACCCCGCCTGCGCCAGCTAATAAGCCAGCGATATTCGACTTACTACCATCAGTTATACCCTTATATCCTGCTACGGCAAGTGCAGTAGCTATTGCGATACCACTTCCTCTGTCCCATGAGACTCTATCATTTAAGATATTTGTATAGTGACATCGGTAGAAATCGGCTCTTTGACTTGCTCCTGAAATTTTGTCGCTATCTATACACGAAGCAAAGATACCATTATCTGTTTTATAAGGGTTAGAGTGTGGCCGGAAAGTAGAACAACTAGTCAAAAAGCCAATGGTAATGAAAACCAAAAATGGGGTTTTAACAGACATATTGAAATTCCTTTTTCGTATCTGTTTAAAAGAGAGGAAAAGTTTATAGCGTTGATAACTTACTTATTTGTACTAAGAAATAAATAGAACGTATACAAGTTTTTGTCCAGTTTAATTTGGGCGCATTAAGAATGCTTATTCACTATAAAAGTGGGGAATTAACTATATTTTCACATCGGTTTTTGCAACAGACAAAGTAGCAAAAGCGAATAGTGTTCTTTGCGTTTCCCTCTAAGACCCAATAATTCTGAATGCACTTGGCTGAACAGCTTTGATTATTGGTAAGTACTGGCAAAAGATACCCTGATGAAGTTTTCAAGCACATTGTCAAAAAAGCTAATATAGCAATTAGGATCAGCTAACTTTAAAGGAGGCCTATTTTACTCAGGAGTACTTTAGTATGAAAGTTAAACCTTACGTCATTCGTCGTGGAGATACATTTAGAGCGCTTGCACGACACTATGGGATAACATTGAGCCAAATGCTCGACGAGAATCCAGATATAGATAACCCAAATCTTATCTACGTTGGTCAGATCATTTTAGTTCCTCGTAAAGATGAGTTGGATACTGTTCATGCTGAGTTAGCTGCAGCGAATATTGGTCAGGAGTACCCTGATTGGTTCCAAGTAGCTTTGAGGGAAGAAGGAGTAACTGAAGTGGGAGGAGCTGGTAATAATCCCAGAATACTAGAATATCACGCAAGTACTACGCTCGACCGAGCAAGTGCTAAGCTGGACAGCACACCTTGGTGTTCGTCTTTTGCTAATTGGTGTATGGAACAAACTGGTCGATTAGGTACAGATTCTGCTTGGGCTAAAAGTTGGTTGAATTGGGGGCAGGAAATTGATGATCCAGAACTCGGCTGTATAGTGGTTTTCTCAAGAGTTAGCCAAAATGTAAGTGGAGGTCATGTAGGTTTTTTTCTGAATGATCTCGGGAGCTCGGTTTTGGTTCTCGGTGGAAATCAAGGTCAAAAAGTAAGCAGATCTTCTTACCCCAAAAGTGGCGTAAAAGGTTCTATGCATTATAAGTTACTGGGGTATCGCATGCCACTATAAAAGGTAGCCAATTTTTATAGGGATTTATCAGTATAGTTACTTTAGGACTTTGCCTTATACAGTTCTATACATGAGCCAATTTCAATAGCCAGTTACTCGCCTAGACTAAAATGCTAAATGGAGTCCCACTCTTTCGAGAAACGCAAGGTTAATGCAAGTTTTATCTGTAGCACTATTGTTAGTTAGGAGCCGCATAAATATAGCGCTATCATCTAGAAAACCTAGTGTTACTCGGCGTCTTTATCTAGCTCTTGCTCTGCGTTAGCGATTATATCGTCAAGGTCTGACGATTCTTCCACATCTGGCCTTTCTGGGCGATTGGCAGGTTTTGCCATAATCTCTAAGTAAAACGATGGCAATTGCTGCAGCTCGGCTTTATCCATACAAGCGTTAATCTGCGAAACATGGATCTCTTCTGCTTCTTCTTGAGTTGGGCCATACTTACAATCAAAGGCCCAAAAATCGGCACCGGCAGGCAAGGTTTTGTTCTTCTCGCGGCGAATATATTTTTTAGCATCATGCTTAGCGGCTTCAACAATGCGCGCTAATTTAAGCTTGGGGTGAGTAAGCGGATAAGTCTTTTTCATAATAATCCTAGAAAACTGCCGAAAGTAGCAAAGGGAGGCACACTGTAATGATTCTAGGCTATAGAGCAAGGTTTAATCGAGATTGTTTGCAAAAGCACAGCATAGCCGAGGTTGAAAGTAACAAAGCCTCTTTGAGTAAGAGGCTTTGAGGCTATGGTTATGATTAGTTTATTCGAGGTTTTGGATCTGTTCTCTCATTTGCTCGATTAGCACTTTAAGCTCTACAGCTGCTTGAGTAATCTCGGCGTTAATCGATTTAGACGCTAGGGTGTTTGCTTCGCGGTTAAACTCTTGCATCATAAAATCGAGGCGTCGGCCGCAGGCGCCGCCTTTTTTAAGGATTTTTTGCGTTTCGCTTACGTGTGAATCTAGGCGATCTAACTCTTCAGCCACATCAATTTTCTGCGCTACCATAATCATTTCTTGCTCGATGCGCTGTGGGTCTAGCTCGTCAATCACATCGGCTAGGCGGGTTTTTAAGCGCTCGCGTTGCCATTGCATAACGGCTGGCATTTGCTCGCGTACAAAGGCCACTTGCTCGGTAATTTTATCAAGGCGGGTGGTAATCATTACCGCGGTATTTGCCCCTTCGCTGGCACGGCTTTCGATAAACGCCGTTAGCGCTTCTTGCCAGCCTGCGAGTAGCTCTTTGCTAATGGCGTCGGCGTCTTGCTCTGGAGTTTCCATTACGCTAGGCCAGCGCAGTATGTCTACTGGGTTAATTTGCCCGCCCGCTTGCTGCTGTACCCATTCGGCATTTTGAATAAGTTGCTCGGCTAAGGCTTTATTTAACTGCAGTTCGCCGCGGCTGGCTTGGTCGGCCTCGAAGCGTAGGTTACATTCAACTTTACCGCGCTGTAGGGCCTTGCGGATTTTGTCACGCAGCACAGGCTCTAGGGAGCGAAACTGTTCTGGCATGCGCCAGTAAGTTTCTAGGTAACGTTGGTTTACGCTGCGAATTTCCCATGTTGCACTGCCCCAATCGCCTTTAAGTTGGTGGCGTGCGTAGCCTGTCATGCTGTGGATCATAGTTGAATGCCCTTAATAAATTTGCTCGATTATAGCGGCTATTGGGCGCTTAGTCAGTCTAGGCGTGACCAAGTGCGATAAAAGCCTATATAATAGTCGCGAATTTTAAATTACAGGGTTATTACCATGCGTCCGAACGGAAGAGCTGTTGAACAAATGCGTCCAATTACTATTACTCGAAACTACACGGCGCACGCCGAGGGTTCTGTTTTGGTCGAGTTTGGCGATACTAAAGTGCTATGTAATGCCTCGGTAGAAGATGGTGTGCCACGTTTCTTAAAAGGTAAAGGCCAAGGTTGGATTACCGCTGAATATGGTATGTTACCGCGCTCTACCCATAGCCGTATGGGACGCGAAGCTGCTCGTGGTAAGCAAAGTGGTCGCACTCAAGAAATCCAACGTTTAATTGGTCGCTCACTGCGTGCTGCAGTTGATTTAGAAACGCTTGGCGAATACACCATTGTAGTGGATTGTGATGTTATTCAAGCCGATGGCGGCACGCGTACTGCGGCTATTACTGGTGCTTGCGTAGCCTTGCAAGATGCCATTTGGTGGATGATGGAGCAGAAGAAACTAAAAGTTAGCCCTCTTAAGCAGCTTATTGCTGCAGTATCGGTAGGTGTGGTTGATGGCAAAGTAGTGTGTGACCTTGAATACACCGAAGACAGCGTAGCCGAAACCGACATGAACGTTGTTATGTGTGAAGACGGCAACATGATTGAAGTGCAAGGCACTGCAGAGGGTGCACCGTTTAGCCACGAAGAATTATTAGAAATGCTGGCCTTTGCTAAAGAGGGTATTAGCCAAATTAACATTGCCCAGCGCGAAGCCCTAGCTAAGTAATTGAGAGAGAAAAATGAAAGCTTATCAACGAGAGTTTATTGAATTTGCTTTAGCCAAAGGCGTATTAAAGTTTGGCGAATTTACCTTAAAGTCTGGCCGAGCTAGCCCGTACTTCTTTAATGCTGGTTTATTTAACACAGGCCGAGATTTAAACCGTTTAGGCAAGTTTTACGCTGCGGCGCTACAAGACTCAAATATTGATTATGACTTGGTATTTGGCCCAGCTTATAAAGGTATTCCTATCGCAACCACAACAGTTGTAGCTTTAGATGAGCACCACGGTAAAGACGTGCCTTACTGCTTTAATCGCAAAGAAGCTAAAACTCATGGCGAAGGCGGCAGCTTGGTTGGCTCTGAGTTAGCTGGCAAAGTAATGTTGGTGGATGACGTAATTACAGCTGGCACTGCGATTCGTGAATCTATGGACATTATTAATGCTCACAACGCTGAGTTAGCCGGTGTGCTTATTGCCTTAGATCGCCAAGAGAAAGGTAAAGGCGAGCTGTCGGCAATTCAAGAAGTTGAACGCGATTACAGCGCTACGGTTATTTCGATTGTTAAGTTGGCTGATTTAATCACCTACTTAGAAGAACAAGGTGATAATCAAACAGCACTAGAGGCAGTGAGCGCTTATCGCGAGCAATACGGCATTGCTTAGCATTTATAATATCTAAACCTAAGGCGGCTTTGTTAAGTCGCCTTTTTTGTACCTAAAATACGTTAATTATCATTAGCGTATTGATGGTTTTGTTTTTAAAAGATAGAGTAGCGTGGCTTGGGGTTTAATACCTCACTAATTCGGATATTTGCATGTAATTCAGAGAACTAAGGAAGTCTCATGTCTGTTGAACTAAATGCCACCAAAACTCAAATCTCTATCCTCGTGTCAAACGCCTTAACCGCCATTAAAAACCGCAACACCGACGCTCAGTGGGAGCAAAAAGTGAAAGCGGTTGCCGATAAATTAGCGCATTTAAGTAAAACCATTAAAACCTCTAAAAGTAATGTGCAGCACTTTGGTAAGGCTCAACAAAAACAGGCTGCGCCGCAGCATCGTTTTAGCGCTAAGCAATCAACCAATAGCAAATTGGCTAATATGAATGGCTTAGAAGAGGCTGTGAACAGCGCGATGAAGAAGATTGCAAAACAGCTTAAGGATGAGTCGGTTAAATCTCCGTTTAAAGACAAAAAAGCTTATGAGTTGATGGACATGTTAGCCGGTGAGGTTAGCTCTTATGAACAGCTGTTAAGCTCTTTAGAAAGCTTGGCTAAAAGCGCGTCTACTGCAGCTAATACCAGCAATACCATGGTGATTCAAAACAATACCAGCTTGCTTAAAGCGCAGGGGGTAAGCGGGCCTAGCGTTCTTATGCTGGTGGCATTATCGCTACGTGTTGTTGCGATGATGATAGCCACCAAACAAAACTAGCCACTGACTTATTGGCTGCTTAAAGGCTGTTTAGTCTCTGCCTAAGCAGCCTTGGTTTCGCTAATCTCGTTCGCTCTCGCGCTCCGACATTCTTGCGCCTACTAAGCTTGCTACCAATATTGCCATGTAGAACTGGCCAAACACTGCTTCGCTAAAAGTAAAAAAGCGGGAGATAGGCGTATTAGGGGTGATTTCGCCGTACCCTAGGGTAGTTAGCGTAACAAAGCTAAAGTAGATGAAGTCGGTCATTTGGGTGCTCCAATGCTCTTTGGGCACCCCGTTAAATGCGTCATTTAACCAAAAGTTTAAAATGGTATATAAATGCGCCCAGCCTAGGCCTATCAATAAAAAGATACAGATTGCACCCACGATCTTGTTGCTATCTATGTGGCCGGTAAATAGCACCTGTTTCAAAGCTGTCCAGGTAGTTAATACCAAATAACAGAACACAATGGTGAGGTATAAACTCACTAAGCCTTCTGCTTCAAACCAATAACTAAAAAATGCTAGTACCGAGGTGGTGAATAAGAAGCCGATGCCCGTTACATACCATAAGCGTTTGCCTTTGGCCTGCCACACTCCAGCGGCTAGCACCAGTACCATGGCTATTTGTAAAAACCTAAAACCGTCTCCTTGCCAGAATTGATCTAAGCAAGCGGCGAGAAAGATATAACCCACCAAAGCAATGGTAAGAAAGTAGAAGTTGTTCTTTTTGCTCCAATCCATGAGCTTTTTCATGTAGCTAACCTATATCAATGGTTTAGTTAATAATTTAGCAAATTTGCTGACGAACTGCTTAACAATTACTTGCTTGATTAAAGCTTGCGATAACTCTCAACTTTGCGTTTTGGTGGCGGTGCATTTTGATGTAAATCAAGCCAAGATTGCTTAGCTAAAACAGATGAAAAGCTAGCTTCTACACTGTAATTATCACCAGTTACACGGGAGAGCTGATATGCGATTTAATCAACTAAAACTGCTACTGGAGCACTTTGTATCGTGCCGCGAAGCAATGATGGCCTTATATCGGCGCTTGGAGTTAAATAGCGATGCAGAGAGAGTGCGCATGTTACTGGCTTACCTGCAGCATCAAGAGCGAGAAAACGCCGAGCATTTACAGGATTTTATTAGCCTGGCCAAACCTGAGTTGTTAGAGACTTGGACCGACATTCGCGTGGAAAAAGATTTATTGGATTATATGGCTAAACTGAGTCAACCAGCCGATATTAGCAGTGATGATGTAAGCAATTTAGCCTTGGAGCTTAGTGAGCAGTCTTTAAGCTTATTACGCTTAGCTAAAGATGAGTTAACCATGTTAGGGGCGAGGCAGTTTTTAGCTAACTTGATTGAACATCAAGAAAAACGCCAACAGCAAATGGTGCATGCCACCCATCGCTTAGATGATATCTAGGCGAATATAGAATACAAAAAAGCACAGCCTAGGCTGTGCTTTTTATTTGGTATAAAGCAGCCTATTAGCTGGCGACTTTATCCAAGTGAACATCCATTTGTGGGAATGGAATTTCGATGCCAGCATTATCTAGAGCCACTTTGATGTTTTCGTTTAGGTCAAAGTAAGCTCCCCAGTAATCAGCGCTATTTACCCATGGGCGAACGACTAGGTTCACTGAGCTGTCGGCCAATTCGCTTACACCAATAGTGATGTCTGGATCTTTTAATACACGAGAATCTGCTTCACATACTTCGCGCAATATCGCTTTAGTTTTAGCTAAATCGGCGTTGTAGCTAACTCCAACCACCAAGTCTACACGACGGGTAGGATGGGTAGAGTAGTTAACAATGTTACCGCCTAATACCGCGCCATTTGGTACAACAATTTGTTTGTTGTCAGGCGTTTTTAACACGGTGGTGAAGATTTGCACTGATGCTACCGAGCCCGCTGTACCCGCAATCTCTACAAAATCACCGGCTTTGAATGGGCGGAAACCAATAATAAGTACACCTGCTGCAAAGTTAGACAATGACCCTTGCAAGGCCAAACCAACAGCTAAACCAGCGGCACCAATAATGGCAACAAACGAAGCAGTTTGAATACCAATGCGTGATAGCGCAGCAATAATCACAAAGGCAATAATGATGTATTTCACCATTGAGCCAACAAAGTGACTAATGGTTGTGTCTAATTTGCGTGCGTTCATTAGTTTTTCTACGCTTGACGCCATTACGCGCGCAACGATCATACCAACAAACAAAATGGCGATAGCAGCAGCAATGTTGATTGCGTATTGCATTAGCAGGTCTTGGTTGTTCTCAAACCAACTGGTACCTTCGGTAAATACGTCCATGTGTTAAGCCTTCTTATGGAGTGAAATTAGCTACAAATTTAGCAGCTTTTTTAATACAAACAAGTGTCTAGATTTTTTACAGAAAGGTTTAAGGCCTGCCGGGGGATTTAGCAGGCCTATTAAGCGCTTAGCTTTGCACTAGCTGCTGCTTTAAAAAGCCCCAGTGAGTGTCAAATTGGGCGGTAGGTTCTAGCTTAAATTCACTGCGCACGTATTGGCTAATGCGTCCTTCGGTATAGGCCAGTAACAAGGTAGCTAGGCTGTTTTCTTCAATTAAGAAGCCTTGTCCTTCACGTAACCTACGCTCGCGTAATACTTGTTTAAGTTGCACTTCAATTTTGTCGAACAAAATACTGACTCTAGCACGCAAACGCTCGTGCTCACCTTGTAAGGCATCGCCAGTTAAAATGCGGCTTAAGCCTGGGTTACGCTCGGCAAAGCCCAGTAACAGCATGAGTATGTGCTGGCAGCGATTTAAGGTGTCTTTTTGTTCTTCCTGAATCAGATTAATGCGTGATAGCAAGGTTTCTTCGATAAACTCTATTAGCCCTTCAAACATCCTAGCTTTGCTGGGAAAGTGACGATACAAAGCAGCTTCTGATACGCCTACTTCTTTGGCTAGGCTTGCAGTGGTGATGCGTTGTCCGTGGCTGGTCTCTAACATGCGCGCTAGCGCCTGCAGAATTTGTTCGCGGCGATTGCTTTTTGGTTTTCCCGCCATGGTTATGGTAATCCTTTTTATTAGTCTATTAGCGTACTACTTGAGAACCGTTTACTTTGTACCGGAATGGCCAAATCCACCTTCACCACGCTGGCTAGCGGCAAAATCGTCTACTATCTCGAAGCTAGCTTGTACCACAGGCACAAATACTAACTGGGCGATGCGCTCGCCCGGTTCGATGGTAAAAGTAGTTTGTCCGCGGTTCCAACAAGACACCATTAATTGTCCTTGGTAGTCGGAATCGATCAGTCCAACGAGGTTACCCAGAACAATGCCGTGCTTATGGCCAAGGCCAGAGCGCGGTAAAATGGTGGCAGCAAGAGTAGGATCGGCAATATGAATCGCTAAGCCAGTAGGAATTAGCTCGGTTTGGCCCGGGGCTAATGTTATGGCTTGGTCTAAGCAGGCGCGTAAATCCATACCTGCTGAACCTGGTGTCGCGTATTCTGGCATTGGAAAAGTAGTGCCAATTCTTTGGTCTAGTATTTTTAGTGCTATTTGTTTCATTTTTTTGTTTTGATTATTGTGCAGCGTACTGCTTGGCGATTAATGCCATTAATTGTTGTGCCAATTCTGATTTATCAGCGAGGTCTAATTGCTGATGGCCAGTTGGCCAAAATACCGATAAGGCATTTTGCTCACTATTAAAGCCTTGTTCGGGCTTTGATACGTCGTTGGCGGCGATCATGTCTAGGTTTTTTCGCGCCATTTTGTCTTGTGCGTAATGTGCTACGTCTTGTGTTTCAGCAGCAAAACCCACCGTAAAGGGTTTGTTAGCTAAACCAGCAATGGTGGCTACAATATCTGGATTTTTCACTAAACGTAACTGCATTTCGTCGCTGTTGTCGGTTTTCTTGATTTTTTGTTCAGCAACATCGGCTACGCGGTAGTCGGCGACAGCTGCGCAAGCGATAAAAATATCACAGCTTGCGACTTGATTTAGTGTTGCGTCTAGCATTTGCTGGGCAGTATTTACCGCCACCTTATTAACGCCAGCTGGTGTAGTTAAGTTCACTGGGCCTGAGACTACCGTCACCTTGGCGCCAAGTTGTTCGGCAGCAGCGGCTAAAGCAAAACCCATTTTACCGGAGCTGTGATTGCTTATATAACGCACCGGATCAATCGCTTCTCGAGTTGGGCCTGCGGTAATCATCACATTTACGTCTTTTAGTAGCGCAGGGGCTTTGGGAGCAAAAAACTCTTTAATGTGAGTGAGCAATTGAGCGGGCTCAAGCATCCTACCAGGGCCTACATCGCCACAGGCTTGTTCGCCTTGGGCTGGGCCCCATATGTGCACTTGGCGTTGCTTAAGCTGGCTTAAATTAGCCTGAGTAGCAGCTGCTTGGTACATTTGTTGGTTCATTGCTGGCGCAATGGCAATGGGGGCGGCAGTTGCTAGCATCAATGTGCTTACTAACTCGTCGGCCAAACCATGGGTAAACTTAGCAATGCTATTGGCGGTAGCGGGCGCCATCAATACTAAGTCTGGCCATTTGGCGTAGGCGATGTGACCCATCGATGCCTCTTGAGCTGGGTCGACTACTTCCAGGCCTACTGGTTCGCCAGATACTGCCTGTAGCGTTAAGGGAGTAATAAAGTGAGTGGCGTGGTTGGTCATTACCACTTTTACTTCTGCGCCTTGCTCTTTTAGACGACGCACCAACTCTGGCATTTTGTATGCCGCAATCCCGCCTGTAATCGCGAGTAGAATCTTCTTGCCCGTTAACATGCTGATACCGCTTCGATAATCTCAGTTTGATATCGGCAAGCCTATCACAAAACTTAAGATCTCCGCATACACAAGCCAGCAGTTTCGACTACGCTTGTTTTTATTGATTCATTCATTATTTATTAGAATGCATGGCAATTTGTGATTGGCCGGCCGAACAACGGCCAAGAGAAAAGTTATTAAATAGTGGTGCCCAAAGTTTAAGTGATGCTGAGTTACTGGCGATTTTTTTGCGAGTAGGATGTGCCGGACTAGATGCAGTGAGTTTAGCTCAGCATTTACTCGCTCAGTTTGGCTCTTTGCGAGCGGTATTAGCTGCCGATCATCAGCAGTTTTGCGCAGAAAAAGGTTTGGGTAGTGCAAAATTTGCACAATTGCATGCTTCGATAGAAATGAGTCGACGTTATTTGCTGGCCGATATTAGTGAAAATAGTGTGTTAGATAGCGCCGAATCGGCAAAAAACTACCTTTCTATGGAATTATCTCACCAACAACGTGAAGTATTTGCAATATTGCTATTGGATAATCAGCATCGAGTGGTACAATTCGCGCCGCTATTTTTCGGAACGATTGATGCCGCCAGTGTTTACCCACGGGTGGTGGTACAGCGAGTATTAGAAAAAAATGCTGCTGCAGTAATATTTGCCCATAATCACCCCTCGGGTGTGGCAGAGCCAAGTTTGGCTGATAAGCAAATTACTACCAAATTAATCAAGGCCTTAGCACTGATTGATGTGCGAGTTTTAGACCATGTTGTAGTCGGCTGTGGAGAGACTGTGTCTTTCGCCGAGCGCGGTTGGATCTGATCTTTGTTCAATTTTTAGTTGATCTAGGGTTCTATTTCCTGTATAAAATGCGGCCTTTCTGTCGTCCCGGGCGACGGCCTAACGGGGCATGAACAGATGCTCGAGCAGAAGTACATATTTGGAGAAGACTGACATGTCTAGAGTATGCCAAGTTACTGGTAAGAAACCAGCTGTTGGTAACAACGTATCACACGCAAAAAACCGCACTCGTCGTCGTTTTTTGCCTAACCTTCAATCTCACCGTTTTTGGGTTGAGACTGAGAAACGTTTTGTTAAATTACGCGTATCAACTAAAGGTATGCGCATCATCGACAAAAAAGGTATCGACGCTGTTTTAGCTGAGATGCGTGGTCGTGGTGAGAAGGTATAAGGAACTAAGAAATGGCTAAAGGTATTCGCGAAAAAATTCGTTTGAACTCATCAGCTGGCACTGGTCACTTCTACACCACTGATAAGAACAAACGTAACATGCCTGAAAAAATGGAGATCAAAAAATTTGATCCTGTTGTTCGTAAGCACGTTATGTACAAAGAAGGCAAAATCAAATAGATTTTGGCTTTAATGAATCAAGAAGCTCAGCTTAGGCTGGGCTTTTTTTTGCCTGTTTTTTAGTGGCTACAACAACCTAGTGCCCTTTACTCACCAAAGACTTCCCGCTTATGATGCTCCTAATTAAAGGAGAATCTCGATGAAAATGAGCCGCAGAGGCTGGAATAACATCATCATATTTGCTGTTGCCTCGATGATTTTGATTTTCAAATACGTAGAAATGAATGAGCAAACCGCCCCAAGTGAGCAAGCAGCTGTTGGTCAGCTATTGCCGCAAGGAGCCACCATTTTACGAATTGAATTGCCTGAAGTAGTAATAGAGCGGGTTGGCACTCAATGGCGCAGTGAACCGCCTCTAGAGCGTTCGGTAGCTGTTATTGATGCATGGTTACATATTCAACTAGAACCTTGGCAGGATGCTTTAGGTGGCGCAGCAACTAGCCGTAGCATAATGGTTTACCTAGCCAACTCAGCCGTGCCGCTTGAACTAACCTTATTTAGCTTGGGCGAGCAGCATTGGCTTACCAACTGGCAAGGCCAGCTTTTGTCTGTGGATAGCGACAGCTACCATGCTCTTTTCCCAACGATGAGTTCACCCGATGCCTGAGTTACCAGAGGTAGAAACCAGCTGCCGTGGAATTAGCCCGCATATTGAAAAGCAAGTAATTAGCGAAATAGTGGTTCGCCAGCCTAAATTACGTTGGCCAGTGCCAGAGCTCATCCAATGCTGTGTGGGTTTAGTTATTTTGTCGGTAACGCGGCGGGCAAAATATTTGCTGCTGGAAACAGAGGCTGGCCACATCATAATTCACTTGGGCATGTCGGGTAGTTTGCGAATTGTTGAGCAAGGCCTAGCAGCCGAAAAACATGACCATGTAGATATAGTACTGGCAAATAGAAAAGTGCTTAGGCTTAACGATCCTCGTCGTTTTGGCTGTGTCTTGTTTAGTCAGCTACCCATTGAGCAACATAATTTGTTGATTAATTTGGGGCCAGAGCCCTTACATGATGAGTTCTCAGCTAAGTATTTAATTGAGCAAGCCAGCAAGCGCAGTGTGGCGATTAAGCAATTTATTATGGATAACAAAGTGGTAGTGGGCGTAGGTAATATCTACGCCAACGAGGCTTTGTTTAGAACGGGCATCCACCCTAAACGTGCCGCTAACAAAGTGAGCAAAGTGCGCCTAGAGCTGCTTAGCGACAACATTAAACAAGTGTTGGCAGAAGCCATAGAACAAGGCGGCACTAGCCTCAAAGATTTTACCAATGCCGATGGCAAGCCTGGCTACTTTAAACAAACCTTAGCGGTATATGGTAGAGAAGGCGAAGCTTGCGATACTTGCGGGGAGCTGATTAAGGCTTTACGTATTGGCCAGCGCAATACCTTCTTTTGCCCACATTGTCAGCGCTAGCTTTTTTATTTAGCGAGTTTTTCACTAACGGCTTTAGCAACGTGCGGCGCAACAAAGCGTTCTATTTCGCCGCCATGTTTGGCCACTTCTTTAATCAGGGTGGAGGAAATAAAACTCACCCCCTCGCCTGGTGTAAGAAATACGCTTTCTAAGTTGGGATCCAGTTGGCGGTTCATGTCGGCCAGCTGCATCTCATACTCAAAGTCTGAGCCAGTGCGCAGGCCGCGCAACAATACGTTGGCATTTTGTTGTTTGGCTAAATCTACCAATAAGCCGGTAAAACCAATCACTTCTATATTGGTATTGGCACTAATCGTTTGCTCCAGCAACTTAACCCTTTCTTCTAAGCTAAACAGAGGTTGTTTACTGGGGCTGGCGGCAACCGCCACAATTACTGTGTCAAACATACGCGCCGCGCGTTGGATTAAATCGCTATGGCCGTTGGTCACTGGATCAAAGGTGCCAGGATAAATTACCCGAGTTGTCATGAAGCTATGCCAAAAATTAATGTTAGCTGGATTATAACCCCAAGCTTTCAGAAGATGCAGGTATTCACGCTAAATCCTGTTAAAACGCTCGGGAAAATAAATACTTGAGCTGCTTGAGCTAACTAGCTCACAGGCTTGGGGAAAATTCTTGAGCCCGAGTGCAAGATTGGTCACAATGCGCAGGCTTAATGATTGGGACAAACACATGCAAAAACTGTTGGTAGTGCGAAACGATAAAATTGGCGACTTTATGCTGGCGTGGCCTAGCTTTGCGCTGATAAAAGCTTCATTACCTAATTGTGAAATAAGCGCTTTGGTGCCTAGCTACACAGCTCCTCTCGCAGAGCTTTGCCCTTGGATTGACAAGGTGATTATTGATTGCGGAGCGGATGGTGATGCTGGCGAGCAAGCTGCATTACTTAACGAGGTGAAGCAACAGCACTTTGATGGTTATTTGTGCTTGTTCTCGACCATGCGTAACGCTTGGTTAGGTGTACGGGCCGGTATTAAATTACGCTGTGCACCCGCCACTAAGCTTGCTCAGTTTTTGTATAATCACCGTGTAAAGCAACGCCGCTCTCAATCTCGAAAACCTGAATTTGAATACAACTTAGAACTTACTCGCGCTTTTTTAACTAAGTTGCAAGTCAAACCGATAGAGCCTACTGCTCCGTATTTGCAGTTTAGCGCTGAGCAAATTGCTAAACGTAAGCAGGTAGAGTTTGCCGAATTGGATGCTAAATCTTTAGCAATGGTACATATTGGCAGCGGTGGCTCGGCAAATAACTTAAGCATTGAGCAGTATTTTAGTTTGATTGATTGTCTGGCTAAACTTAAGCCCGAGTTACACTTTGTGATTACTGCAGGGCCTGGCGAGTTAATCGCTGCCCAAGAGTTGGTGAATCAGTTAGATACTGCAGAGGTGTCTAGTCAGCTATATTATTCAGAAGAGGGCTTAAAAACCTTTTGTGAAGTATTGGCCTGTGCTGAAGTGTTTATTGCTGGTTCAACCGGGCCGCTGCATATTGCTGGGGCTTTAGATGTGCCAACTGTTGGCTTTTTCCCTAGTCGTCGCAGTGCAACACCTTTGCGTTGGCAGCCTCTTAATAGCCAAGGCCGACATATTTCTTTCTCACCGCCGGCAGGTGAGCTTACTCAAGAAGATATGAGTTTGATTAATGTGAGTGACTCAGCGGTTAAAATTAATTTGTGGTGGCAAAAGCTGCAAACAAAACAAGTAGCAGAATAAAACGATGAGCGTAATAAAAAAGATAAGAACGGCGCTGCGACAGTTTGATGCGAAGCGTCGCAATAATTCGGTGGCTCTAGAGGCTGCATTTTTAAAGCTAATTGGCGGCCGTAAAGGGCGCCAGCAGCAAATGCTTGAGCCGCAAGAGGTGAACCGAGTACTCATTGTGCGAAATAACAAGCGCATTGGTAACATGTTTTTCCTACTGCCTTACGTAAACAAAGTGATAGAAATGTATCCCGATGCGGAAGTGGAGCTATTACTTACCGATCCTTGGCAAGGCCAAGTTTTCGAGAATTTAGGCTTAAGTAAAATTCATTATTCGCAATTTGGTTTAAAAACTATTTCAGGTTTTTTCGCTACTATGCGCCAATTGCGTAAACAAGTTTATGATGTGGTGTTAATACCTTACAGCGGTTCGAGCGATCGCATAGTTACAGCATTAGTGACGGCCAAAAATGTTTATGGGTACGATGATAAAGTTAACGGTGCCGTTTGCAGCCATACCTTCAAGCAAACGCGCCGCTATAAACACTATGCTTTAGGTTGTATGGAGCTTCTAGAGCAATTACATCAGGTGGAGCCTAGTGATTATTATGCTCGTTTGGTGTTAAGTGAGTTTGAACAACAGCACGCTCGTAACGAGCTAAATGGGTTGATAGGCCATAATAATAAACCCTGCCTAGCTTATTTTAGAGGTGCTCGGGGAGCCAAAGTCATTGCTGATAAAGATTGGCAGATCTTGTTAGACAAGTTCAAAAAGCATTATGGTGGAGAGTTAAACGTTATTGAAATTCTGAGCCCTGATGTTGCCAAGCCATTAGCAGACGCGGAGTTCACATACTCAAATAGTGATTTGCGAAAGCTTGCTGCGTTTTTGCAGCAAGTACCCTTGTTTTTCTGTGGTGACACCGGCCCCTTGCACTTAGCAAGCTCTGCTGGCGCTTATTGTGTAGGTTTGTTTACCGTGACCAATGTGGCGCAATATGGCTGCTTAGGAGAACATGCGGTCAACGTGACCGATCTAGCGGCTATAGATGCAGCTAAATTGTTGGAAGAACTTAAACTTCAGTAAGTTTACTTTTTGTAATGGCTGTCGTTTTCTCGTGCCCATAAATCGGCGTACTTAACAAAGGTTGAATGCGCCGACAGTATTGCAATTAAAAAGCCCGCCTTACCATCTAAAAAGCCTCGCTTGAGCAAATACATTTTTGCAAAGCAACCTATAGCGTGTGTTATGCCTTGCCCCAATGTTGCGCGTTTGCCTTTGGCCTCTCGTTGATCGGCCCAAGCTTTGGCATAACCAGCCGATTTTACTAAATAATGATGTATTGAGTCATAAGTGTAATGCAGTAAGTCGCCAGATAGATGTTTAACGTTACTTTTTTCTGGAATAACGAGTTTTTCGTGCACTAAAGCATCGTTGTATCGGGTTAGTTGAGTAGGATGAAGCCGTAATACTTTATCGGGATACCAGCCGCTATGAGACAAAAATCGGCCAAATACCCAGGAGCGTCGGGCGACACTGTAGATGGTTTTGTTATCGCTCTTTATAGCCTTTTGTATCGAACTTGCCAACTCAGGTGTGACCCGCTCATCGGCATCTATCCAGAAACACCAATCAGTACTGATTTTTTGTTGGGCTAGTTGGCGCTGGTTACCAAAACCTTGCCAATCGACATTTTGGTGAAACTCAGCTCCAAGCTGTTCTACAATCTCTTGACTGTTGTCGGTACTGCCAGAGTCAAAGACAATCACTGTGTCTGCCCAGGTTAATGAGTCAATACAGTCTTTAAGGTTTAGCGACTCGTTTTTAGCGATAATGATAGCTGTTACTGTGGCTTGTTGATTCATTTCGCTCATAATTGCTGCTCTGTTTTAATCGTTTCAAACATCTCGATTACGCAATCGAGTGTAATGTGTTGCATGGCATTTGGGTCTTTCACTCTGCTGCGCCAACTAAGCTGAGCTGCGGGTTTGCCTCGTTCTTTTTCAATCAGTGTTTGCCACACGCTCACCACGTAATCTCGATAATGATAAGGACCGGTGCGTAGCGGGTTGTGGTGAGCATACAGTCCTAAAACGGGTGTATTTACCGCTACCGCCATATGAGCTGGGCCAGTATCTGGCGATATTAGCAGATCTGCTTGGGCAATGAGTGCCCAAAGCTGGCTTAAGTTGGTTTTTCCACAAAGGTTGTTCAGTTTACCTTGGCAGGCTTGGTTAATTTGCTCACTTAACGCCACTTCATTGCTAGCCGGGCTGCCGATTAAACTCACTTGGTAGCCCTGTTCGAGCGCGTATTGGGCGATGCCTGCATAACCTTGAAGGGTCCAATTTTTATAGGCCTTGCTAGCCGCTGGGCAGATCACGATATGCTTATCAGAACTGCCTAGCAGTTGTTTTGCGGTATCTTGGTCTGCTTCTGAGAGTGGCACGTGCCAACTTGGGGCTTGAATATCTATTCCCAGTGGCAATAAAAATTGTAGAAAGCCATCTAATACATGGGCCGAATTAGCCGGAGCAATTCTCTCGTTAGTAAATAGCCACTGGCCATCTTTAGCGCGGCTTTTGTCAAAACCAATTTTACGTTTTGCGCGAATGCCGCAACTTAAC
Organism: Agarivorans albus; assembly: GCF_019670105.1. NCBI lineage: Bacteria > Pseudomonadati > Pseudomonadota > Gammaproteobacteria > Alteromonadales > Alteromonadaceae > Agarivorans > Agarivorans albus. Next base: position 4,650,092 of record NZ_AP023032.1, on the reverse strand, counting down.
ATGCTGGCGCGCAATGCGGCTTGCATGTGCAGCAATACATCAAATTGCTGGCTTTTAAGCTCACGTTTAATGGCGAGCATGCCTTTTAAGCCATCTTTTTTGTTGTATACAACTAGTTTTATATTGCTATAGGCAGCCAATAACTGTGCTTCAGCTTTGCCACATACCCAGGTGACATCGGCATTTGGGTAACTGTTTTGAAGTTGCTGAACAACAGCCAAAGCATTACAGACGTCGCCGATGGCAGATAGGCGTAAAATACAGACTTTTAAGGTGGTTTGCTGTTTGGTCATTATGGCAAAAGTGGCGGATTTTCTTAAGTATTATGCTTTTTGCAGCTTGCGTTGTAAAATTGCTGAGATTTGTTTCACAAGCGATAACTATGCAGATTGAAAAACAGAAAACCGCTGACGGCTGGCTATTTTATAATCCAGCAGTGTGGCAGCAGGTAAGTGATGCTTATTTTGATCCCCGCCATTGGCAACAAAATAGAGCAGTGGTAGGCCAAGCGATGGGCCGAGGTAAAACCCTGTTTTTTCGTTTTGAACATCGAGAATTTGTATTACGCCATTATCACCGTGGTGGCTTAGTCGCTAAATTGAGCAATGACCGCTATTTGTATTCAAGCCTACAGCGCAGTCGAGTATGGAAAGAGTTCTCGCTGTTGATGAAATTGCAAACCTTGAAGCTTCCTGCACCTGTGCCAATCGCTGGCAGGGTTAAACGCAAAGGTTTGAGCTTCCAGGCTGATTTAATTTTAGAACGCATAAGTGGCGCTAAAGATCTCGCTAAGTTGCTTAGCGAGCGCCGCCTACCCTTAGACCTATGGCAAAAAATCGCCGAAACGATTGCGCAGTTTCATCGGGCTGGGGTTTATCATGCCGACCTCAACTTACGTAACATCATGGTTGATGACCAACAGCAGGTTTGGTTGATTGACTTTGATAATGGCCGTATTTGTCGACCGAGAAAGAAATGGCAGCAAGCTAACCTTGCTCGATTCTACCGCTCTTTAGAAAAAGAACAGGCGAAGCCTGGTTATTGCCATTGGCTAGAGTCTGACTGGCAGTATTTTGTTGCTTGTTATCAACAAGCCCTTTAGTTCAACAGAGCAGCTAGGCTACGCGCTAAAGCGCCTTGGTTCTGCTTTACAATAGACAAGCCAGCGTCCCCCGCTTTGTTGCGCTCTTCAGCATCGCTTAACCACGCTTTCAGCCAATTAGCCAGTTGCTCGGTGTCAGCGCTAAGTTTAAGTGCGCCGCAGGCTTGCAGCTGTTGGCTGATATCTGAGAAGTTAAAGTCATGTTCGCCTGCAACGCAAGGTAAACTTAGCGCAGCTGCTTCTAAGTAATTATGCCCGCCAATGGGCACTAAAGAACCACCGATGAAAGCGGCATCTGAGCATGCATACATCAGCAGCATCTCGCCCATGGTATCGGCTAAATACACTGCATCTTTTACGCTGGGGCTTTGTTGTTGGCTTCGACGAGCGCAATCAAAGCCGCTGTTAGCAATTAATTCGGCTACTTGGTCGAAACGCTCAGGGTGTCGGGGGACCAATATTAGTAAGCTGTCGGGAAGCTGCTTACGAACCTGTTGCATTACCTCAAGCACTTTCTCGTCTTCGCCTTTGTGGGTGCTGGCGGCAATCCATATTAAGCGCTCACCAAATAAACTAGGCCGAAGTTGTTCGGCTTGTTGCTGTATGTTTTTGGTATCGGGTAGATCGTATTTTATGGAACCTGTTACCACCAAGTTGGCTGCTGTAACTCCTAATTGATTAAAGCGCTGAGCATCATCTTGGTGTTGCGCCAATACTTGCCCCAATTGACCATACAAGCGTTGACTAAAGCCTTTAAATCGCAAATAGCGTTGGCAAGAGCGTTGTGACATTCGGGCATTAATAAGCGACACCGCAATGTTTTGGTTTTGACAAAACTGCAGCCAATTTGGCCACAGTTCGGTTTCCATAATCCATAGCTGCTTGGGTTTGTGTAAATGCAGAAACCAGCGAATACAGGGCCATAAATCAAAGGGCGCATAGCGATGAATGACTAAATCCGCCAGTTTTGATTGCGCTTGCTCAGCACCTGTAGCGGTAGTGGTGGTCAGCAAAATATTGCATTGTGGTTGCTGCTGCTTTAATTGAGTAATTAATGGAATGGCCGCCAATACTTCACCAACTGATACAGCATGGAACCATACATCAACCGCTGATACTTTTTTACTCACACCAAAGTGCTCTGGCCAACGCTTGCCTACCGAAGGTTTACCAGCTCTTGGCCAGTACAGTTTGTACATGGCTAAGGGCAAGACCAAAAGTAGCAAGATGTTATAAAAAATACGCATGGTTATTTAGTTACTTTTATTTTCTTCTATTAGGTCTTCTATGCTTAAACCTTGTTTTTCTAGGTAGGCATCAACCTGCTCTTGGTAGCTAATTAGATAAGAGTACTTATTGCTGTCGTGGCTAGCGACGAGGTTTACTACAAGGAAATAAGCTGCAACTATGGTTGTTAACTTTGCTAATTTTTCTGGTCTTTTATTCTGCCAATATTCGGCGTAGTAAAGCACCGGAAGCAAGGCGAAAGCAAAGGCAATGATTAGGTGCCAATAAGAGAAAATAATCGGCGATAACATTGCCGAGATAATAATGCCTAAGAACGCAGAAAACGCGTAATGCATTAGCCATTCAGATGAGGCTAAATTTATTGCTTGTCTGCTTCGCCAATGCGGTTTGACAACCTTCCAAGCTTTTTTGTTAATTACCCAAGCACATATAACGGTAATACCGCCTACCGTAAAGAGTATTGCTTGCCATATATAATCAACAACCATTCTTAGCCACTCTATATCGGTGAGCCAATGAAAATTAGCATCAACAATAATGCGATTGGTAAACAAGAAAGAGCTATAGCGTAGCCAATACAAGGCAGCTTTGAGTACGGGGTAAACATTTACCGCACCCCAGCCAATATATCGTTCGCTATCTTGGCCTTGAATTGAGGAGTTCTGCAATACTTCCATGAAATAGGGGACCAAACTGGCCAATACGGCTAAGCCACCGGCAATTAAACCCCACCAACTTACTTTAATGATACCCCGATAATATAGGTAGGCTGACATCACGGCTAAAATTGGCCATGAGTAATGAATTTGCATGGCTAAGCCAATAGCTACAACATGCAAAAAGCTAGAAATAAAACTGCTTTTTTCTCTCATATTGAATGCTGTCCAGCAATGCAGGGCAGCAAAAAAACATAAATAAGCGGGGTTATAAATGATACTGTCGAATAGGAACCATGGGCTTAGCAGGTATAGTACAGCGAAGCCAATTCTCACTACGGGGCTAAAGCATTGTTTAATAACATGGTCGAAAAGAAAGAATGACATTAAACGAATAAAGGGTAACAACAACATTGGTGACCAAGGAGAGTCCCAAACGAGTAAAGGTAAACCAACCAATAAAGTGGACAATGAACCAGGTACATTGCCCACTACACTGGCTGCATTACCGTAGCTTAACCACGTTCCGTGATAGGCGCCCAAGTAGCCTTTTAATAGCATTTGAGTTTGATCACCGGTGAGGATTTGGTTGCTAGCGTATACGAGTAATAAAGCAACAGAGCTAACAAAAATAGACCAGTAAATTAGTGTGAAATGTTTTTCAATTTGTTGGTTTAAAGACACAATTGAGCTCTGTAGGTTAGTTAAGGTTTATGGATTTCTGCTTGGGAGTATGTCCAGCAGCGATGGATAACAAAGGTAACAAGAGGTAGTAAAACAATCACTACCGCAACTTTAATGATATTCGAAAAATCGTTAAGTAAAGATGATAATAAGATAGATAAGCACAAGGCTGAAGTCTGCACCACAAAAAAGCGCAAGGCATTGTTTAATGAAGGCTGGTTTTGAAATACCCAACAAGTTTGTAATAGGTAGGAGAAAACAAATGCTAAGCTAAAACCAACAAAGTTAGCCAAAGCAAAAGCTTGCGGCCAGTGCTGTAAAACCGCCAAAGCCAAAACAAAGTGAATCGTTGTAGCAATAACCCCAGTAAGACCATATCGCGCGATGCGAAGACTAAATAGCTTAGCTATTAAGTGAGCCATGTTTAGTTGTCTTCTTCGACAATGTAGATAGGTCGGCGTTTTGACTCCATAAATAAACGGCCAATATACTCGCCTAACACACCTAAACCGATTAGTTGTACCCCACCTAAAAATAGCATTATTGTTATTAACGATGCGTAACCAGGGGCATCGATACCAAATAGTAGTGTCTTAATGACAATAGCGCTGCCATAAATAAACGCTAAGGTAGAAATAGCTAAGCCAATGTATAACCAGATTCGCAACGGAGCAGTGCTAAAGCTAGTAATGCCTTCTAGGGCGAAGTTCCACAGCTTCCAGCCATTAAAACTGGTTTCACCCGCGATTCGAGGGTCTCGCTTATATTCTACAGTTTTCGTTTTAAAACCAACCCATGAAAACATACCCTTCATAAAACGTTGGTTTTCGGGCATTTGTTGAATGGCAGACACAACTCTGCGAGTCATTAGCCGGTAATCACCGACATTTTCCGGAATTTTCACATGAGATATTTTATTGTGAAATTTGTAGAACAATTCAGCACTGAGCTTCTTGGCGAAACTGTCACTGGTTCTATCAACACGTTTAGCTACAACAACATCGTAACCATTGTTCCACTCCCGAATGAAGTCATGAATAAGCTCGGGTGGATCTTGTAGATCAACATCAATGGGAACAATCACTTGGCCTTTAGATAAATCTATCCCTGCAGTAAGTGCTGCTTCCTTACCAAAATTGCGGGCAAGATTAATGACTCTTATTCCAGCATATTGTTTTTGCAAATCTTTGAGTGCGGCTAAGGTGTTATCAAGGCTACCGTCGTTTATAAAAATAATTTCGAAACTAAGCTCGGTTTTTTCAAGTTCTGGCAGCATGGTATCGATGAATAAACCCACTGTATCTTGCTCGTTAAAGCAGGGACAAACTATTGATATAACCGGAGGCTTTGTGCTCATAGGGAGTCTCGACAACGTTAAATAAAGTAAGTGTAGTTAAGTCAATAAATCAGCAATAGACGAAATTGCGCGCTCTGGTGCTAGCTCAGTTAAGCATTTTAAGTGGCCGAACTGACAAGTCTTTTTAAAACACGGGCGACAATCGATATCAGTATGCAAGATAGCGGCATTTTCGGTTAGTGGTGGTGTGTATTTTGGTGAAGACGAACCATAAATGGCGATCAACGGTAACTCTAGCGCTGCCGCGATGTGCATTAAACCTGAGTCATTACTTACCGCCAAAGTAGCTAGCGCCATTAAATCGATGGCTTCAGCTAACTTAGTTTTTCCTGCAAGGTTGTGGCAGTATGGTTGCAACTCTTGTGGAACGTGGCTAATGATTTGCGCTCCCACGGTTTGATCTTTATCTGAGCCAAAAATCCATACTTGACCTTTGCGTTCATTAATCCAGTGGGCTGCCACTTGAGCGTAATGTTGCTCTGGCCAGCGCTTTGCTGGGCCAAATTCTGCGCCAGGGCACAAGGCTAATATAGGATGCTGTGTGTCTAACGCTAGCTGAGCCAAAGCCTCTTGCTGATTCGCTTGGTTGGCTTGTAGCTGAGGGTGCAGATAAGTTGGCAGATCAGCTGCTGATTGCATCGACGCTTTAGGGTGAGCCAAGGAAACATAACGCTCCACCATTAATGGGAAGTCGTGTTTGTTGCTGCGCAAATCGTTCAGCAGGCCGTAGCGGCTCTCCCCTTTCCAACCAGTACGTTGCTTAATGCCGGCAAGCCAAGGGATTAATGCTGATTTTAAAGAATTGGGTTGGGTAATAGCCCAATCATAGTGGTTTTGTTTTAGCTCTCGGGCTAACTTCCAACGGGTGGTAAGCTGTAAATCACCGTGGCCTAAGGGCATGCGCAGTGCATTGTCTACTTCGGGCATCCGCTCTAGCATGGGGCGGCACCAATCTGGCGCTAGTACATCCAATTGCGCCTTTGGGTGCAGTTGTTTAAGAGTTTTGTACAAGCTTTGCGACATCACCATGTCGCCTACCCAAGATGGGCCTACCACCAGAATTTTCATTCATAACCTATGTTAAAAAGGGGCCTGTCGCCCCTTGAGTATTTTTTGTTACTTGTTTAGCCAGGCCATGTATTCAGCGACCCCTTGAGCAACATCTTTAAATGGTTCTGCGTAACCGGCTGCGCGCAGCTTGTCGATATTTGCTTGGGTAAAACTTTGATAACGACCTTTTAGGTGATCAGGGAATGGTATGTACTCAATTTCACCTTTTTGGTGATAGTTTATTACCGCTTCAGCCACCGCACGGAAAGGTTCTGCTTGGCCTGTACCTAGGTTGAAAATACCGCTTTGGTCCGGGTTTTTCCAGAACCATAGGTTTACTTTTACCACGTCGCCAACGTAAACAAAATCACGACTTTGTCCGCCATTGCCATAGCCGTCATAACCTTCAAATAATTTAGGGTTTTGCCCGTCATTTACTTGGTTATTTAAGTGGAAAGCTACACTGGCCATGCTGCCTTTGTGTTGCTCGCGAGGACCATATACGTTGAAATAGCGAAAGCCCACAACTTGAGAGTCAATTTCGGGTAACAAACGGCGCACGTAATTATCAAACTGCAGCTTTGAATAACCGTATACATTAAGTGGGCCTTCGTATTGCTTCTCTTCTTTGAAGATCTCTGTGTCACCATAAGTAGCGGCAGATGAGGCATATAAAAACGGAATGCGACGGTCTAAGCAGTAATGCAATAGCTCTTTCGAGTACTCGTAGTTGTTTTCCATCATGTACTTGCCGTCCCACTCAGTGGTGGCAGAGCAAGCGCCTTCATGGAAAATGGCTTCAATTTTTTGGCCGTATTCAGCGCCAATATCTTCGCCAGAAACAATACGGGCTATGAAGTCGTCTTTATCAAGGTAATCAGCGATTTCTAGATCAACCAAATTGACGAATTTGGTACCGTCTTTGAGGTCATCAACCACAATGATGTCATTATGGCCTTGTTCGTTGAGACTTTTTACAATGTTTGCGCCAATAAAGCCCGCGCCACCTGTTACGATAATCATAATACTGCCATTCCAAAAATTGCCGTTAATCTAAGGATTTTATGCTGTGGCGAGGTGAATAGCAATTGTGCTTCCAGTTGAATCTAGTTAATAAAAACTGGATTTTGGCAGCGTTTGCAGGTATCAACGTAATATCATTGAGAACTTTTTAGCCAAATGAAAACTAAAGACAAAATAATTCATACTTCTCTCAAACTCTTCAACGAGCGCGGCGAAAGACAAATCACTACAAATCATATCGCCGCCGAGCTGGGCATTAGTCCTGGGAATCTTTATTACCATTTCAGTAACAAACAAGAAATTATCCGCAGCATTTTCGATTTATACGTGGCTCAGTTAGAAAGCAGCTTTCGTCCTCATGCTGACCAACGTTTAAGCCTAGAACACTTAACGCAGTACTTGGATGCCAGCTTTGAGCTAATGTGGCGATTTCGTTTTATGTACGCCAACTTGTTAGAACTGTTGGCGCGAGATGCTGAACTAGAACAGAAATACCAAGCCTTGCAGCTAGAACTGGCTAATTGGAGCCGAGATATTCTCTTTCAGTTACGCGAGAGTCGCTTTTTAAGTGGTGATGATGCAACAATGGCTGAGTTAGCCGACAGTGTTAAGTTTATTATTGGTGCTTGGATTGGCTACCAAAGTGCTCAACTAAAAGGTGGCGAAATCACCAAACCTCGCTTGTATCAAGGGGTGCTTAAAATCTTGTTTACCTTGCGTCCATACTTTACTGATGAGTCTCAAAACATCTATCAAGATTTGCATCAACATTACGTAAAATGTGCTGAACGCAGTGAATAGTTTTTAATTTAGATTTAAGGCTGTATTTGCCAAATAAAACACTATAATTCAGCTATTATTCTGGATTTAAATAGGGTTTGCCATGACAGCCGCTTTCTCAGCACACATTTCTCAGCTCTTACAACAAGTAAAAGATGACGGTTTATATAAGCATGAGCGAGTAATTAACTCGCAGCAGCAAGCCGCTATCGCTGTAGAACAAGGCCAAGTTGTTAACTTTTGTGCTAACAATTACTTGGGGTTAGCCAATTCTCCTGCTCTTATTGAGGCAGCCAAATCGGGTTTAGATAGCCACGGCTTTGGTGCTGCTTCGGTGCGTTTTATTTGTGGTACTCAAGATATTCACAAACGCTTAGAGCAAGGCTTGAGTGAGTTTCTGGGTATGGAAGATACGATTTTGTATTCTTCTTGCTTTGATGCCAACGCTGGGCTTTTTGAAACCTTATTGGGTCCAGAGGATGCGATTATCTCTGATGCACTAAACCATGCTTCGATTATTGATGGTGTTCGTTTGTGCAAAGCAAAGCGTTTTCGTTATGCCAATAACGACTTAGCAGAGCTGGAGCAATGCTTAAAAGCCGCCGATGAAGCGGGAGTGCGTTTTAAGCTGATTGCCACCGATGGCGTGTTCTCGATGGACGGCGTGATTGCCAACTTGCCAGGAATTTGTGATTTAGCTGATAAGTATGATGCCATGGTGATGGTTGATGATTCTCACGCCGTTGGCTTTGTAGGTGAACATGGCCGTGGCACTCACGAGTATCATCAAGTGATGGAGCGAGTAGACATTATTACCGGCACCTTAGGTAAAGCCATGGGCGGCGCTTCTGGTGGTTTTACTTCAGCCAAAAAAGAAGTGATTGATTGGTTGCGTCAACGTTCGCGTCCTTACCTCTTTTCTAACTCGCTGGCGCCGGCCATTGTTAGTGCGTCTCTTAAAGTATTGGAATTACTCGCTGAAGGAGATGCTCTGCGTAAACACCTGTGGGATAACGTCGAATACTTCAGAACTGAGATGAGCCAAGCGGGCTTTACTTTAGCTGGCGCAGATCATGCCATTATTCCTGTGATGTTAGGTGACGCTAAACTGGCAAGCACCTTTGCCGACAAATTACTTGAACGCGGCATTTACGTGATTGGCTTTTCCTTCCCTGTAGTACCTAAAGGCCAAGCAAGGATCCGTACGCAAATTTCGGCCGCGCATACACGTGAGCAGCTAGAAAATGCCGTTTCAGCCTTTACAGAAGTAGGTAAAGAGTTGGGGGTGATTGAATGAGCATTAAAGCCTTAGCAAAGTTAAAAACAGAGCCTGGAATTTGGATTACCCAGGTTGAGATGCCTGAACTCGGTCACAACGACCTACTCATCAAGATAAACAAAACCGCTATTTGCGGTACCGATGTGCATATTTATAACTGGGATGAGTGGTCACAAAAGACTATTCCAGTGCCAATGGTGATAGGCCATGAATATGCTGGAGAAGTTGTCGATATTGGCCAAGAAGTACGTGGCTTTTCGGTGGGTGATAGAGTTTCTGGCGAAGGGCACATCACCTGTGGCCATTGTCGCAACTGCCGGGGCGGGCGTACTCATTTGTGCCGCAATACTGTTGGAGTTGGCGTAAATCGTACTGGCTGCTTTTCAGAATACTTGGTTATTCCTGCTGTTAACGCTTTTAAACTACCCGACGAGATTAGTGACGACTTAGCTGCTATTTTCGACCCGTTTGGTAACGCAGTGCACAGTGCCTTGTCGTTTGATTTAGTGGGTGAAGATGTTTTGATTACCGGTGCTGGCCCCATTGGGGTGATGGCGGCGGCAATTTGTAAGCACGTTGGTGCGCGCCATGTTGTGGTAACTGATGTAAATGACTACCGCTTGGACCTAGCTCAAAAAATGGGAGCAACTCGGGTAGTTAATGTTGCCAAGCAATCGTTGAAAGATACCATGAACGAACTCAACATGACCGAAGGCTTTGATGTAGGCCTAGAAATGTCCGGTGTGCCCAGCGCTTTTAGTTCTATGTTAGAGCTGATGAATCATGGCGGTAAGGTCGCAATGTTGGGTATTCCCCCTAGCGATATGGGCATTGATTGGAGCCAAGTAATTTTTAAAGGCTTGGTGATTAAAGGAATCTATGGCCGAGAAATGTTTGAAACATGGTATAAAATGGCATCTTTGGTACAATCTGGCCTCGATTTAAGCCCAATAATTACCCATCATTATAGTGTTGACGATTTTCAGCAAGGCTTTGATGCGATGCGCTCAGGACAAAGTGGCAAAGTTATTTTGGATTGGAGCTAAATGCCTAAATGTTTACAAAAGTGACAACTAACTGAACTGTTCCTTAGAGGTAAGTGACAAATATGATATCGACAGTTTGTTGTACTCTTTGCTAAGGTGGTTCAGGCATTAGCTTAGGTAAATATACGGTGTTGCTGTTGTTGTTTTGAAGCGCACTCCACATATAGGTTGTAAAAAGGAATTTCCCTTTGTTTTCAAAAGTTAGTCACTTAAGGCGCTATATTCTGGCGGGATGCCTTGCTTTAATTAGTTTTGGCGGGGTAGCGCAAGTATCCCTGTACCTACCGCTAAATCAAAATCGGATTATAGAATCTGATATAGAAAAACTAATCACTATCACATCAGCACCAGGTATGAAGCGCCCTTACCCAGTTACTCAAGTTAGGCATTATGCGGAGATGATTACTGAGGTTTATCCTGCACTGTATAAGCGTATTGATAGCTATTTAAAGCGTTATGAGCAAAACCTTGCTTTAACCGATGCAAACTTAGAGTTATCTGTAGGTAATGGTGAACAGAGTATCGCCAATGCACGAGGGCAAAAAGTTGAGGACAATATTCAAGGTAGCTTTAGAGGGCACTGGAGAGCAACTGATTGGGCCGCATTGTCCTTAGGCGCTCATTACACCCAAGCTAATCAGCTCAACCCCACTGAAACATTTGTTGCTTTAGGTTTCGATTGGATGCAACTAGATGTAGGGATGCGTGAGCATTGGTATTCCCCTTTTAATGACTCATCGATGTTGATGAGTACACATGCACAAGTATCTCCTTCTATCACTCTTAGTAACTCTAAACCGCTAACATCTTGGCGTTTTCAATATGAAATCTTCTACAGCAAGTTAGAAGAAGTCGATTGTATCAACGTAAAAGGGGAGTGCCGTAAAGACCGTCCTGAGTTGATTAGTTATCAAATTACTGCGATGCCTGTAGATTGGTGGCAGATTGGTTTTAGCCGTAATTTTCAGTATGGCGGTGATGGTGTGAACCGGTCTTTTGGCGATATAGTAGAAGCGCTTTTTTGCCCGACCTGTGTACAGCATAATGAAGCCGGGGAAGACGCTTGGGGTAACCAACAGATGGCTATTCACAGTCGTTTTAATGTCGATGTTGGCCAACCAATGAGCATCTATTTCGAGTATGGCGGCGAAGATATTGCTATTGGGCGAGATAATCGTTTAGGTAATATTACTTTTGGCGCGGGGGTTTACTTACCTTTGCTCACCGAGCAGTCATCTTTACGTCTAGAATGGAATAGCTGGCAATCTCAGTGGTATAACCACTGGATGTATCGAAATGGCTTTACCAATAATGGAAATGTGATGGGGCATTGGGGGGGCGGTAACCGAAAAGATATAAATGAAGCTCCGGGTGCACATGCTTTTTCTTTTCAGTATCAATATACATTAAGTAACCAAGAGCAGTTGTTTTCTACTCTTCGCTTTATCAAGAATGAAGAACACTATTCAGACTATAGCCTTGGTTACGAGTTAGACATGATGTATGGGTTTAAGCTATTTGGTCAAAATGTAACAGCTGGGTTCTTAGCTGGACGTGATACTTCTAAAGATTCTTATGGACGATTGTATGCACAATATCATTTATAAAATTGTACTCGCAGTGCTCTTAAGCGCCACATTCACTGCTAATGCCAAGCCCTTGTCGATAAAAGATACCCAGTTTGTACCGAGCGTACATGTTGGCTTAGGGGTGCATAAAATTGGCGATCACCGAGGTTACGAGAACTTTACTGCGGGTGACTTAGCTGTTGAGTATCACGGTATTCTTTCAGACAAATTTGAGTTAGGATTTGGTGGTGGCTTTGTCGGCGATCTTACTGACTTCGAAGCACAGAACTCTTATTGGTATATTAAAGCCGTTGATGCGCGCTACCGATTTTATGAGCAATTCCACATAGGTGCTTTTGCGGGTGGTTCATACAGTAACCGATTTAATAAAGCTTATGGCATGTTATTAGGTGGGTACATTCGCTACGACTTATCTGACACATGGTCACTCAGCGCTGAATATCGCGAGACTTCAAATGATACCGACAACAACTTAGGTTACCCAGAAGGTGAGTTCAATATTCGAGACTATGACTTGTTGCAGCTGCGTTTGTCGTACAATTTTTAGTTTACTATGTTAGAACGGCTAAACGCTGAGCTTTAGGTCAGTGTTTAGTCTTTAGTTTGTTATAGTTTTCATGTGGTGGGCAACTAAACTTCCTCACTTGAACCGCTCGATTGTTATTCTATAGGATAATGTGTGGCTAATTTAGCTAAAGTTTCAACGGCTACCTTGTTAGCTGAAACTGCGAGAATTGCGTACTTTTTTACCAAACCATTTTTCAAAAAGAAAATTTGGTTGTTATGTGAAACAGAAACTCAGGCTCAAGAAAATGGTTACGAGTTATTTCGTTGGATAAAAAGCAATGCGCCATCTATCGAAGCCTATTATGTGATTCGAGATGATTCGCCTTCTATTAACAAGTTTCAATCGAATGAAGAGTGGCTCGCACTCGACTCGTGGAAGCAGTATTTCTATATGTATCATGCCGAGGCTATTATCTCGACTCATGGCCTTTGGATGATTCCTGATGAGTTAGGCATCTTGAAAAAGCTGACTCGAAAAACCTTAAAAGCTAAGCGAGTGATGCTCAATCATGGGGTTGGGTTTCTAAAAAATGGCAAGCAGTTTTATCACAAGAGCGTATTTCCGCTTAACTCTCAAATTATGGCTTTATCACCGAAGCATAAAGCTATTTTTACTGAAGAATACGGGTATGAAGATAGCGAGGTGGTAATCGCTGGCTATCCTCGCTTTGATGGCATGACTGATTTGAGCGCAGAGGCTAAATGGCCTAATTTGATCGTTTATATGCCAACATTCAGAGATGATGAACAGAATTTAGGCGATGCTTTTCAAGAAACACAACTGTTTAAGCAAACCAAAGCTTTATTACAAAGTGACAGTTTTAAGCAGTACCTAGAAGACAATGATGCCCATATTGCCATCTATCTTCATCAAAACATTCAGCAAAGTTCCAAGTATTTAGACCAATTCTCTTCTGCTCGGATTCATATTCTTAGGCAAGGTCAGTATTCTGTGACTGAGCTGTTAAGGATGGGTAAGTTGTTGATAACTGACTATTCAAGCGTGTTTTTTGACTTTGTTTATATGAATAAGCCGTTTATTTCTTATCAGTTTGATTATGAGAAGTTTATTGGGGCTAGGAAACACAAAGCGTTTATCGATATACGACGTGACCTTCCAGGTTATGTGGCAGATACGCCAGCAGAGTTAGAAGAGAAAATTAGAATGGTGTTTGCTAACCAGTTTGTTCCTCAAGATGATCATCTGTTAAAAATAAAAGAATACTTTAGTTTTCAGGACCAAAAAAACTGTGAACGTGTGTTTAATGCGATTAACCAGCGCGACTAGTCTCGCTGGTTAATCTTAGCTTTGCTCTTTATACATGTTTTCTAATACTTTTCTTAAGATTGAGCTTGATGTGTGCTCTGTATAAGAAAAGTAAACAATTTCCACGCCTATTTCTTTGAAAGAGGTTTCGAGTTTTGTCCACTTCTCGGTGCCTTTCCAATCATCACCAACAAACATTCTATCGAACTTTAAGTTGTTCCACGCTTCCATTTTGTCGTAGTTTACTTGTGGAGCAACTTCATCAACAAACTTAATCGACTCAACGATTTTTAGTCGCTCTTGAAACGGAATAATGGGTTTCTTACCTTTTGCTTGTATCGACAGTTCGTCAGTAGTTACACCAACGATAAGATAGTCACATTCTAGCTTAGCGCGTTGTAATACATTGAGGTGACCAATATGGAACATATCGAACACACCTGTGGTGTAACCAATCTTTTTCATGCTTCACTCTGCTTATTAAAAGAAACTGTTTAAGTTTTTAGTGCTCATTCTGAGGCTTAAGGAGTTCTTGTGCGATATAATACAACGATTAATTAAAGTTTGCGCTATTAGAGAAGGTTAACTACTTGCTTAAGGATAATACGTTTGGCCGTTTACTCAAATGGAGAGAGCGACTCAGCTTTTTCATTGGAAAATGGTTATTTGATAAACCAATAGCGAAATTAGAAGCAGCTCGTTCCATTCAAAGCATTTTGGTAGTGCGAGGTGATGGCAAGATCGGTGATAGCGTTGTGTCATCTTTTCTATATCGAGAGTTAAAGAGCAACAATCAACATTTAAACATCGGCGTGCTTTGCACACCAAACTCTCGGCATTTGTTCGACGCAGATCCGCATATCGATAAGGTTCACTGTTATCCCAAACGTGCTAAGTTGTGGCAGGTCCGTAGCTTGCTCTCTGAATTGCCAAACTATGATGCGGTTGTTTTTTTAGCAGAGGTATTTAAACCCCGAGATTTCTTGATGTTACGTTGCTTAAATGCAAAAGCGAATGTTGGTGTAGCGGATAACGTGGCGCTAATAAATTGTAATATAGCAAGCAAGGTAGCTGGTCAGCATAGCCAGCAATATTTTGTTGAAGCCGCAAAGAGCTTAGGCTTTGCCGTGAATGACTTTAGCTATCATTTTAATCTACCCGACGTAATCGACGAGCAAGTGCTTTCGTTTTTGGGTGACAAACAAGATCGTTTTATAGCGATCAATGCATTTGGTAACACTTCTAAGCGTTCATTTTCGGAAGCAAGGTTGAGGGAAGTTCTGTTAGCGCTTAAGGCTCGCTTCTCTTATCCTATTGTGGCTTTGGCTTCCCCTGTTACTCAACAACTAGTTAGTAGCATTTCTGCTTCCATTGATGGAGTATTTTGTTTAGATGGAACAGAGTCAATCGAACAAAATGCTGCACTCATCAAACATAGTAAGTTGTTTATTAGTGTAGATACAGCCACTGTACACCTCGCACATTGTTTTAAAACCCCGATGGTAGCTATTTACCGTCAAGACCCAGCTAACTTTGCTATGTGGTCACCTAATTATCAGCCTACAAAGGCTATATTTACTCGAGCAGCGAAAACCCGTTCAGAGGAAGTTAGTATCGAGGAGTTTGATCTCGATGAGCTGCTGGATGCAGCGGCTAAGCTTTTGCATAATTAACTCAAGGTTTGTAGATGAAAATATTTGTAATTAGTTTATCCCGCTCTACAGGACGTAGAGATCTAATCACTAGGGAGCTGGCTAAGACGGAGTTGGATTTTGAGTTCTTTGATGCGGTCGATGGCGTTAAAGGAGAGCACCCGCTATTTCAAAAATATGATGAAGCAAGAGCTAAGTGGCAGGGCGGTGCTGGCCTTAATGCTGGTGAGTTAGGTTGCTTTGCTAGTCATTATTTGATGTGGCAAAAGTGCATCGAGCTTGATGAGTCCATATTTGTTTTCGAAGATGATGTGCTTATTCCCGATAATTTTTACGATGTATTTACCCTGCTAGATGAGGTTTTACCACGCTATGAATACATTAAACTGGGCCGAGGTCGATTACGCTCTTTGTGGCCTGTTGGTGAGTTTGTAGAGGAAGAGCCGCTTGGACCTCTGCAGATAGTAAAATATATGCGACAAACTGATTGTGCTCATGCGTATGCGCTTACTCCCTCCGCCGCTAAACGTTTCGTAAAAAATGCCAGCTCTTGGATACATCCGGTGGATGATTACATGGATAAAGAGCAGCTGAGTGAGGTCTTACAATTTGGAGTTGAACCACGCTATGTGTTTCAGCGTGGTGAAGACTCAGATATCAAGCAAACAATAGATGAGAATACGAAGAAAAAAAAGCTGAGCACTATCAAACGTATTCGTCGAGAATATTATAGATATAGAGACAAATATGCCTGCAATTGGATTAACTATTGCTATTGGTTTAAGCATAAAACAGGTTTGTTTAAATAGAGAATTTAAGTCTTAGTTTTTTAGCTAAGTAGCGGAGTATTTTTGAAGAAATATTGGATTGAGCGTGGTGGTTATGCGAAAGCTAGTGCCAAACAACAAATAGCGCGAGTAGATTTTAATAAAGTAGAACGTATCGCTATCATTCGCTATGCCGCTTTAGGCGATTTAATTCTGGTAAGGGCTTTTATTGTTGAAGCGAAGCGCCTTTTTCCAAACGCGAAAATTGTGTTGTCGTTGTTATCTCACTACAAAATTGGCATGCCCGATGATCTTGTTGATGATATCCATGTTGTAGAAACGGCAAGAGAAAAGAAACTGAGCCTATTAAAAACGCGGAAAGATATTCAAGGTTTAGGTCAATTCGATTTTGTTTTTGATCTTTCGTGTACCGCCCGCTCTCGAGCATTTCTAATGTTTGCGCAATGTCGGTTCAAAGTAGGCTTTCCTTATAGTGTTATTGAGCAACGGGTGTTTCATGACTTTTGTGTTCTCCGCAGTGACCTTAGTACAGAGTTAAATTGTTGTATTGACCAGCTCAGAGTCTTTGGTCATAAACCCTTAGCTACTCCTAATTTTGCTTTGGAGGTTAACGAAGTGCCTAGGTTGGGTGCCAAGCAGGCCAAGATAGGTTGGTTTGTGGGTGCGTCTACGGTAAAAAAACAGTTTGACCGTGCAACCTGTCTCTCGTCAATTAAACTGGTTAATCAGCGTTACCCAGATGCCGAGATCATTTTTTATGAGGGTGTCGGTAAAGAAGAGAAAGCGGACTTTTTGAGCTCAGAAGGTATTAAAAACCTGCGAGTAGTGGAAGCTGGTTCATTAGAGTCGCTGCGTAAAGAGCTAGTGAACCTTGATGTGCTTGTTTCACCAGATACCGGAGTTAGAAACTTAGCCATTACTACGCACACACCCACTTTGGGTATTTTTATGTGTACGCCTGTCCATCGCTATTGGCCACAGATAAACGGCTTACATCAAGTCGTTTATCAGCTTGATGGAGAACACCCTTCGGCTGAGTTGATAGTAGATGGTTTGATAGACCATCTACAAGAGCTAGCTAAGTAAGCTTCAGTTGTTCTTATTTATGGCTTTTCGGTAGGTATAGTTCCCTCTTATTTTGCGCCATAAGCCAAACTTAGTGGTGCTGGGGAACATTACAATTCGGCGAATTTGCTGTAAATCTTGGTGCAGGCCTATTGGACCGGAATCCGTGGCTACTGTATAAGCATAGCCAGCTTGTTTAGCTAATTGCTTTGTCTGCTGGCTATGATTGCCATAGGGGTAAGCAAAGGTAGTGAGCTCACGTCCTAGCAAGCTCTCTAAGTCTTTTTTGTTTTGCTCTATTTGGTGCTGTTGCTCAGGCTCGCTCAGTTCCGCGAGTTTGGGGTGATTCAGGGTGTGCCCACCAATCTCTACAAATCCACTTCGGTCTATGTCGCGCATAGTTTCTGGGCTCATCAACTCAAAGCGTTGATCTGGTTTTGTGGGGTGGCTTGCGTCCCATTGGTTATGGTCGGTGCCACTTACCGCATAAATTACTGCTTTAAATTGGTATTTTTTGAGTAAGGGTAATAGCAGGTCATAATTGTCTTGGTAGCCATCATCAAAGGTGAGAATGATATAGCGTTTTCCGTGATCGAAGCGATGTTCCAATCCTATTTTAGCTAACTCTTTGAAAGTAATTGGAGTCAATCCCATAGCTTTAATGGTTTGAAAATGCTCTTCTAAGCGCTCTTCAGTAACGTAAGTGCCATACACCCCGTGTTGGCTGTCATCATTTATTACCCGGTGATACATGATGATAGGTATTTCACGCTTTTTGGTGTAAACATAGGCACTTTGGTAAACGTTTAATAGCTTCTTACATACTTCATCTAAATCGTATTCAGCTTTAATATTTGTGACTAATTCGTCGCTAACGCTGGCACTAACTATCGCTCGCTTAAGCTGGTTTGCGACTGATTCATAATCTATATCAAGTTCCGTTTTACCTTCTAAAGCAATATCGCCAAAGTTACTCTCAAGTGCTGTAGGTAGGTTATCCAAGTTGATTAATCCAACAGATTTTGCCTCGCCCACCGCAAACACCGGCTTTTGGCACAACAAGGCTTCCATGGCTACCCGCCCGGCACCAATAACCAAATCCGCTTGGCTAATTGTCGAGCGAATGTTGTCGCTGTATCCACAAAACTCTACTTTGTTTTCAAACTCAGCAAAGCGTGGCTCCACTTTACTACCGCTAATCACCTGTACTTGGTTAGCGTCTAAATCAATGCATTGTTTAAGCAATTGATAAACTAACTCGCCTTTGGGGCCGGTTAAACGCCCGATGATTTGAATAATGGGTTTATCGTTGTTGGCAGCTGGGAGCGGAGAAAATTGTTGGCTATCAACGCCATTGCGAACCACACTTACTTGTTCGCTAGGCACCCCTAAGTCACGAATAATTTGCTGAGCGATGTTTTCACATACTGCGACAGCATGATAACCGAGTGCGTGAAATTTTTTGCGTGAGCGGTGCACTGGTTGGCGACCATGCACACTGGTAACCATTGGCGTGTTAGTTAGCTTACAGGCGATATAAGAAGACCACCCAGAAGCACGGCTATGTGCATGTACCAGTTGAATTTTATATCGAAGAATTAGATAGATAAGATACAATACGTGCCATACTCTGCGAGGAAGACTGCGTTTGTTAAAGCGCAAGCTAAAGTGCTGGCCCTTATGTGGACAATTTAAGGTATCTGATACGTAAAATACTTGATGACCCCGTTGAGTGAGTCGATCGCCAACTTGGGTAGCGTAGACTTCGGCTCCGGTCACTTCGAGTTGTGATAGAGCCATCAAAATATTCATAAATATGATAGACCTTGCTGCAATTTGGTAACATATTCTACAGAAGTGACTTGGCTACGCCTAGTGATAGTGTCAAGGTCGATAAAGGCTTAATAATTGGTGATAAATGTGAAGGGTGGCCGTTTATTTTTGTGAGTAATTCATTAATAAGAGTCTATTCACTGAATCAGGTGATTAAGCCAATTTTGTTGCTGGTGTTGCTTAGTTTAGCGCTATTGTCGTTAAAGGCAGAAGCGCGCACCGCTCGGGTGTTAATGCTTAACTCTTATCCTGCAGGTTTACAGTGGGATGCCAGCTTTGACAGAGGTTTGCGTCAACAAGTGGGTAATCGTTCAGTGTGGTTATTTAATCACCGAATAGAGCCAAGCCCTTCGCAAGACCCTAGTTATCGTTTAGCCCAATTCGATTTGCTTAATGAAATCATTCTTTACTACCAATTTGATTTAGTGGTGACTGTGGGCGAGCAAGCCCTACACACTGCTTTAGCTCTGCAAGATGAAGCGATACTTCAAGCGCCAATTGTGGCTGCTGGAGCCGACCTGTCGGCTTATATGGGACCTAGGGAGCGGCGTATAACGGGGATTCACGAACAGCTGCCAATGCGTGAAAATCTGTTGCTGATCCGTCAACTAATCCCAGATTTAGAAGCAATTTACTTACTAGTAGACGATAGCGAAGCTAGCAGTGAAATCACCAAAGAGTTTGTACAGCTGGCTGAGCAATTTGCTATTCCTTATACCCTTTGGCAAGACCAAGATTATGAAGAGGTAAAAGCAAAAACCTCGCTGCTAAGTGCCAAGCAAGCAGTATTGTTGGGGGCTCTACAGCAATCGCAAATTGGTAATACCCAGCTTACAGAACAAGCTGTTCAGTCTTTATCTATGGTGTCTAGAGCACCTATTTATAGCCTATGGCAGCATGCGATAGGTAATGGTGCGGTGGGTGGTTTTGTTAGTTTGCCGCAACCATTGGGTCAGGCACTTGGTGACACCGTGTTACAAGTACTGCAAGGCACTGATGTACGCGACATTGCCATTAGTGCCCGTGGACCTCAAACCTATTTGTTTGATAATAAGCAGCTAGTCCGCTGGAAAGTATCGCGCGGTAACTTGGCCGAGAATAGTCATTTTCTTAATCAGCAAGCTTATAAAACCTTGCCACAGCGTTATCAAGGCGCCTTGTTAGTGGGCATTACTTTGCTACTTGCTAGTTTGGCTATTTACGGAGTTTGGCGAGCTTTAACCCGCACCCAACGAGAGTTGGCGGAGCATGAACAAAATCTTCAGTCAGTATTTACTTTTACCGAGCAAGCCAGCGCTCTGTTAGACGAAAATGGTCACGTACAGTTGTTAAACCAAGCTTTGATGGAGTTACTCGGCGAGCGAGCAAATTACATCGTGGGTAATTCCTTGCTTGATAGCCATGTGTGGCAACATCAAGTGCCTTTAAAACAGCAGCTGCGAGATGCCATTGCTAAAAGTTTAGCCGGTGAAAAAGTCAGGTTTCAAGCGGAGCTAAACCTTGAAAACCGCAATGTACTTTATGATTTTGCGCTAACTCCACAGAGCGCCACCAACGGTATTGTTGAACAAGTATTGCTCGAGTTGCGAGATTTAGAGTTAATTCAGTTAGAGCATCGTCAGCTTAAACAAAGTGAGCAACACTATCGTTTGTTGTTTGAGCAAAGCCCAGCACTGTTAATGTTGGTGAACCGCTTGGGGGTAATTGTTTGCTGTAATCAAGTGGCTGCTAAACATCTTGGCATGTCTAAAAAACAATTGGAGTTATCTCAGCTTCGTAGTTTGTATGCCGAGCAGTCTCAGCAAGTATCCTTGTTAGAATATCTTGAAGGGATTGGCAGTAATAAAGTTACCCGACAGATCGCCTATAACAATGGTGATAATAAGCAGCTTTGGTTTAAAGAATCTTTTGTGCGAATGGCAGAAGAAGACCTATTCATGTTGGTATGTGAAGACATTACTGCTACCCGTAGCTTGGCAGAAGAGCTTGATTTTCATGCCAATTTTGACCTGCTCACTGGCATCTATAATCGAGGATTCTTCGAGCGACGTTTAGAGCTGTTACTTAACTCTTCGCTATCTGGTGAGCAGCAGCACGCCTTGCTCTTTATCGATTTAGCTCAGTTTAAAGTGATTAACGATACCTTTGGTCATGGTTCGGGCGATCAGGCCTTGAAGCAAGTCGCCGGAGTATTGGAACAAATGATCCCAGAGTCTGCCGTGGTGGCTCGTTTGGGCAGTGATGAATTTGCCATTTTACTTGAAGATAGCTCGCAACAAGGCAGCTTAGATTTCGCTAACTTGGTGATTGACCGACTAAACGATACTCATTACGTTCGTGATGAGCGGATGTTCAGTTTTGGTTGCAGTATCGGAGTAACCCTATTCCAGCAGCAGCAGGGGTCTTCTCAAGAGGTATTGGCACAAGCTGATAACGCATGTTTCACTGCAAAATCTTTAGGCCGAAGCCGCGTTTATTTATATCAAATGGACGACCAGATGCTGCTTGAGCGCCAAGGGCAGATGGAATGGGTAACCCGTATTCAAAAAGCGCTGCGTGAAGAAAGATTCTTATTGTACGCGCAAGCTATTGTGCCGGTTAAACCGAGTGAGAATGATTACCTCCACTACGAAGTTCTATTAAGAATGATCGACGAAGAAGGCCGAGTTGTGCCTCCTGGGGCGTTTTTACCCGCGGCAGAAAACTACAACCTCGCCGATCAAATTGACCGAGTTGTCATTCAAAAAACATTGCAGTGGCTATCGGAAAACCCTGGGCATTTAACCCGTCTTAATATGTGCTCAATGAACCTCTCTGGGCAGTCTTTAGGCAGCGCAGAGTTTGTTGCTTGGCTGCTGCAAACGCTGGAAGATAGTGCGCTGCCAATGAACAAGCTCTGTTTCGAGACCACTGAAACAGTGGCCATTGCTAATTTGGATGTTGCCACCGAGTTCTTTAACAAGGTGCGTAAATTAGGCTGTAAAATTGCGCTTGATGATTTTGGCTCTGGTTTATCATCTTTTGGCTATTTGAAAAACTTGCCCATCGATTACCTCAAAATCGATGGTATTTTCATTCGTGATTTAGAAAACGACCATATGGATGCCGCCATTGTAAAAAGCATTAATCAGATGTCTCATGTGATGGGTAAGAAGACCATTGCAGAGTTTGTTGAGAATGAGGCTATCAACAAGGTGCTGGCCGACATCGGAGTCGATTTTGCGCAGGGTTATCATTTTGGCAAGCCCGTTCCTATTGAGATGTTGGTCCTGAACTAAGCATCATCTGTTAAACTTGTTTTATTTCTTTATGGAGCCCTGCCTTGGACAGCCAGCAGCCACGTTTGTATTGTGAGCAATCCGCCGACACTGACTACGCCAATAGCTTAATAGAGCGCTTTGCTATGCAGCGATGTGAACAGCTGCCAGAAACCGGTTTTTGCTTGGTGCTAGATGGTGAGAGCTTAGCCTTGCGCTACTGCGATGAGGCTAAATTGGGCGACGTTAAAGTTGACTTTCTAGCGGGCCGAGTTGCCCATCGCCGTCAATATGGTGGTGCGGAAGCGGTGAGTAAAGCGGTTGGCGTTAAAAAAGGTCAACGCCCCAGTGTTATCGATGGTACAGCGGGTTTAGGCAGAGATGCTTTTGTATTGGCCAACCTCGGTTGTAAGGTCACCATGTTAGAGCGCTCCCCTTGGGTGGCAGCCTTACTTGATGACGGATTACGACGGGCTAAAGCAGACGCCGACATTGGCTCTTGGGTTACGGAGCGAATGCGCTTGATATACGCAAGCAGTATTGATGATCTTACTCATCAGCAATTACAGGCCGACGTGGTTTATTTAGACCCCATGTATCCTCACCGGAAAAAATCTGCACAAGTTAAAAAAGAGATGCGAGTTTTTCAGCTACTGGTAGGTGCCGACTTAGATGCAGACTTGTTGTTGGAGCAAGCTTTGAAAGTTGCACAAAAACGAGTAGTGGTAAAAAGGCCCAGCTATGCAGAGCCTCTAGCAGGTAAAGTTGCCCATAACCATTTAAGTACTAAAACCCACCGCTTCGATATTTATTCACTGATTTAGTCGCTTGCTCACTGACTGTGACTCTGTTGCGCTGATGAGTGCCAAAGCCGCTTAAATAATCGTTTTATCCCTTGATATTGCTCAATTTTTTGCACGCAATTAGCTGCTTTTTTCAACTTGAAATAATCGAGAAGAAATAGCAATTATTTATTAAAAACAGTTGCTTAGGGTTGGTGTGTAATCAAATGAAACGATTCTTTGATCTAGATCACGGATGCCTCTAATTTAAGTGAGCTCGATCTAGTTTCTTGTGATTGACTGGGAAAATGCTTGCATCAAGAAAACGCTATCATTACTCTATTTCCATCGTTCCAAGGATTGGCGCGATATCGAAAGAAATAAGATCTGACCTTTGTTGACCGACAGAAAAATTGGAGAAGCCATTGCTTCTCCTTTTTTTTCGCCTGTAATTTGTAGGGAGGTTGTTACTAGCGTCTGTTGATCTTTGCTGATGGTTTTTGCAGTAATTTATTAGCCATTTAGGCAAGGCAGTGAGTGAGTAGTTAAGTGGGCTTAATAATCACTCGCTAACGCTGAATAAATGGCTAAGAAATGCTGCCCGAAGGGTTCGGGTAAGCGAAGTTTACTCTTTGTTAAGCACTTCTTGCTTAGCCAACTAGGCTTCTAAGTGCTCGCCGCGATTAAAGCCCGCTTATCTCGAACAAAATTTCAACACCAAAGATCAACAGACCCTAAAGTGCTTTTGCCATTTTTACATAGGCAACGCCATGTTTATCAAACACTTCACTCGTCACTAAAAAGCCTAAACGTTGATAAAAACCAATGGCGCTGCAACGTGCGTCAAACCAAAAACTAGTTAATGGCTTACCCGCTTGTTGTTCAACCATGTAATTGAGCATTTTGCTTCCATATCCTTTCGCTTGGTGCTCCGGCAAACAGGCAAATTTACGCAGCCGAATCTCGTTTCCACTAGTAAATAACGAAGCCACCATGATGAGTTTGCCATTAAGGTAAGCACCATAGTGCTCACCAGTGTCATCTTCAGGTACTCGACAAAAAGCTAAATCATGGCTTGGCCATAGCACTTGTTGGCGAATTGCTAGGGTTTGTTCAGCGCTAATTATGTGAATGTCTATCATGGTTTGAGCTGGCTTAAAGCCTCAATATCACAAGGTTGCTGATAGTCTACCCCAGCTACTGCAAAGCCATTTAGGCGTAAAAACGCTGTTTTGTAACCGTCAAAATCGGTGGTTTGTTTGAAGTTATCCGCTGTGACCGTGGGGTATCGTAAGTCTATTTGCTGTTGCACCTGTGGGCTTAGCTCTAGGTCGTCAATACGAAGCTGATTTAGCGTGTCTAATCGAACTTGACCATCTTGTGGATAGAGGTGTTGGCTAAATAGTCGATAAGCTTGCTCAATGCATTCTTCGTGGCTACCTTGCTCTTTCATTACTTTGTAGAGTAAAGATATATAGGGTGACATTACTGGGATGTAGACACTGGCTTTTGTTACCAAGGCTTTACATACACAAGCGTAGGCATGGCCGCCTACCTGCGTTTGCAGCTGTTTATCCAGCTCTTGTGCAGTGACATGTAGGTGCTGTTTAGCTCGGCCAATGGTGCCATCGCGATAAATCGCGGCGGTGCGTTCTGGCCCTACGTAGGAATAAGCAATGGTATTGCAGCCTTGGGCTAGTACATCGGCTTGTTGCAGTGCATCTATCCAGTTTCGCCATTCATCGCCGCCCATGACTTTAGTGGTGGCTTCTACTTCTGCAGCATTGGCCAATTCTACAGTTTGCGGTTCTAGCTGTTCGGTTTCTAGGTTAATGCTTAAGCCATGTAGTGGCGCGTCGGTGGTTTTTAGTACCGAGTGCCATTGTCCTGATTCGGTTTTGCGCTTACCCGTAGCCAAGCTGTAAATCACCAAATCAGCTTTGCCGCCAAACTCTTGCTTAATGTACTCAATGACTTGGCTACGCATGGCTGGATCAAAAGCATCACCGATAAAGTTTTTTACCAGTAAACCCTGTTTCTCGGCGAGTTCTTTGCAGAAAATATTATTGTACCAGCCGGCACTGCCCAAGCCTTTTTCATTAGGGCCGCGCTCGAAGGATACGCCAATGGTATCGGCTCCTCCTGCTAAGGCTAAAGTTAAGCGAGAGGCTAAACCAAAGCCAGAAGAGGCTCCCAAAATCAGCACCTTTTTTGCGCCGCTTATGGTCGCTTGTTGTTGAATATAATCTGCTTGTTGTTGCAAATAGGCTTTACAGCCTGGCGGATGACAATTGCGAGCGATATTGCCCGTTAATTGTGGGGAAATAAGCATGGTCAACTCCATGAGAAAAGTTATGCAACAAGTGTAGTGGATGTCTTAGACCAGTAAGTTACACCATATCAAGCTATTGCTCGACTCCTATTGCAGCAAAAGTAAGCTCGAAAGATAAACAGCTCTAGGATTGTTGATTAAGCGCAACTAGCTTGGATTTGCGTTTGCGCTGGGCTTTTTGTTGGTACATGGTCATATCAGCTCGGTAAAATAACTGCTCCGCGTCTTGGCAATCGTCGGTGCTGGCGCTGCCAAAGCTAATGCCACTTTGCGCAGTGCCATTTAGTTGGATGATTTTGTCGGCAATGGCCAGTTTCTCGTCAATCTCACTGCAAGATAAGGTGTCGGAAAAGGCCGCAAACTCATCGCCGCCAATGCGGTAAAGTTTAACTTGGTCGCTGAGCACCATGTTGAGCGCTTCAGCCACCAACTTGATTAACTTATCGCCTTCTTGGTGGCCGGCATGGTCATTAATGCTTTTCAGATAATCAATGTCGACCAAGGCGAGACTGGTGTGATGCTCTTCATCAAATTCAATATTGCTTACATACTCGTTAAAGGCATAGCGGTTTTTTAAGCCAGTTAGGGCATCTAAACGAGCAGCATCGCGTTCTTCACTCAACTGCTTAGCGACTAATAAGGACTCTAAGGTGAGTCGCTTAAATTTGTAATGCAACGCCAGTGACATGAACAAGGTGCTAAAAATACAGCTAAGTAGAATGGATAAGTCGGCTGCCAACAAGGTGGTGGTGTTTTTAGGCACAACGGCCATTGCTAACAGTAACGCGGGTATTAGTAATAGTAGGGTTGATAGGATGAAAAGCTGCGCCTGTTTTGAGCCTTGACGCCAGCATTGTAAAGCACTAGAAAGCGCTAAAACTACCCACAGTAAGATCACGCAGTAGACCAAAATTACCGCCCAATTTACCCAAATAACCGCAACCGGAATACTGAGTAAGCATAGTGCAATTAGGTAGCGACTTGCTAGCCACAGCTTCGGTGCATATTGCTGCAAACTGAGAAAACGGCAGTAAAACAACACACTAAAGATTGGAATCAACAGCACTGGTAATAGGTGTAATTGGGTAATGCGTAGATGCAATAAGTGCGCAGCAACATGGAAAACCAAGGCCAAAGCAAGAGTAATGGAAAATAAATAGCCGCTGAAGTAAGCAAATACGCGATCTTGTTGCACTAGGCCAACTGCGCCATTGTAGATAGCTAAAATCAGTAAACCGCCTAAGCACAGGGTAATCACACTCGCTCGCCAGTGGTAAAGCTGGCTCAAGTCTGACTTGTGACCAAAGCTGAGCTGCGGTTGTTCGGTATAATATTGACTAGAAATGCGGGTAATCAGCCAGTATCCGCCTAAACTGGGCGTATCAATGTGGCGGGCATAGCTAAATAAGTACTCATAAGGGTGTAGGTAACCACTGCTAAGATGGCGCATTTGGTTACCTTCTGAATAAAGGTAGTAATCAATGTTTTCGATAATTGGGCCGTCTACGCTAGCTATCCATTGATTAGGTTGCGATATGTTGATTTTTTTTACTAGCCAATAGCTTCCGCCACTAAGTTTTACCCGATCAACTTGGCTCAGTTTATTTAGCCAGCTAGGTATGTCACTGTAGCGGTGCGGTAATACTTGTTGGTCTTCTGCTAAGTAGATTTGCTGTGAACTGGCATTCAAATCGGCAGCAATTGCAGGCTTATAACAGGCCAAATATAAAGTTAGAGCTAAGCTAATAAAAAATCTAAAAGCAGACATAAGCGTTTGTATCGTTCATCCTTGTTTCAACAAAGCTGCAAATAGCATAGAGCAAACTATCCGTAATGATAAGCTTTGTTGGCAATAGTTGGATGCTAACATATTTATTGATTTTTTAGTCACTTAAATGAAAAAAGCCCCATGGCGTTTAACCACAGGGCTTGTTTTGTAGCGTTTTCGAGGGTTTAGCTACCCACTCCACACTCCATGCAGGCATCAATCATTTCTGGACCAAGGTGCAACTTAGCATTTAGGTCGCGTAATGCTGTGCGCACGCCTTCTTCGATCACTGGGTGATAAAACGGCATATCCAGCATTTGTGAAACCGTCATTTTAGCTTGATGCGCCCAAGCCAATAAGTGAGCTAAGTGTTCGGCATTTGGACCGATAATTTCTGCTCCCAAAAAGCGGCCTGTGCCTTGTTCACCATATAAGTGAGCAATGCCTTTGTTTACTAACATCACTCGACTGCGGCCTTGATTTTCAAAGCTTACTTCGCCAACTTCAAAGCAACCACAAGAGCCTAAGCGTTTTTCAATATCGCGGTAGCTTTCGCCCACCATAGCAATTTGCGGATCGCTAAATACTGCTGCTATTGGCGTGCGACGTAAACCAGCGCGCACTTCTTTACAACGTCCGGCGTTATCACCTGCAATTTTGCCTTGGTCGGCGGCCTCGTGCAGTAGAGGGATCTGGTTGCTAGCGTCACCAGCAATAAAAATATGGCTTATCGATGTTTGCAAAGTGTAGTGGTCGGCAACCGGCACACCGCGTTCATCAAGCTGAATATCCAGCTTATCTAAACCCAGTTTATCGGTATTAGGTCTACGCCCAGTGGCAGCAACTAGGTAATCAACCTCAGTTTCAACTGTTGCACCTTGTTTATCGATATAGCGAAGCTTGACCCCATTTTCACTGCGCTCAATTAACTCAACCTTAGCGTCTGAATCTAAATAAAACTCTTCGGCGTAAGTGGTATTGGCATAATCAGTTAAGGTTGGGTCGGTAAGTGGGCCTACTGCGCCACCCACACCAAACATCAGTACTTTTACACCTAAACGACGTAAGGCTTGACCAAGCTCTAGGCCAATTACGCCTGGGCCAAATACCGCAATCGATTCTGGTAAGGTATCCCATTCAAAAATATCGTCATTTACCAACAAGCGGTCACCTAGCTCGGCCCAAGGTGCTGGAAAAGCTGGGCGTGAGCCGCTAGCAATAACAATGCGCTTAGCTTCAACTTGAGTGCTTGAGCCATCGCTATGTTTAACGCTAAGTTGATTCTCAGTAACAAATTCGGCGTAGCCATCTAGCTTGTGCTGAGCATCGATGCCTTCTACAGACTCCAATACAAAACCCACAAAGCGGTCGCGTTCAGATTTTACCCGTTGCATCACGGCGTGGCCGTCAATCTGCGGCTTACCCAAGTTAACCCCAAATTGGGCCGACTTTTCATATTGATGGGCATTCTCAGCAGCTGCAATTAGCAATTTACTTGGCATACAGCCTACCCGTGCACAGGTAGTGCCATAGGGGCCTGCTTCAATCATTAATACCGAATCGGTATGCTCTTTTGCGGCGCGGTATGCGGCTAAACCTGCGGTTCCGCCACCAATAATGGCTACATCTACAGATTGCTTAACTTCTGAATTTGACATGATAACTACCTTTGAAACCTGCGAATTGGGTTGTTCAGGCGAGTAGACCGTCTCGCCTGAATTTTAATTGCTTAAGCTAAGTAAGCTTCTAGCTCTTCACTACCGCCAATGTGTTTACCGTCTACAAATACTTGTGGAACAGTGCTGCGGCCGCTAATCGCTTTAAGGCTTACGCTGGTGGCGTCGGTGCCAAGTATTACTTCTTCAAAAGCCATGCCTTTGTCGTGTAGTAATTGCTTAGCTTTGGCACAGAAAGGACAACCTGGCTTGCTAAATACACTAATTGCAGAAGGCTTTTTAGCGTCGGCATTAATGTAGTTAAGCATGGTGTCGGCATCTGATACTTCAAACGGGTCGCCTGCAACATCTGGCTCAATAAACATTTTTTCGATTACGCCGTTTTTCACCAACATAGAGTAGCGCCAGCTGCGTTTGCCAAAACCTAAGTCGTTTTTGCCCACTAGCATGCCCATGCCTTCGCTGAATTCGCCGTTTCCATCTGGAATTACAGTAATGTTTTCAGCTTCTTGGTCGGCTAACCATGCGTTCATTACAAACGTATCGTTAACGCTTAAACATACAATTTCATCAACGCCATTTTCTTTTAGAACATCAGCTAGCTCGTTGTAGCGTGGTAAGTGTGTTGATGAACAAGTTGGTGTAAATGCACCAGGTAGGGCAAAAACAACCACGGTTTTATCTTTGAATAACTGCTCTGTTGTAATGTCTACCCAAGCGTCGTTTTGACGAGTATGAAAAGTAACACTTGGTACATTTTGGCCTTCGCGATTCTCTAACATATCTTTCTCCGTAAACTCTAATAAGGTGTGTTCGTTTGATGGGTCTAGTATCAATTTTTCGCAGTGATTTGTAAAAGCAATTGAATCTATCTTTACGATAGGCAATTGCTATTGAAATTAAATTCAAAGGATTAGCACAGCAATAATAGGTGTTAAAACGTGAATATAGGGAGTTAGATTAGAGGATAGTCGTGAATTGCTTGTTTATGATCAATTTATATCTGTGAAATAATCAAGATAAAACAAACGCATGTAAGTTGTTGTAATAAATAGCTTAGCTATCTAGTTCTCCACTTTGAATTCGCTCGCTACGGGCGCGCAGATACTCAATGGTAAATAGCAGCATGGCAGAAATTACGATCAATAAAGTGGCTACTGCCAAAATGGTGGGGTTAATTTGCTCACGTAAACCAGAGAACATTTGTCGCGGAATGGTTCGCTGTTCTGGTCCAGCTAAAAACAGTACTACCACCACTTCATCAAATGAAGTGATGAAAGCAAACAGGGCGCCGGATATTACACCAGGGCGGATAAGCGGCATTATAACTCTAAAAAAGGTAGTGAGAGGGCGTGCGCCAAGGCCTAGTGATGCGTTAACTAAGGAATAATCAAAGCCAGACAATGCTGCGTTTACGGTGATTAAAACAAAAGGTGTGCCCAAGGCAGCATGCGCTAAAATTACGCCTAGGTAAGATCCTGCCAAGTTTAGCTGGCTATAGAAAAAGTACATTCCTGCTGCTGTGATAATAAGTGGCACAATCATCGGCGACAATAAGATTGCCATCCAAAGCTTTTGCCAAGGCATCGCTGGGTTGCTTAAACCAATTGCCGCCAAGGTGCCTAATACGGTAGCTATTAAGGTGGCGCATATGCCAATAAAAAAGCTGTTTTTAATTGCTAATAACCACTTATCGTCGTGCCAGATTTCGGCATACCATTTCAAAGAGTAGGCCTCGGGCTCTAGCGCTAACATACCCTCGGTAAAACTAAAAAAGGGCTCTACGTTGAACGAGAGTGGAATTATCACCATGATTGGCAACATCAAAAATGCCAGCACCAATAACGAGCAAAAGCGCAGGCCGTAGTGGGCTAAGATATGCCAGAAGGTGAAATACTTAGGATAACTTTTCATGCTTAGCCCAACTTAATATTGTTTACGCCAACAAAGCGATCGTAAACCCAGTACAGAGCGATGATTAAGGCTAGCAATAACGAGCCCAGTGCTGCTGCGAGTTCCCAGTTATTGGAAGACTGCATATGGAAGGCAATAATATTAGAAATCATCTGCCCTTCGGTACCGCCGACTATGGCTGGGGTAATGTAGTAGCCAATTGAAATAATAAATACCAATAAAGCGCCGGCACTTACCCCTGGGATGGTCATTGGTAGGTAGATTTTGATAAAAGCCGGCACTGGCCTTGCCCCTAAAGACAGCGCTGCGCGAAAATAACTCGGGTCGATATTTTTCATCACGCTATACAAAGGCAAAATCATAAATGGCAGCAAAATATGGGTCATAGCAATGATGGTGGCAAATTGGGTATAGAGCATTTCAAAGGGCTCATCAATCAAGCCTAAGGCTTGCAGGGTTGAGTTGACCACGCCATTGGTTTGCAAAATGGCTATCCAAGAGGTGGTGCGAACCAGTAGTGAGGTCCAAAAAGGCAATAAAACCAACACCATTAAACGATTGGCAATTTTACTGGGCGCATTGGCCAAGTAGTAGGCCAAAGGATAGGCTAACAAAGCGGTTAAAAAGGTAATAATTAGCGCTATTTTTAAGCTTTTCCAATATAGCTTTAAATAGATTTGAGTATCGCGCTGCTCGATCTCTCCAGCGGGATTACGCTTTAAATCAAAGGTTGTAAGGTAGTAGCTGTCGGTAAAGGCTTGCCCAGAGCGTTTTACCGCACGCCATAAATTGATGTCTTGCCATTTTTTGGAGTAACCAAGCAACAAGGTGTCGCCACTTTGCTGTAATTCTTCGAGAGATTTTTTCTTAAGTTTTCTGGCACTCGATTTTATTAAACTAGAGCTACCAGGTTTAAGCCGATTCACTTCTTCGGCTAGCTTGCCCGATAAGCGCTCTTTAGAGAGCCCTTGTAGCTCAATGGCAAATTGCTTGAGGGCTTGGCTATTAGGAAGCTGATCGCCAGCTTCGTCCCAAGTGCTTAGTTCTGCCAAACTTAAAGGAATTAACTGGCTAACCGTA
The DNA here is from genome assembly GCF_019670105.1 of Agarivorans albus. NCBI lineage: Bacteria > Pseudomonadati > Pseudomonadota > Gammaproteobacteria > Alteromonadales > Alteromonadaceae > Agarivorans > Agarivorans albus. The sequence goes on along the minus strand of NZ_AP023032.1, from coordinate 4,618,297 downwards.
GGGTGGTAAACACTGCGGTATAGCATGGTGGCAATGGGGGAAATAAAGGTGATGAAGACAAATATCAACAGCGGCATGGTAAATGCCAGCAGCATACGCTTTTTGCGCTTGAGCAGCCGTTTACTCTCGAGTATTTCTTCAACGCTAAGGCTGTTGTTATCCATCTTCACCTCTAACTACGTTGCTGTTATTTCAGCAGCCACTCGTTAAATTTCTCACCTAAGGACTCGCCATAATCAGCCCAAAACTCACCAGATGCTTTAACGCCTTTATCTAGGTGTGAAGATGGCAGTTTTGGAATAACCGCTTTATCTACATAAGCGTAAGATGAGTTACGAGTAGGGCCGTAAGCCACTTCAGGCATGCCGCTCAATGGTTTTGAGCTGGTGGCAAAACGGATAAACTCCATGGCTAAGTCTTTTTTCTTGGTGCCTTTTACAATGGCCCAAACGTCTAAGTCATATAAGTGAGCATCCCACACCATCTCAAAAGGTTTTCCCTCGCTTTGAATGGCGTCGAAGATCCGCCCGTTGGCCGATTGAACCATCACGGCACCACCATCATTGAGCAATTGCGGCGCTTGTGACCAGCTGTCGAACCAAACGATGTCGTCGGCAATGGTGGCTAACTTGGCAAAGGCGCGAGCTTGGCCTTCGTCGGTTTCTAATACTTCATAAACCTGCTCTTTTGGTACACCATCGGCAATTAATGCCCATTCTAAATTTACCTGTGGGCGCTTACGTAAAGCACGTTTCCCAGGGTAAGTTTTGGTATCGAAAAAGTCGGCTATAGAGCTGGGTTGGCCACCTTTAATGGTGTCGTTGTTGTAGGCATAAAGCACCGTCCAAACAATGTTACCCACGCCACATTCATTGGCGAGTGCTGCTTCGCTAAAGTCTTCTGCTGCAGGCACGCCGTCATCACCCGGTGGTAGGCTGGCGTGGTCAATCACTTCTAATAGGCCTTCTGAACAGGCGCGTTCGAGATCAATCACCTCTACGTCGATCACGTCCCAAAGAATGTTACCACTCTCTACTTGGGCTTTAATTTCGGCAATACCACCGGAGTAGTTTTCAAATAAAATCTTGTGGCCGGTTTCTTTCATGAAGGGGTCTAGCATATGTTTTTGCTGGGCTGCGCCATACGCACCACCAAAGGATACGGCGGTGAGTTGGTCGGCATTGGCAATGCTACAGACCGAGGCGAGAGCAAGAACTGGAAGTAAACGTTTCATAGGTACCATCCTTTACCATTAAGAGCTTGGGGGTGGATTAAAAGCTAACCCGTCATTAACGGACCACGTTAGTTTAGTGATTGTGCCAGCGGCAATTTGTGGTGCATCGTGATCGTTGAGAACTTTTACCATGAGCTCGGTTTTGTCACGAAGCTTAAAGAAGTAGCGAATAAAGTCGCCCACATAGAGGCGCGTAATAAACTCTGCTTCAATTCGGTTATCAAAACGATGTTTGTCGCTTTCTATAAATAGGTTTTCTGGGCGAACAGCCAGCACACAAGCATTACCAGACTCTGGGCAATCCATGGCTTGGCCACTAACCACACTGCCATCGCTTAACTCTACTTTGGCTAAGCCTTGAGCGCGATTGAGTACCTTGCCTTTGAGGTGATTGTTTTCACCGATAAAGTCGGCGACAAAGGCGTTTTCGGGGCGCTCATAAAGCACGTCTGGTGCGGCGCATTGTTGCACAACGCCATCGTTAAATACGGCGATGCGATCTGACATGGTGAGCGCTTCAGTTTGGTCGTGGGTGACATAAATAGCAGTAAAGCCGATGGCTTCGTGCAGCCGCTTAATTTCCAGCTGCATTTGTTCGCGAAGGTTTTTATCTAATGCGCCTAGCGGTTCATCCATTAATACAATCGAAGGCTCAAAGATAAGTGAGCGCGCTAAGGCAACCCGTTGTTTCTGGCCGCCAGATAAATGCCCAGGGTAGCGTTTGCCAAAGCTTTCTAGTTCTACCAAGGCTAAAGAGTCGGCCACTCTGCGGCTAATTTCTTCTTTGGGAAGTTTACGTACCGCTAAGGGATAAGCGAGATTTTCGGCTACGGTCATGTGGGGAAATAATGCGTAGTGTTGGAACACCATGCCGATATTGCGATTGTAAGGAGCTACGTTGGTAATCGCTTGGCCATTTACTAGAATTTGACCACTGGTGACATCTTCAAAGCCGGCGAGCATCATTAAACAAGTGGTTTTGCCAGAGCCTGAAGGACCTAGCAAGGTAACAAACTCACCCTTGCGAATATCAAGATTAAAGTTTTTTACCACTAAGCTGCGTTGATCGTAGCTTTTTTTAACGTCAACAAAGCGCACATATTGTTGGTCACTGACCGGCTCGCCCATAAACAGTTCCTTTTGCTAAGAGCTTGTTGCTAAAAGTAGACCAAGTAATCAAGAATCGAACGTAACATTATCTTAACAAACAAGTTTGCAGAGAAAAGTGCAAAGTTTGAACAGCTTAGTGGAAACATCAGCATAATATGCTGAATAGTTAAACACGCAGGGTTTAACTGTTGGCTGCTTTGTTTGTTAGCCTAAGTATTCACTAGGCTGCTGCATTAGTTGCGATACGATAAAGTCTACCGCTACCTTTACCTTAGGAATTTGATACTTAAGCCCTTGGTACAAAAGATAAATGCCAGTAGTTTCAGCAGGCGATACTCGAATATCTTGGCCTACTGAAAAACGCACTAAACTGCCTTCGGCAAGTTGTTGGCTAATTCCCCACTCTGGCAGTAAAGCAATGCCATCACCACTTTTTGCTGCGTTGACTAAGCTTGTACCATGATTGCTAATTAAGCGAATAGGTGGATGTAATTCTTGCCATTTTTGTTGTTCTTTATATAGCCAAGGCAGTACTTTTTCTGGGCTTCGATAGCGTAAGCTGGGGTGTTGATTAAGCTCGAGAGGGCTTTGTGGTTGGCCATTGCGCGCTAAATATTCTGGCGAAGCACACAAAACAAAATGATTATTCGAGAGCTTTTTGGCAACAATGCGTTCGTCGGGTGCTGTGCCGCCACGAATTGCGATATCTATTTGGTCGCGGCGCAAGTTACTTAACTGATCACTAAAGTGAAGATCTAACACGATGTCTGGGTAACGTTTTGAAAATTCGCTCAAAATAGGCGTTAAACATAGCTCCCCGTAGCTTGGCATCGCACTAATTGACAGTAAACCACTGGGGTGATGTTGCTGTTGTTTTAGCAGGTCTTCCGCATCACTTAAGCTGTGTAAGGCCGGTAATATCTGCTGATAGTATAAATCGCCTAACTCGGTAAGTTTTACCTGACGAGTGCTGCGGTGCAGCAATTGTTGTTTGAGTAAGGCTTCTAAATCGGCAATCCGTCGTGATACCGAGGAGGGCGGCACATCAAAGGCATTGGCAGTATTGGTGAAGCTGCCAGATTCAGCAAGGTGAGCAAAATATTGCAGGGCGCGTAACTTATCCATCAGGGTCACTTTTGTCTAAAAGGCAATAAAGTTTAGCTTAAAGGGCTATTTATTCCTATTTGTAAAGCTATTTACAATGAAAGCGTAAATAATGATGAATACTATTCACTTAAGGAAGCCTGCATGTCGAGCTATCAGTCAATTCATTTGGTAAAGCGCCCTGTTACTAACATTGAAGCCAGTTGCTTTGAAAGCCGCAGCCACGCTGTAGAGGCTTTGCAAGATGGCGAGTTTAGGGTTAAGCAAACACATATGTCGTTAGACCCAGCAATGCGTGGCTGGATGAGCGCTGATACCGAGAGTTACATTCCTCCGGTCGCTTTAGGTGATGTAATGCGCGCTAGCGGTATTGCTGAGGTGATTGAATCTCGCAATGCGCAGTTTCCGGTAGGTGCTACGGTAATGGGCATGTTTGGCTGGACCGAACAAGCCGTCAGTAATGGTGCTGGGATAAACATTATTCCTGCTGGCTTACCTGCGGAAGCGGTGTTAGCAGTATTAGCCCTACCAGGCATGACCGCCGCTCAAGGCTTGTTAGAGATTGCTAAACCAAAAACAGGGGAAACCTTATTGGTAAGCGGAGCTGCTGGCTCGGTAGGTTCTTTGGTTGGGCAAATTGCCAAGGCTGAAGGTTTGCACGTAGTGGGAGTGGCTGGTAGCGACGAAAAATGTCGCTGGCTAGTAGAAGAATTAGGCTTTGATGGTGCTGTTAATTATAAAACCGATAACATTGCCGAAAAGGTCGCTGAGCTAACATCCAAAGGTATTGATATTTATTTCGAAAATACCGGCGGTGAGATCCAGCAAGTGGCCATTGATAATATGAATACTTTTGGTCGCATCGTAGTGTGTGGAATGATTGCCGATTACAACACCGAGCAGCCTTCGGCTGGCCCTAACTGGATCCCCATTGTTAAAAAGCGTTTGTCGATTCAAGGCTTTACCATGCCTGACCACTTTGATAAGGCTCCACAGTTAATGCAGCAAGTAAGCAGCTACTTGCAAGCGGGCAAGCTAAAGTATCGCGTTCATGTTTTAGAAGGCTTAGATTCAGCCATCGAAGGCATCAATTTGCTGTTTAGCGGCGAAAACCAAGGAAAGCTACTAGTTAGATTGTAAGCGTTTGGCCAAGCCGATTGTCGGCTTGGTCTTTTTTTACTGCTCTAGCTTACTCGTGCCGAATCATCGTTAATGCTGACATAGTTGTTTACTTGAGCCACTCTCTCCAACCAAGCCAAAACGGCTGGGAATTTCTGTAAATCAAATCCGCCTTCTTCTGCTACGTGGGTATAGGCATACAAGGCAATATCAGCAATAGTAAGAGTGTTCGCCACAAAATAATCATGTTGGCTAAGGTGCTGCTCCATCACCGCTAATGCAGCGTAGCCTTGCTGTTGTTTATCGGCTAACTGAGCCTGACGCTCTGCTGTTACCCCAGCGTGGGTAAGCCAAAATCGTGGGCTGGCAATGTTTGGCTCATGGCTATATTGCTCGAAACTCATCCATTTTATAACTTGAGCTTGTTGCCAAACATCTTGTGGCCAAAACGGTGTTCCTTGGGCTAGATAAAACAAAACAGCATTAGACTCTGCCAAGCAGCGTCCATCGTCAAATTCAAGCACAGGTATTTTGCCGTTAGGGTTTAATGCTAAAAACTCCGCGGTGCGTGATTCTCCCTTCACGATGTCATAGCTTTTAAGTTGATAGCTTTGGCCTAGTAGGCTAAGCAATAAGCGAATTTTGTAGCCGTTTCCAGAGGGTAAGTAGTCGTGCAAAATCATAGCGAATCCTTGTGCTTAGGTAATGCGGCTAGTGTGACAAGTTGCTTGTAGTTTGAATAACGATTATTTTTGATGGCAACTATTAACGATGGTGATGGGTTGAAATGGACATTGATGCTTTACGCAGCTTAGTGGCTTTTGTAGAAAGCGGTAGTTTTACCCGAGCGGCTAGCCAAACCTTTCGCACCCAGTCTGCGATTAGTGCGCAAATGAAAAAATTGCAGCAAGAAAGTGTTAGCCCTTTGTTTGAAAAAGAAGGCCGTAGTTTAGTGCTAACCCCTGCTGGTCAAGCCTTAGCGAGCTATGCGCGGCGCATTATCAGCTTGCACGACCAAGCTGTCACAGAGCTGAAGCACAGCCACGATAGAGTGAACTTACGCATTGGCTGCCCAGACGATTATAGTGTGTCGGTGTTACCTTTATTGTGCGAATTATTGCAGCAAACTATTCCCAATTTGTGTTTACGCTTGTCTGCTGCGCCCAGTGTGAAATTAAGAGAAAGCTTGGATCAAGGCGAACTTGATTTGGCCATTCTTACTCGCAGCCCAGATAGTGACGAAGGTTATTTGTTGCGCCATGACCAAGGCGTTTGGGTAAGCCATAAAGAACGCGATTTAAGTCAATTACGGCCTATGCCATTAGCCTTATATGAAACTGATTGTAAGTTTCACGCCAGCGCGATTGATGGGTTAGACAAGGCAGACATACCTTATCGTTTGCTCGCAACCAGTGCCAATCATAGTGGTCTACATGGTTTGGTCTCGCAAGGATTAGCCGTAGCCGCTCTGGCGCGATCTAGCAAGGGCGAATTGCAAGAATTGTGCGCTAAAACAATGCCTCCCTTGCCAGCAATTGATATTGTAGTTGTTGCTGCCACCCAGCCACACGCGGCGTGTAGTAGTGAAACAGTTAAACAAATTTGTCAGCGGTTTCGCCAGCAAGATGCCTATTTATTAGACACGCCAGCTGAAGCGGTATAACGTTGAAAGTTATTTAAATAGAGTAAGGATGCTTCATGAGTAGCGCCACTAGTCAAACCCAAGGTTTATTGCACTTTAGGCTGTCCCTAAATCAGCTATTTGCAATTGGCACCTTAAAGGTGCGTGAAATTGTGCCTTATACACGACTTACTGCCCTACCGCATTCTCACCAATATGTACTGGGTTCCGCCTCGCTGCGTGGCCAAACAATTTCGGTGATCGACATGGCTGCCGCCGTGGGCTACCGACCTATTGCCGAAGAAGAGCTTGAATCTTGCTCGATCATTATTACTGATGTTAGTCGCCAAACTGTCGGCTTCTTAGTGCGCGGCATCGAAAAAATAACCGAATGTCGTTGGCGCGATATTGATCCACCACCGGGCTCTTTAGGCAAAGACGCTTATGTAACCGGAGTGACTCGGGTTGATGACAAACTGGTGCAATTATTGGATATTGAAAAGCTAATTGCCACGGTTTTCCCCGATGATGAAGAGCGAGTACGTGTGTCGGTAAGTTTGCCAGACCAAGCGATTCTTGCGCAGCTTAAAATTTTGCTGGTGGACGATTCGGCCACCGCCCGTAAGCAATTAGCCAGTGCCCTAGATAGCATAGAAATTGACTATCAAATGGCCAGCGATGGCGCTACTGCATTTAAGATGATGCAGCAAGCTGCTGCTCAAGGTAAGCCAATTGATGTGCTGGTGAGTGATATTGAAATGCCGGGCTTAGATGGTTACGAACTCACTTTTGAAGTTCGCAGTGACCCTGGTGTTGCTAATGCCTACATTATTTTACATACCTCGTTATCTAGCGAAATTAGTGTTGATAGGGCTAGCCAAGTGGGGGCTGATGAAGCCTTAACCAAGTTTGATGCGGGTGAATTGATCGACGCTATGTTACGTGGGGCCGAGCGGGTATCTGATGACATTACTAAGGTTGGTTTAGCAAAAAAGACCGGAATCCTTGAGGGGATGTTTTAGTAAAAACTAACATTTTCTGCACCCTTTGGTGCCGATATACTATGCTTAAAAGGTGAACCACTTTTAGGGTTTAGCCTAATGAATGGCCTTCGTTGCTTTTTGTTACTCTGCCTTCATTGTTCTGCTTTTGCTGACAGCAATAGTATTAAAGTAGCCACCGATGAGTGGCTAAATTATTCCAACAAAGACCAAAGCGGTTATTACTTTGGTTTGTTGCAACGGGTTTTCCCCAATTACTCCTACAACGTTCAGTTTATGCCCTATTTGCGCAGTATTGCCATGCTGGATCAGCAGCAGGTAGATATTGTGTTTGGCGGGGCGGCTGACGATTTTGCTCGCGCTAACTGTTCAACTTTCCCGATAGAAATAGATCGTAGCGACATGTTAATTAGCCCCGAATTGGCTAGGCACTATCACTCTCCGCAAGATCTCATTGGCAAGCAAGTGGTCTCGCAGCTTGGTTACGATTGGCAAGATCTTTTGCCGGAAGGAGTGAATTACCGTGAGTACGCAAGCTTAGAGCAAATGATAAAGCTTTTGCACCATAAGCGCGTGGATGCAGTATTAAATTATCAGGAAGACATTAATTATCTGCTAGAGCAAAAGCCAGAATTGGCTGGTGACTATGTGCTGGTGAAAAACGTATTGCATTACAGCTCTACTTTTTGCTTTTCTGCCAATCCAAGAGGGCGTTATCTACAAACGCGTTTTGATAAAACTATACCTATGCTGGTGAGCAGTGGCGAGTTAAAACAGTTAATGCTGCTAGAGCTGGGCAGCGACGATAACTATCCCTATTGATGCTAGGGCTTCTGAGGGCTTGGACAGTTACCCGCTTTGCTTTACACTGCTCAGCCATAATAAGACTTCAGAGAGTGGCGGACCGTGCAGGGACATCTATCAAAAATGCGAGCAGAACTGGGCGAACAAGTTCAGTACTATTTGCCTATTGGCGAGCAAGAGTTACATCTTAATCCACTAATCGGTGAATCTTTAGCTTTCGAATTTACCGGTAAAATAAACTGCCGAAGCTGTGGTAAAGCCACCAAGAAAAGTTACTCGCAAGGCCATTGTTTTGTGTGTATGCGTAAGCTGGCCAGTTGCGATATGTGCATTATGAAGCCTGAAAGTTGCCACTATGCCCAAGGCACCTGTCGTGAGCCAGAATGGGGAGAAGCAAATTGCATGATTCCTCATTATGTTTACTTGGCAAACACGTCTGGCTTAAAGGTGGGCATAACTCGCCATACCCAAATACCAACACGTTGGATTGACCAAGGTGCTACTCAAGCCCTACCAATATTTAAAGTTGCCACGCGCCAGCTTTCTGGTTTGGTAGAAATAGAATTAGCTAAGCTGGTGGCAGACAAAACCAATTGGCGAGCTATGTTGAAAGGCGATGCGATAGAGTTAGATTTGATAGCCGAGCGTGAACGTTTGTTGCCTCAAATTGGTGAGGCCTTGGCCGATCTAGCAGAGCGCTTCGGCTTAGAAGCCATAAGTGAGTTGCCCGATGAGCAAGTGATTGATTTAAATTTTCCTGTTGCTCAATATCCAAGCAAAATAAGCAGTTTTAACTTAGATAAAAATCCCTTGGTAGAAGGGCAGCTGCAAGGAATTAAAGGCCAGTATTTAATCTTTAACAATGGTGTGATAAACATTCGCAAGTTTGGCTCTTACGAAATAAAACTATTGTCTGAATAAGCCAATTTACCAGCAGTATCGGAAATAGAATGATCTTACAGACTTGGCAAAAGAGACTTACATGCATACTGATTTTATCAGTGTCTTGGTTTGTCTTGGCTTGGGCTGAACATCAAGTTGAACGGCTTGATCCAGAGCACTCCGAGCTACATTGCCAACTCTGTTTTAATTTGGAAAAACTGGCAACAGCGATAGTCAGCAGCGTACCGCTGATTGTATTGCTTAAACGTCGCCAAGTTTTTGTTAGAACAGTTTACTTATACACCAGCCAGCATGCGCTCGCTGCTAGTGCCCGCTCTCCACCGTCCATGAGCTGCTAATTTAGCTAAACAAGGTTTGAATCTCGCAATACAGCTGAGTATGGTTAGCGTTAAGCAAACACGCTTGCTCCTTGCTGTTAGCCAGTTTAGTTAGATTGGTATTGATTGATTTAGTCACTTACTTTTTAAAAATCATGGATACTTATAATGAAGTTAACGCCTATATATGCGGCCGTTTTTGGCCTGTTTTCTTGCGCAGCTAGCGCCCAGTCTGCTCACCAACATGGTGTTGCCGAGCTCTTTTTTGCCGCCAGTGGTGAAGAGCTAGAGATTGAAATCCATTCTCCGGCCGATAATTTTCTTGGTTTTGAGCATGCACCAGTCAACGAGCAACAACACAAGATATTGGATGACGCAAAAAAACAAGCAGCTCAAGGCATGAGTTTGTTTAGCTTTGCCGGTGGCGAATGTGAGCTTGAAGAAGTTACTCAGCATTGGGGAAGCTTAGACCACGCGGATGCAGAGCATGAAGACCACGATCACCATGACCACGCTGCGCACGACGAGCATAAAGGCCATGATGATCATGACCATGCTGCGCACGATGAGCATAAAGACCACGACGATCATGACCATGCTGCCCACGATGAGCACAAAGACCATGATGATCATGACCACGCTGCACACGATGAGCATAAAGACCATGACGATCATGACCATGCTGCACACGACGAGCACAAAGGCCATGACGATCATGACCACGCTGCACACGACGAGCATAAAGGCCATGACGATCATGACCACGCTGCACACGATGAGCACAAAGGTCACGACGATCATGACCACGCTGCTCATGCTAGCCACGAGGATGTGCGCTTAACTTACCATTTCCACTGTCATCACTTAGATGAACTGAAAAGTTTCGACCTAGAGTTGTTTAAGCTTTTCCCTCGTATGGAAAAAATCCAAGTACAAGGTGCTAGTGAGCGTGGCCAAGTAGCGTTTGATGTTACGCCAGCGCAAAACAAGGTGAACTTATAATATGAGCCAGTCTGCTTCTCTATTAGCCTTAGAAGAAGTGGTATTTGCGTGGCCGGGTGAAACACACCCGGCCATTCATATTCCTCATTTAACTATTGCTGCGGCTAGCCATACCTTTATTCATGGGCCAAGCGGCTGTGGTAAATCTACGCTACTCAGCTTGATTGCTGGGGTGATTAGCCCGCAACAGGGCAAGTTAAGTTTCATGGGACAAGACTGTGCCAGCTTAAAAGCAGCGCAACGTGACCAACTGCGAGCCGATCATATTGGCTACGTATTTCAGCAGTTCAACCTGTTGCCCTACTTGTCGGTACTCGAAAATGTCGCTTTGGCTTGTCAGTTCTCTAAGTTACGTCGACAGCGAGCTTTAAGCCGCTCATCGTCGGTATTGGATGAAGCGCGTCGATTATTATCGCATCTACAGTTGCCTGATAAGCAGCTTAATCAGCCAGTTGGCCAGTTGAGCATTGGCCAACAACAGCGGGTGGCTGCGGCTCGCGCAATGATCGGCTCTCCAGAGTTAATTATTGCCGATGAACCCACCTCAGCGTTGGATAAAACCAATCGCGAACATTTTATGAACCTGTTGATGTCTGAGTTAGAGCACTGTGATAGCAGCTTGTTATTGGTGAGTCACGATCAAGAGCTAGCGAATCGTTTCCATCAGGTGGTTGATTTGCCAGCACTTAATTTGGGAGGTCAACATGAGCTTGCTTAAATTGGCTTGGCATAGTTTGTGGGCAAGGCGTGGTACCGCATTGCTTAGTTTGCTTACCATCGCCCTTAGTGTGGCCCTATTGTTAGGTGTGGAAAATCTACGTACTCAAGCTAAATCGAGTTTTGCCTCAACCATCTCTGGCACCGATTTAATTGTGGGTGCACGCAGTGGCCCTACTCAATTACTGCTTTATTCGGTATTTCGCATTGGTAATGCCACCAATAATATTAGCTGGGACAGTTACCAAGAAATTGCAGGTCAGTCGTCGGTAAAATGGTCGATCCCTATTTCCCTGGGGGATTCGCATCGCGGCTATCGTGTAATGGGCACCACCAATAGCTTTTTTGAGCATTATCAATACGCCAATAAACAGCCTTTAGAGTTTGCCCAAGGCCAGCAATTAAACGATACCTTTGAAGTGGTATTAGGCGCCGAAGTTGCCCGCAAGTTGGGTTATAAACTGGGTGACAAAATTGTAGTGGCACACGGAATTGCTGCAGTAAGTTTTGTTAATCATGACCAGTTCCCTTTTGAAGTGAGCGGCATTTTAAAGCCTACTGGTACGCCAGTAGACAGAACGGTGATAACCTCGCTTGCTGGCATCGAAGCGATTCACCTTCCACCGCAAGCACAGCCATTTACCGAGGCTCAGTTAACGCCTTCAAGCATCACTGCAATGATGCTGGGCACACAATCCCGCTTACAAATTTTTAATTTGCAGCGGCAGATTAATCAATACAAAAATGAAGCGCTGTTAGCGATATTGCCAGGAGTGGCTTTGCAAGAACTGTGGGGCATTTTAAGCATTGCCGAAAGTGCTCTGTTAGCGGTATCCATTTGTGTGGTTATCACTGGCTTAATGAGCATGTTAAGCACCTTGATGGTGAGCTTAAAAGAACGCCGTAGAGAGATGGCAATTTTGCGCTCGGTAGGGGCTAAACCGCGACATATCTTTGGTTTGTTACTGATTGAAGCCTTGTTATTGAGTGCGTTAGGCGCTTTGCTTGGCTTAGCCAGCATGTATCTAATTTTGGGGGCAGCGAAACCTATACTGCTTAATCAGTTTGGTTTCTATTTAGTGTTAAACTGGCCTACTGTAGAGCAATGCTACTTATTGCTGGCCGTAGTTGTGGTGGGCTTTTTAGCTGGCGTACTACCTGCTTGGCGCGCTTATCGTTATTCGCTTAGCGATGGCATGAGCATAAAAATTTAGTAAGGGTAAAACATGAAACTAGCTTATTACGTAGTGGGTTTATTGCTGGTTAGCATGAACCTACAGGCCAATGGCGTAGACGTTTGGAACGAGTTGCTGCCAGAAAATGAACGCAACATGCCGATGCCTGAAATTGATCACAACATACCGCTGGATCAGGCCGGTCAGCAAAATCTCAATGTGAGCGTAAATAAAGAGCTGGACGGCAAGCCAATCCGTATTCCGGGCTTTGTAGTACCGCTGGATACCGAAGGGGAGTTGGTGAAGGAGTTTTTATTGGTGCCGTACTTTGGCGCTTGTTTGCATTATCCGCCACCACCGCCAAACCAAATTGTTTATGTTACTCACTCAAAAGGTTTACAGCTAGAAGACTTATGGGAACCTGTTTGGGTTGAAGGAACCATCAATACTCAAGTTCAAACTGTTGAAGGGGTAGCCACCGCTGGCTATTCAATCAGCGAACCTGAGTCGATCGTGTTGTATACCGATTAATCTAACACAATACCTAGGGCGATATATGGCACTACGTAAAACGCAATAATAGCGGTTTTATACAGTGCCAAGCCTAGGTAATGAAAGCGGTCGAACTTCTCTACGCTAAGGTTGAACCATTTAGAGTGCAGTTTGTAGGTCCAGTCGTGAGCTAGGGTTAAAAAAGCAAACCAATACAGCAATACCGCAATATTGATAATGGCTCCCCAGCCTAACGCGCTGCGAATTAACTCAAGTTCCATAACGTCACCTGTATATTTTTAATTATTTGAAAGCAACTAAGCCACTTAATCAATTTACCATTGCTTAGTGTCACTGCAAGCCTATTGGCTTATTCCACAGTAAAGTTTTGTTCAAAAATGCGTACTTGCTGTTGATTGTATATCGCGACTTGCCAGTCGCCGCGACTGTTTAAGTCAAAGCGCTTGCTGGCATTGGTGCGCCAGCGTGGGCCACCAATGTCTAAATCAACCGATGCCTGAAGTTGCTGCTGGTGATACCAGTTTACTTGAATGCTTTGACCTTGCATCTCACGCAACTCCATAAACAAATAGACCTGCTGAATTTGATTGAGCTCAATTCGAGTTAAGTTGTCCACTGGCTCTCGTTGGCTAATGGTAGAACTTAGCTGGGCTCGAGCGACTTGGCTCGATGCCTTATTGGTTTGCTCAGAGCTGTGAGCAAGCTCCCTATCAACATTTCCGGCCGCAACGGCCTCTTCATTAGTTGCTGTTTCAACCTTGCTTGCTGCTGGCTCTACGACAACATTAGCTTGAGCGGCAGGTATGCTTATTTGCTCGCTAGCAAGCTCTGCTTGTTCTGAAGTGCTGGGAGTGGTGTTGGCTAAGTTATTAGCTTGCTGCTTAGCTTGTGCGGTATCGGTCTCCGGCTGAGCTAGGTTTGTTTTTGAGGTGTTCTTTGTTACTGCGACTACCGGCTCACTAACTGCCTGTTCCGTTTTTGAGGGCTGCAGCTGTTGCTCTTCATTAGCCACAATCGGCGAGCTTTCAGCTGCAATCTCTTCAAATTGTTCGGTTTGAGGTTGCTCGGTTGAGGCTTCTAAGGCTGGTAACTCTGCCTTATCGGAATTATTTTCAACTTGGCTGGCTTGTTGGTTTGTAAAGGCATTCGACTCGGCTGTAGGTTCTGCGTTAGCTGGCCACATTAAATGCAGCAAAGCGAATATAACTAAGGCAAGCACTATCAATGCGGCAAAAACTTTGCGTAAGTCAAAGGGTGGCTTTGGCGCGGGAACTTTATCTATAGTTGCCGCTTGGTCTGCGGATGAGTTGAAATGTATTTTGATGCTTACTTGTTCTGCCATGACTGAGGATTTGCCCCATACTCCAATGAAAACTGCTGGGCGATTTTACCGATTATGCGCCTTAGCTGCTATTGATTTACCTTAAATCTGGTCGTTGTTGTTGTGTGGTTGCGCTATGCCTTCCGTCTACTGTTTAGTAAAAGCGTTCATTTCTAGAGAGCTTTAGGCAGAAATCTCAGCATATTGTCTTAAAATCTCTTTTATCTTCGGAATTATCTAGCTTTTATCCTTCGGCTTCAAACAACGAGTGTTAAATATATTTTACATTTTTCCTTTTGTGTGCCAATTTAGCTTTAATTAAATTTGCTAAATTTTGACGAGGTTTTGCAGAGGATATGGAACATAAACAAGCTCTCATTGGTGTTATTACTTGTCATAAACCGCAAGGTTTATATCAGGTGCAAAGTGTTAATGAGTTTTACTTGAACGCTTTGGAAAGCTATGACGCAGCCCCGGTATTACTGACTCACCAGCTAAAAGGGAGAAGTTTGCAACGGGTATTAGATGGCCTAGATGGAGTATTATTTACCGGTAGCCATTCTAATGTGCACCCCGAGTTATATGGCGCTAAACATTTAGAGCCGCGCTTAGACCGAGGGCGCGATAGCTTGGCATTCTCTATTGTTGAATATTCTAAACAGCATGGTTTACCTGTTTTGGGAATTTGTCGCGGCTTTCAGGAGATGAATGTCGCCCTAGGTGGCAGCCTGCATCACAAAGTCTATCAACTTGGTGGTTGTGTAGAACACCGAGAGCCGGATACCGAAGACTTCACTAAAAAGTATGCTGATCAGCACTCTTTGCAGCTTGCTCAAGACAGCTGGCTGGGCGATTGGTTAGATAGCGATACGATTCAGGTTAATTCCTTACATAATCAAGGCATTAATCGGCTCGCTGAGCCTTTGTTGGTTGAGGCGCAAGCAGAGGATGGTTTGGTAGAAGCGTTTCGGCTTGCTGAACACCCATTTTTCTATGCTGTGCAATGGCATCCCGAGTGGCAAGCCAGCGAAAATAAGGTATCACAAGCCATTTTTAGCCAATTTTTGGCAGCGGCAAAACGCCGTGCTGCGTAGCAGTTACTAGGGTTAACAGACCATTGGAGAGCACCATGCAACAACACACGTCGTCTTATTACGCTGCCAGCACAAATAACCAGCGAGAGTTTCCTCAGTTAAATCAAGATATTCGTTGTGATGTTTGCATCATTGGTGCTGGTTTTAGTGGTTTGTCTTCGGCCTTGCACCTCGCTGAGAAAGGTTTCCATGTGGTGGTGTTAGAGAGTGCCAAGGTGGGCTTTGGCGCAACTGGGCGCAATGGCGGACAAGTAGTTAACAGCTATAGCCGCGACGTGGACGTAATTGAGCAGCGCTATGACAAAAATACCGCCCAAGCCTTGAATGAAATGATCTTTGAGGGCGGAGAAATCATCCGTTCTCGCATTGCCCAATATAATATTGAGTGTGACTACCAAGCCGGTGGTGTTTTTGCTGCCAACAACCCTAAGCAGTTTAAAGGCTTACAGGAGCAAAAAGCCAATTGGGAGCGTTTTGGCAATCACCAATTGCAATTGTTAGATAAAGCAGAGTTAGAACAAATAGTAGGTACCACTGCCTACCAAGGTGGCTTATTGGACATGCAAGGTGGGCATATTCATCCGCTTAATCTTGCTCTAGGTGAAGCCGAAGCGGTACTTGGTTTAGGTGGTGAGATTTATGAGCAATCGGCAGTGTTAAGTTACCAAGCGGGTGAACCTGCCAAAGTCACTACCGAACATGGCAGTGTTACTGCCAACTATCTATTGTTTGCCGGAAATGCCTACTTGGGTGGGCTTGAGCCAAAGCTGAGCGATAAGGCGATACGCTGCGGCACCCAAGTAATAGCCACTGAGCCTTTAAGTGATGAGCTGTGTCAGCAGCTATTACCAAAAAACTACTGTGTGGAAGATTGTAACTACTTGCTTGATTACTACCGTTTGACCGGAGATAAACGTTTATTGTTTGGCGGAGGAGTGGTTTATGGCGCTAAGCCTTTGGCGTCTATAGAAAAGCAAATTAGGCCTAAATTCGAGGCCCTGTTCCCGCAACTAAAAGGGACCGCGATTGATTACGCATGGACCGGAAACTTCTTGCTTACTTACTCGAGAATGCCTCAGTTTGGTAGGCTCGATAGCAACATATATTACTTGCAGGGTTACAGCGGTCATGGCTTAACCTGTACTCATTTGGCCGGTAAGTTGTTAGCCGAAGTGCTTAGTGACCAAGCGCAGCGTTTTGATGTATTTGCTTCACTTAATCACTATCGTTTCCCAGGAGGGCGGCATTTAAAGGTGCCATTCACCGCATTGGGTGCGGTGTATTACAACCTGCGAGATAAATTAGGTATTTAGCTTGTTTAGTCTTTAGGTTGGCTTACCGAATCGCGTTTTACCAGCGTAGGCACGTATTTATGAATAGGTGCAACACTTTCGCCACTGGCTAACGCTAAAGACATCTCGGCGGCTTCCATCGCCATCATCTCAATGGGGTAACGCATGGTGGTGAGTTTTGGGCGCAAGTAGCGAGAGAGTAATACGTCATCAAAGCCTATTACCGATACATCTTCGGGTACTCGATAGCCGTTGTCGCAAAGTACGGTGATGGCGCCAGACGCCATGGAATCGTTGTAAACAATTAGGGCGGTAAAGTCTAAGCCGCGCGCTAATAGGTTTTGCGCCGCAATCTCGCCGCCAATTTCATTAGGATCAGATGAGGCAATGGCATGTTCAGCTAAGGGCATGCCTTCTTCACTCAATACCGACTTAACACCTTCTAAACGCAAGCGTGGATCTTCGATGTCGTAGCTACTTGTTATGCAGGCAATGTTTTTGTGGCCTAATGATAACAAGTGACGGGCGGCTGCTTCTCCGCCGGCTTGGTTGTCTAACCATACACAACGGTGAGCTATTTCTGGGATATAGCGGTTAATTAACACTAAAGCTGGAACGGCTTCTGCGTAGTCAATTAAGGCTTGATTGCTTAAGGCTTTAGAGTGCACCACCAAGGCCTGACAACGCTGTTCTAAAAGCGTTTCAATGGCGCGCTTTTCACTCTCTGCACTAACTAAACCGTTACTGATCAATAACTGGATATTGTTGTTGCGGGTTACTTTCTCTACCCCGCCAGCTAGTGTGGCAAAAAATGGGTCTGTTAGCTCACTAAACACTAAACCTAAAGTAGGGTTGGTTTGGGTAACCAGAGCGCGGGCATTGGCGTTAGGCCGATAGCCTAGCTCTAACATCACCTTCTTTACAAGGTCGCGGTTTTTGGCACTTACTTTGGGGCCATTATTGACCACCCGAGATACGGTGGCGACAGAAACACCGGCGGCAGCTGCTACGTCTTTAATTGTGGCCATTTATACTCCAAGAAAACGGTTTTGCTTGTGACTAAGTTGAAAACACTAGCTATAAGATGTGCTGGCGTCACGACCAGTGACTAGGCGATGTAGTATCTATAATTTAACAAATGTAAATCAAATGTGGAAACGTTTTCCTTTGAACGCGAGTGTAATCACATATTATCTATGCTTTTTTTCGCTGTGGTGGCAGGGTTTGAGCTGTTCTGAAACTGTTAAGAAAAACTGTTACATACACTTGCTCGCTAAGCATTAGCCGCTTAAAGTAGCGCTAGATGCTAACAGCAACATAATTAAGGAGCGCTGAGTGAGCGTATCAAGAATGTTCCCTGCCACCCGCATGCGTCGAATTCGCCGTCATGATTTCTCTCGTCGCCTAGCCAGTGAAAACCAGTTAAGTGTTGATGATTTGATTTACCCAATGTTTGTGATTGAAGGGGAAAACCAAACAGAAACGGTTGCGTCCATGCCTGGTGTAAAGCGTTTTAGCATTGATCTGCTGTTAAAAGAAGCTGAACAATTAGTGGCCTTAGGTGTGCCGATGATTGCCTTGTTCCCGGTAACGCCGCTTGAGCAAAAGTCATTGTTGGCAGAGCAAGCCTATGCCGATGATGCCCTAGCGCAACGAGCGGTGCGCGCACTTAAACAAGCTTTTCCTGAACTTGGAGTGATGACCGATGTGGCATTGGACCCGTTCACCACGCATGGTCAAGACGGCATTATCGATGACGATGGTTATGTGCAAAACGATATAACCACCGAGATTCTGGTGAAACAGGCCTTATCTCATGCAGCCGCAGGGGCTGATGTTGTTGCGCCATCGGATATGATGGACGGCAGAATTGCCGCTATTCGAGAAGCGTTAGAGGAAGCGGGTTATCACAACACCATGATCATGGCTTATTCAGCCAAATATGCCTCTAGTTACTACGGACCATTCCGCGATGCAGTGGGCAGTTCTGGTAACCTAAAAGGTGGCAATAAAAAGACTTACCAAATGGATCCCGCCAATGGTCAAGAAGCACTACACGAAGTGGCTTTAGATATTGAAGAAGGCGCCGACATGGTAATGGTAAAACCAGGTATGCCCTATTTGGATGTGGTTCGCCAAGTTAAAGATGCCTTTGCAGTGCCTACCTTTGCTTACCAAGTAAGTGGCGAGTATGCGATGCATAAAGCCGCCATTGAGAATGGTTGGTTAGCCGAGCGCCCGGTAGTGCTTGAATCTTTACTTACCTTTAAACGTGCCGGTGCCGATGGCATTTTAACTTACTTCGCTAAAGACGTAGCGCAGTGGTTAGCCGAAACTAAATAAAACCTTACTAGGTAGTTGTTAAGCCCCCTCCGAGGGGCTTTATTGTAATATGAAGAAAATACTGTTTGCCCTACTCAGCCTTAGTTTATTGTTTGCTCTGGCGGTATTAATCGCCTTTGCGTTGATGGTATCTAAGCAAGCCACTGTGCTCACTCCTCCTTCGGTGAGTGCTCGGCAAGTTGCCGATGCCAAAGACTGGCTTAAACAAAACTTGCAGCTTTTTCGTCGCGGGCAGCAATCGGTTGATATTCAACTTAGCCAACAGCAGCTAGATGGCTTGTTAGCTTTATCATCCACAGCTTTTAGTGGTTTAGATGCTGAAGCTGCGTTTGCCGAATCTGAGTTACGCCTGCGTGGCAGTATTACCTTGCCTAAGAGCATTTACCAAGGCTATGTAAACAGCGAAATTAGTTTGCATTCCTCAACTCAGGGCTTGCAGTTTGGTCAATGGAAGGTAGGCCAACTAAGTTTACCGGGCAGCATGGCGCAATATATAGCGCTGCGCTTGGCAGAGCGTTTGTTCCCAGAGTTACAAGCCGATGAGCTATTAGCTAGCATTAAAGCAGTAGACGTTAGCCAGCAGCAAGTGCAGTTTAAGGTTGAGCCAGTAGAGGATTTAGGTTTAAAAGTCGCTGGTGCTTATAAGAACCTCAATCAGTTGAAAGATCCGCAGCTAGCCAGCTTACCAGTGGCGATTTACTACCAAAAGCTAAGCCAGTTAAGAAAGCAGTATGGTGAACAGCAAGCCATTTCTTTATATGATTATCTGTACCCACTGAGCTTTGATGTCGCAATGCGTGGTGAGCAAAGCGATGTTCTACAAGAGCAACAGGCTTTAGTGTGGGCAATGGCGATTTTTTTCAGCCAAGGCACTTTTCAAAAAGTGATGGCGCAACGTTTTGCTGATGACCTGACTCTAGAAGCCGCTCCAAACAACGTGACCCTTGCGGGGCGCAGAGACTTACTGCTGCACTTTGTCTATTCGGCGGGCTTGAGCATGGCTGCAGAGCAAGGTTTTAGTGCTTCAATTGGTGAGTTTAAAGAGCTATTTGATTCTTTAGAGGGTGGCAGTGGTTTTAGTTTTGCCGATCTAGCAGCTGATCGCACAGGCATTGAGTTTGCTGAATCGGCTAAAAACCTTAACAAGGCCGAACAGTTTTTGACTGTAATGCGCTCCGCACGTTCGGAACAGGCATTTTTCCCACGAATAGATGATTTAGCCGAAGGCATTAGTGAGCAAAGCTTTGCCCAAGTTTATGGTTCTACAGACTCTGAGTTGTATCAGCAAAAAGTGTTTTTTATCGACCAGCGCATCGCTCACTTACCGGCTTTTCTTAACCCTGAACACTAGGGTCTGTTGATCTTTGCTGATGGTTTTGCAGCAACTTATTAGCCATTTAGGCAATGCAGAGAGTGTGCAGTTAAGTGGGCTTAATAATCTCTCGCTAAGGCTGAATAAATGGCTAAGAAATGCTGCCCGAAGGGTTCGGATAAGCGAACTTTACTCTTTGTTAAGCACTTCTTGCTTAGCCCACTAGGCTTCTAAGTGCTCGCCGCGATTAAAGCCCGCTTATCTCGAACAAAATTTCAACACCAAAGATCAACAGCCCCTAGCCAAATATTAGCAAGGCGCTGCCTAGTACACATAAACCGGCGCTAAGCCAGGCCGAGCGAGTAGGCGCTTGTTTGGTTACTATCCATAACAGCGGCAGCACCAACACCGGTGAAGTTGATGATAACAGGGCAACCACTGATACATCGCCATATCGCAGGGCAAACAGCATCAATGTCATGCCTACTGCCATGGCTAAAAAGCCATTGGCAGCGATCATAACAAATAGCTTTGAGTTAATCGGCTTAAGTGTGCGCGCAAGCTTGTAACCGCTTAGCCATAGCAAACAGTGGGCTGAGAAGGCACTTAGCATTCGTAATGCTGAGCCCGCTACTGGGTCAATAGCGCTGTATTCTGGGGCGCTCATCAGCGGTTTTAACATTACTGTACCTAGGCTTTGGCAGAGCGCCGCCGTTAACCCCAAAGCAACTGCTATGCTGACTGAGCCGGTAATTTTTTCCCAGCTGTGCTGTTCACTTCGGCGACCAAAACTAACAGCTAATATTACGCCTAAGAACAAACAAGCAGCGCCTAATAGCGGCCAACCAAGCAAATCTTCATTAAATAGCCATACTCCTAAAAAGGCAGAGAAAGCGGCGTGACAGGCAAATAACAAGCTGGCGCGGCGTGGTCCTAGGCGGTTCATACAGGCAAACAAGGCGGTGTCGCCAACAAATACGCCAATAAAGCCTGACAAAGCAAACAATCCCGCTTGCGACAGGCTAATCATTTGCCATTGGTTATTGTATAAAGTGGCACCAAGCAGCATTAGGCTCACTAAGCCCATGCGCCAGCGGCTATAGGCAAAAGCGCCCATCACTCGGCTAGGGGTTACCGAGATTAAGCTGGTGCACGCCCATAGCGCAGCTGCCAGCAAAGCTAACCATTCATAACTCAATGTATGCTCCAAAAACGCAATAAGAGAGGGCTAAGTGAAACGCTGAGTTAACTTAGGCAGGTACCGCTTGGCTTGGCTGTGCCCAAGTGGTGACAAAGGTATTACGACCTTTGCGTTTGGCAGCATACATGGCATTGTCGGCGTCGATCAATAAACGGGACAAATCTTTTCTTTGGGTTTCAAAGGCAATGCCCATGCTAATGCTAATGGCGAGGTGTTGGTCGTTAACTGAGCAAGGTTTTTCGGCAACTTGTTTGACAATGATATTGGCTAAGTCTTGCGCATGTTGGCGCTGGCAATTGGCCCATAATATACAAAATTCATCGCCGCCAAATCGGGCAAACATTGCCTCTTCAGGGAGTTGTTGTTTCACGCAGGCTACAACATGTTTTAGCGCATCATCACCGGTGTGATGACCGTATTGGTCATTAATGTGTTTAAATTTGTCTATATCAAACAGCATTACTGCCATGCTTAATACAGATTCACATTGAGTATCAAGCTGGCGCTCTAATTCTCGGCGGTTCAAGATATTGGTGAGAGGGTCGATGCGCGCTTGCTCAGCAAGGTGGCGATGAGCGCGCTGAGTATCGATAGAAAACAGCTTGGCCACAATACTTAATAGAATGGCGCAGTTAATAAAGACCAAACCCATAGAACTTCGTTTTTGCTCTACATCACTGGGGAACATAGGGTCGCTTGGCCAGTAGAATACCGCAAAAAAGGCCACGCTTATTAGGGCTAAAATGGCATTGCGAATGGACGGCTTTTCTTGCCATAGCAAAAATGCCACTGGATAAATAACAATAAGATGGAAGAAAATAAAGGACTCGATACCAAACCAACGGGTAGAGGCTAAAGTAATATCGAGAACAAATACCGTTAACAACCAGGCTCTGGCTAGATCATTTTGATTTAACCAGTTAAACAGCAGCGTTAGGGTATAAGCAAATACCACTAAGCCATTAACCAGCCAGAATTCAATCGCCGTAATGTTGTGCTCAAGCGCTTGAACAATAACGTTTAGGGCAAGTAAAGGCAGGCCTATAACCACAAATAGATTGGTCATACGAACGGCGTGACGCTTTCCTTTGCTGGTGCCTATGTTAAGTATCTTGTTGAGCAACCGTGTTCCTTACAGTTAATACTCAAATAAAAACGATTGTATACCTGAAAAAGTAAAACTACTGTGAATTAGCTTAGATCGCGACTGTTTAATCGAAAGTTTGGCAATGTAACCCTGGTTACATTGCCACGTTACTTAATCTAGGTGCTTAATTAACCAAGCTATTGCGTCGGCGTATACAGGCGTCATCAGCGGTTCTAATTTCGCTAAACTTGCCAGTAACTGTGAACGCTCTGCAATGCTGATGTTGATGTGGCCAACTTTACGCCCTGGACGAACGTCTTTGCCATACCAAAATACTTCCACCCCTGGCACGCATAGCCACTGATGATTGTATTCAACACCAATCAGATTAAGCATCACACTTTGGGTTTTAACCAAAGGTTGCACTAAGGGTAAATCTGCCACGGCTCGAATATGCGCCTCGAACTGACTAAGGCTAGAGCCTGCTTGGGTCCAGTGGCCGCTGTTGTGTACGCGAGGTGCTATCTCATTAATAAGCAACTTATCGCCAACCTGGAAGCATTCCATGGTCATTACACCCACGTAATCTAACGAGTCCATTAGCTTACCAAGCATATTTTCAGCCTGGCCCTGAAGGCTCGCTTTACTCGCAACCGGTGATACCGTGGCTAATAAGATACCTTCATGATGCTGGTTAATCGCAAGTGGGTAGAATGCGGTGTCACCGTTGGCGTGGCGCATACCAATAAGTGATACTTCTTCGTCGAAGCCTATCGCTTGTTCTGCAATACAATGATCTAACCAGTCTTGTGGAATGGCACGTTGTTCAGCGTTGCCACTAAGCTTTAACCAATGCTGGCCTTTGCCGTCGTAGCCGCCGGAGCGCTGCTTTAGCAATACTCGTTCGCCTAACTCAGCAAACAGTTGTTCAGCGCTGTGACCTTGTTTTACATCTACCCAAGGGGCGGTGGCTAAGCCTAAGCTGTCGAGCAATTTCTTTTGGCTTGCTCGGTCTGCTAGCTGAGCTAAAGCCGGGCCGTTAAGAAAGCTTGAGTGTTGAGTAAGTTGCTCGGTGGCTGGCGTTACCGGCCAGTGCTCGCGCTCAACGGTAATAATGTCATTGGCAGCGATATCAAAGGTATCAGTCTCGTCAGTTTCTACTGGGCGAACCTCAATGTTTAATGGTTGCGCTGCGTGTTTTAGCATTGCTCCCAATTGGCCCGCACCTAAAATCCAAATCTTATTCATTTTGCTTACCACTACTCAGCTACGCGAGGATCTGGGTGGGCTAATACTGATTCTGTTTGGGCACTGCGGAAAGCCTCGATACGCTCAGCTAGTTCTGGGTTAGTGGTAGCTAAAATCTGTGCAGCAAACAATCCCGCGTTATAAGCACCAGCAGTGCCAATGGCAAGAGTACCAACTGCTACGCCTTTTGGCATTTGGGCAATCGATAACAAGCTATCCATACCGTTTAAGGCTTTACTTTGAACTGGCACACCAAGTACTGGTAAACGGGTTTTAGACGCTACCATGCCTGGCAAGTGAGCTGCGCCGCCGGCACCACCAATAATCACTTTAATACCACGGTCGGCAGCGTTGGCTGAAAATTCCATTAATTTGTCGGGAGTGCGGTGAGCACTAACTACTTCAACCTCAAATTCAACGCCCAATTGTTCTAGTACTTCGGCGGCGTTTTCCATAGTTGGCCAATCACTTTTTGACCCCATGATGATGGCAACTTGTGGTTGTGGCATTGTATTCTCCTCGACTTAAATAGCACAGTGGTAACACGTTTCTTAGCGGCAACAAAATTGTTGTCTATTTGCGCGCGCAGTTTGCCAGCCTTACCCGCTAAGGTCAATATTAGCGCAGTGTTAGCCAACAAAATCGAATTTTGTTCTAGCTGTACAGTGCTTTGTTTGGGTAAAAGTTCAGGTGCTTGCTATTTTTGTGATGTTTACTGCTTAATCAATACGAATTGAGTAGATTTGGACTACTGTTAAATGAGTACAGTAGCCTATAGCTAACAATAGAATTCATTAGCCTCTAAGGAGAGAAGCAATGTGGAAACTTGTGGTTATTTTATCTCTACTCAGTGCCCCGCTAATGGCAGCTAACGTAGAGTTACGTTTGCCTGCTTATTCCGATGATTCACACATTTTTTATCATGAACTGCTAGAGCAAGCCCTGCTTGAAGCTGGGCACCAGCCAGTGATTGATGTTCCTTCATCTAACTTACCGCAAAAGCGGGCTGAGTCGATGCTACGTAATGGCCAATTAAGTTTAGTGTGGCTGTTAGCGTCGGCAGAGCGTGATAAAGATCCTAATTTTACCCCAGTTCGCGTGGGCTTAACCAATGGCTTAATTGGTCACCGACTATTGCTGGTGCCACGCTCTGAGGTTGATGCTTATCGTTTTGTAAATACGCTAGAAGACTTTCAAAAGCTGGATAAAACCGGTGGTTTTGGCAAAAATTGGTTTGATGTAGATGTATGGCAAGCCAACCAGCTAAAAACCGTTGAAGTTGATGGAGAGTGGCGTCGTTTATACAAAATGGTAGCTAACCATAAACGTGGAATAGACTACTTCTCGCGAGGATTTACCGAGATTGTTAATGACTCACTACAACACCCTTATTTAGCGATAGAGCCCTATTTAATTTTGCAGTATGAGCGTGATTTTCAGTTTTATGTGAGTAACTCCCAGCCTGAGCTTGCAGCAATTATCGAAGACGCTTTAAAAAAGGCTGAAGACAGTGGCTTGTTGGATAAGCTGATTGAAGAATACTGGCGAGAAGACTTTGATTTACTTAATTATCGCCGACGGGTAAAAATTGAGTTAGCTACACCTAACTAGCACTTAACAAAGCGCTTCAATAATCTCTAAGGGATAACCTGCTTGGCTTTGCACTTTTGCTTCCAGTTCTAGTTCGGCTGCGCGTAAAGGATGTTGTTCATTCCAGGTGGGTGGAAAACATAGCCGCCAATCCTCTTCGGCTTGAAGCACGCTTATCTTAGGTACGCTCCCTTCGGTGCGGCGCATGCACACAATAATGGCAATGCGTAATAATCTAGCCAGCACCAAAGCTTCGGGCTTTTCTAAGGCATTTTGTTGAGCAAGAAGTTCGCTTTGCCAATCACCACGCTGGTTTAACAAAAGGCAGGAGACAAAGTGTTTTTGTGCGCTGGTAAAACCGGGCAAATCTGAATGATCAATAATATATGCGGCGTGTTGGGGCGCTTTCTTAAACTCAATATTTAAACCCACTTCATGGAACATTGCTGCCCACTTCAACAGGCTTAAAGCGCGATCACTAAGCTTGGGTGTTACTTGTTGCGCCATCGTTAAGGCGCAGTTTGCTACGCGTTCGGCGTGTTGATTGTCGATGCGATGACGTTTTACAAAGCTTTCCACGGTGCGAGCTCTTACACTGCTGGTATCTTTTTGGCTAAGTAGGCCATATACCAGTCCTTCACGTAAGGCACCACCTGCCAAGGAAAGAGACTCGATTTGCAGGCTTTCGAATAGTGCAATTAATATCGCTAAACCAGATGCAAAGACCGGTTTTCGCTCTTCAAGCAAACCTTTAATATCAAGCTTTTCAAGCGTGCCGCAAGCAACCACTTGTTGTTGAATTGCCTTTAATTTTTGGTAGGTAATACGTTCATCAAGACCTTGAGCGGTAATAATTTCTAACAGTGCTTGAATAGTACCTGAAGCGCCCACGCTGCTTTGCCAACCTAGACGGCGATAATCGCTAAGTACTGGGGAGATCACTTCTTTAGCCGCATCAATGGCAAGCTCAAAGTTGGTTTCGCTAAGCTCTTGTTGGAAGAAACGTTTTAACCAAGTAACACAGCCCATATCTAGGCTGTTCAGGAGTAAGGCTTCACTTTGTTCGCCGACTACTAGCTCGGTACTGGCACCGCCAATATCAATGACTAAACGCTTGCCACTGCCGCTGCTGGTATGTGCCACGCCACGGTAAATAATTTTAGCTTCGGTTT
Source organism: Agarivorans albus (assembly GCF_019670105.1). Classification (NCBI taxonomy): domain Bacteria; kingdom Pseudomonadati; phylum Pseudomonadota; class Gammaproteobacteria; order Alteromonadales; family Alteromonadaceae; genus Agarivorans; species Agarivorans albus. The sequence continues at coordinate 4,592,017 of NZ_AP023032.1, read as the reverse complement.
CGCCGCTAATGATATGTATCTTGTGGTTGAGAATTTTTTCGGCTTGCTGCAAAAACTCATCAGCATTAGTGGCGCGACGCAAAGTAGCTGTGGCGACAATTTTAATTTGCGCTTCTGGTATGTCTCTTAGCTGCTCGGCAAACAAGCTCAAGCATTGCCAACCACGCACCATGGATGCGTGATCGAGCTTGTCGTTGGCATCTAAGCCTGCGGCTAAGCGCACCTTTCTCTTCACCTTGGCAATGGTTTGCACGCTTCCACTCAGCTCCCGCACAATTAACATGTGGAAGCTGTTGGAACCTAAATCAATGGCTGCATATAGGGGTGAAACTTTAGACACGCTGTTCCTTGAATCTACTGCTTAGTGACGCTGACGTCGCTGGTTAGAGTGACCGCTATTACCGCGACTGTTTTTGCGGTTACCGCCACGGCTATTATTACCTTTGGTGCGATGGATTCGCGTTGCCTTGGGTAAATCACGCATTAGCGCCTCGGTATCATATTGGCTTACCGGCACTGGGTGCTTAATGTACTCTTCTATGGCAGGTAAATTAAATACGTACTCTTCACAGGCAAGGCTAATGGCATGGCCACTTGCGCCAGCACGACCTGTTCGGCCAATACGGTGCACGTAATCTTCGGCATCGTCTGGTAAGTCATAGTTGAAAACATGGGTTACCGACGGAATGTGCAAGCCACGGGCTGCAACATCGGTAGCGACTAATACGTCAAGTTTACCTTCGGTGAACTGTTCTAGTATTTGCACTCGCTTACGCTGCGGTATATCACCGGTTAGCAAACCAACGCGATGTTTGTCGGCACTTAAGTGGCCCCAAATATCTTCACAACGGTGTTTAGTATTAGCAAAAATTATGGCGCGTTCTGGCCACTCTTCTTCTATTAGAGTTTGCAACAAGGCCATTTTGTCGTCGTTAGACGGGTAAAACAGTTCTTCTTGAATGCGAGCGCCGGTCATTTGTTCGGGCTCTACAATAACGTGTTCCGGTTCGTTCATATGCTCAAACGCTAATTCTTTTACCTTAAAAGAAAGCGTGGCTGAGAACAGCATGTTTAAACGCGCTTTTGGCTCTGGCATGCGGCGCATTAAATAACGAATGTCTTTAATGAAACCAAGGTCGAACATGCGATCAGCTTCATCTAATACCATGGCTTGCACGGCATTTAAGCTAAATGCACCTTGTTTGAAGTAGTCGATCATTCGCCCGGTTGTACCGATAAGAATGTCTACACCTTCATCTAAAGTGGCACGCTGACTGGCATAACCTTCGCCGCCATAGACCAAACCCAACTTGAGACCCGTTGCTTTAGCAAGTAAGCGAGCATCGTTATGGATTTGAATAGCTAATTCGCGAGTTGGTGCGAGAATAATCGCACGCGGTTGATTTTGTTGGCGCGTTTCGGGCACTGCTGTGGTTAGCAAATGATTAAACGTAGCAACTAAAAAGGCGAGAGTTTTCCCCGTACCGGTCTGAGCTTGGCCCGCAATATCTTTACCAGTGGTTAAGATTGGGAGGCTTTGCGCTTGGATTGGGGTGCAATTGTGATAGCCGTGCTGCTCTAAGGCGGTTAATACCTTATCTTGCAGTCCTAACTCGGCAAATCGGAGTTCTGTTAAATGTGTTTTGCTCATTGCGTAAGCATATCACAGCTAAGTGGCACTACCAGCACCCATTCTTGGTAAATGTGTTGAGTTGTTTGCGGCTGTGATCTAAGCGCTGAGAATTTGCAGTTAATTCCCATGGATGAATCCGCTGCAGACCCTAGCTACTTGTAATTATATTGGTCTATTGCCTTTCTTTATTTACTAGCGAGATTTTGTGAGCAAAACCAAATAGGGGTGATTCGCTAGCACTTATGTTAATTGGTAGTAGCTTAGATTCCCTTGGAATGAGCTTAGGCTTGCATTCATTGGTCGGATCATTTCAAATAGTCATGAAATTATCGAGACAGATAACATAGAATTTTGGAGTATTAAATGAGCGATAAATTAGTTCAGTTGAGCGATGACAGCTTCGAGGCAGACGTACTAAACTCAAGCACACCAGTACTAGTTGATTTTTGGGCTGAATGGTGTGGACCTTGTAAAATGATTGCACCTATCCTTGACGAAGTTGCTGACGAATACGACGGCAAAGTAGTGGTAGGTAAGCTAAACATCGACCAAAATGCTGGTACACCGCCAAAGTTTGGTATTCGCGGAATTCCAACGTTACTGCTGTTTAAAGACGGTAAAGTAGCTGCTACCAAGGTTGGTGCACTATCAAAAGCCCAACTAACAGCGTTTTTAGACGAAAACCTGTAGTAACAATGTGAGCAGGTCGACATTCGTTGCCTGCTTTTGCTGGATCTTTCCCCACATTAGTGCTAATTTTATTTTCGAATTTTTCCTACGCCCGTAATAAAGGCTACCTCTTGGCCGACTAAACAGTCGAGTAAGCTTCTCTACTATACCTAACTCATGCTGCCGTCAGCCTATTTCGATAAAAATTGAAAACTCACCATTATGAATTTAACTGAGCTAAAAAATACCCCCGTCCATGAACTGATTACGCTAGGCGAGTCAATGGGCTTAGAAAATCTAGCCCGCTTACGCAAGCAAGACATTATCTTCTCGATCTTAAAGGCTCACGCGAAAAGCGGCGAAGCGATTTTTGGTCATGGTGTGCTGGAGATTTTGCAAGATGGCTTCGGCTTTTTACGTAGCGCCGACAGCTCTTACTTAGCTGGTCCTGACGATATTTATGTTTCTCCAAGTCAAATCCGTCGATTTAACTTGCGTACCGGTGATACGGTAGAAGGTAAGATTCGCCCGCCTAAAGAAGGTGAGCGTTATTTTGCATTGCTTAAAATTGGCATCGTTAATCACGACAAGCCAGAAAACTCGCGTAACAAAATCTTATTCGAAAACTTAACCCCGCTGCACGCTAATGATCGTTTGCGTATGGAGCGTGGTAATGGCGCTACCGAAGACATCACAGCACGTGTATTAGATTTGGCTTCACCTATCGGTAAAGGCCAACGTGGTTTGATTGTTGCTCCGCCAAAAGCTGGTAAAACCATGTTGCTGCAAAACATTGCGCAAAACGTGGCATTTAACCACCCTGAGTGTGAATTGATTGTATTGCTAATTGATGAGCGCCCGGAAGAAGTAACCGAGATGCAACGTTTGGTTCGTGGTGAAGTAATTGCTTCTACCTTTGACGAGCCTGCTAGCCGTCACGTTCAAGTAGCTGAAATGGTAATTGAAAAAGCCAAGCGTTTAGTTGAGCACAAGAAAGACGTAATTATCTTGCTTGATTCAATTACTCGTTTAGCGCGTGCTTACAACACAGTAATTCCTTCTTCTGGTAAGGTATTAACCGGCGGTGTAGACGCCAATGCATTGCACCGTCCAAAACGTTTCTTTGGTGCGGCTCGTAACGTAGAAGAAGGTGGCAGCTTAACTATTATCGCTACTGCACTTGTAGATACCGGTTCTAAGATGGACGAAGTTATCTACGAAGAGTTTAAAGGTACCGGTAACATGGAGCTGCACTTAAGCCGTAAGATTGCAGAAAAACGTGTTTACCCAGCAATCGACATTAACCGCTCTGGCACACGTCGTGAAGAGTTGTTAACTAGCGCCGACGAACTACAAAAAATGTGGATTTTGCGCAAAATTGTTCATCCAATGGATGAAACTGGCGCCATGGAGTTCTTAATTGATAAATTGGCTATGACCAAAACCAATGATGAATTCTTTGACGCGATGAAAGCGCAGAAGAAGTAAGTTAAAACTGGCCGTTAATTCGGCCAGTTTCGTTTTGGATGATGAAACGCTTACTGCTACTTCTTGGGCTATTATTTCACCTGTCTGCTCAAGCGGAGCAGCAAGGTCCTAATCCGCCCTCACAACCACTTTATCAAGATGTGCCGCTAATGATATTGCAGCGCAGCGTTGATACCTTAATGCAAAATCAGCCCGCTTGGGTGATTGATCTACTGCCTTATTTACGCCCTCATGATAGAGAGGTTTTGCTTTTTGAAAGCCTGCGTTATTTACATCAAAATAATCATATTCCAGACCAAACTTTAAAAAACTGGTTACTAGAACTGGCTTCCGAGCGACCAACAGTGCGCGAAGCTGCAGTCATCGACGGCTATGAAGTTATTCGTCCTAGTTTTGATTACCCTGCCCTGGCGCGAAGTTTAATTCTTAATAAAGTATCGGCAGAACGCTCACAGCTTTATTTAAGTGAACTGTTGCGTGATGAATTTCAATGGTCATTGATCTTTAGAAAAAACAATCCGTTACTATTGGCGCAGCAGTTGGATGTGATGCGGGCTTTTAGGCAATTAACCCCAGAGCAGCTTGAATATGTAAAACTGCATATGCCTGATCGTTTGTATTTTCCTGATAATAATGTGCGAGTTGCTATGGCAATAGGTATTGGCAGTGATGAAGCCTTGGCCGAAGTACTGAGCCTGCCAATGGATCAATATAGTGTGTCGTTGCTTGAGTGGCTTATTCAGCGGCTACCGGCAGAGCGCGCCTATCACTTGCTTCGCGGAGCAGCAGAAAATCCAGAACTGTTGTATTTTTCATACAGTGCTATTGCCCGTTTGGGGCGAGTATATCCTCCCGCTGCCCAGTTTATTTTGGCGCAGTTTAGAGAATCAGAACACCAAGAGTTGGCTGCAATGGTAATGATTGAGATGCAGTCTCAATAACTACACAAGCCAGAAACCAGGTTATTACAATGAAATATAAAGACTTGAGAGATTTCATTGATTTGTTAGAGCAACGTGGAGAGCTCAAACGAATCAGCTTAGAAGTGTCTACCGAACTGGAAATGACCGAGATTTGTGACCGAACATTAAAAGCCGGCGGTCCAGCCTTATTGTTTGAGAATGTTAAAGGCCATTCAATGCCAGTATTGGGTAACTTGTTTGGTACCCCCGAGCGTGTTGCTTTAGGCATGGGTCAAGAGTCAGTGTCTGCCTTGCGTGAAGTAGGCACTTGGTTATCTTATCTAAAAGAGCCTGAGCCGCCTAAAGGGCTAAAAGAGTTATGGGAAAAGCTGCCTATATTTAAGCAAGTGCTTAATATGCCGACTAAAAAGCTACGTTCTGCGCCGTGCCAAGAAGTTGTATGGATTGGTGATGAGGTGGACTTAGACAAGTTGCCGATTCAGCACTGTTGGCCGGGGGATGTTGCGCCGTTGGTTACCTGGGGGTTAACTATTACCCGAGGGCCTTATAAAAAACGCCAGAATTTAGGTATTTATCGCCAGCAAAAGCTAGCCAAAAATAAGCTTATTATGCGTTGGTTATCACACCGTGGTGGTGCGATTGATTTTCGCGAGTTTCAAGAGCTCAATCCAGGAAAACCTTATCCGGTGTCGGTGGCGCTGGGCGCTGATCCGGCAACCATTCTTGGCGCCGTGACGCCTGTTCCAGATACCCTATCGGAATATGCCTTTGCCGGTTTACTGCGTGGTGGTAGAACCGAAACGGTTCAATGTATAAGTAATGACCTAGAAGTGCCAGCCAGTGCTGAAATAGTTTTAGAAGGTTATTTAGAGCCCAATGAAACGGCTCCAGAAGGCCCTTATGGTGACCATACCGGTTACTATAATGAAGTTGATGAGTTTCCGGTATTCACTATTACTCATATTACAATGCGTAAAGATCCTATTTACCACAGCACTTATACCGGTCGTCCACCAGATGAACCGGCTGTGTTGGGCGTTGCCTTGAACGAAGTTTTTGTGCCTATTTTGCAAAAGCAGTTCCCAGAGATTGTAGATTTTTACTTGCCACCAGAGGGCTGTTCTTACCGTATGGCGGTGGTCACCATTAAGAAGCAATATCCGGGGCATGCTAAGCGGGTGATGTTAGGGGTGTGGTCTTTCTTACGGCAGTTTATGTACACCAAGTTTGTCATTGTTTGTGATGATGATATCAACGCCCGTTCTTGGCAGGATGTAATATGGGCTATTACTACCCGAATGGATCCAACACGCGATACTACGTTAATCGATCATACACCCATCGATTACTTAGATTTTGCATCACCCGTCTCCGGTTTAGGCTCAAAAATGGGTATGGATGCAACCAATAAATGGCCCGGTGAAACCAATCGGGAGTGGGGCGAAGTAATTGAAATGGCTCCAGAAGTGAAACAGCGTGTAGATAGTATTTGGGATCAATTAGGCATAGACTAATGGCCAACAATTATCGAGTAACACTAGCGCAGCAAGTATTTAGTGTTGGGCCTCAGCAAAGTATTCTTGAAGCCGCTTTAGCACAGGGCATTGATTGGCCACATCGATGCCGTCAAGGTGGTTGCTGCAGTTGCTTAGCCCGGTGTAAATCCGGCGAGATTATTTACCATGGAATGGCGCCAATGCTAAGTGAAGCCGAACAAACCAAAGGTTGGTTTTTAGCTTGCTTAGCCAGTGCAAAATCAGATTTGAATATAAGTTTAGAAGGGTGAAAGTATGAAGCGCATTAGTTGTAAGGTTGCATCGGTCTCGCCGATTTTAGATGATATTTTTAATGTAGAATTACAGCCACAAGAGAGCCAGAGCTTTGTGGCTGGTCAGTACCTGCAAATTGTTATGGCAGAAGATGATAAACGACCATTTTCACTAGCCAGTTCACCCGAGCAAAGCGATGTACTAGAGTTGCATATTGGTGCCCCAGAAGGTAATCCCTATGCTAGGCAGGTAATTGATAAATTAAAGAAAAGTGGTGAAATCGAAGTTGAAATGCCATTTGGAAATGCTGGCTTTGATGAGGCCAGCCAGCGGCCAATTCTGATTATGGTGGGCGGCACCGGTTTCTCTTACGCTAAATCCATTATCGAACACCTTGTAGATACCGAACAAGACCGCGAAATTTATTTGTATTGGGGTGGGCGTAATTTAGGGGGCTTGTATTTGCATGAGTTGGCCTACCAATGGGAAGAGTTGGATCAGGTTAAGTTTGTGCCGGTGCTTGAGCAAGCAATGCCGCAGTGGACCGGTAAAAAGGGTTTAGTGCATGAAGCCGTGCTAGAAGATTTCCCCGATATGAGCGGTTTGGAAGTATACATTGCTGGACGGTTTGAAATGGCTGATGTAGCCCGAACGGCGTTTACTAAGCAGGGCTTGCCGATTGAACAATTACATGGCGATGCTTACGAATTTATTTAAGCGTTCTATTTGAATAAAGAAGGCGAGCTAAGCTCGCCTTTTTTGTTTTCAGTTTTTAGTTTTAGTCTTTTAAATAGCCAGTGCCTGACGGTAGTAATGAATTGCCTGTTCGGGTTCATCTAGTTGGCGGTGTACCTCGGCTAAACCTTGATAACACTCTGCACTTGGCGCTAGCTTCATGCTTTCTTCAAACAGCGCTTTTGCTTCTTCCCACTGTTGTTGTTGCAGGTGTAATTGAGCAATCAAACGCAGTAAAGCAGCATTTTCTGGGTGCTTACGGCGTAAGCTAGACAGCTGCTGAAGCAAGGGATGCACGTCGTTCAGGTGTAATTCTGCTGCAACCTCTAATAACTCACTATCAAGATTTCGGTTGATGAGATCGCCAAGCAATTGATAAGCCGCTGCATTGTCGCCAGCGCTAATTAGAGCCCGGCAAGCGGCCGCAGCAATGGCCATCTGTTTCTTTTGTTTACGGGGCATGCCATTCCAGTGTTTAGCTACGGCATCAGAGCCTTGGCTATTGGCAAGCTCCAAAAATAAACTTTTGTAGGCGCTAGATAACTGTGTTTGATAATGGTCGCTGTCAATTAGGCCTGCTTTAAGTGCTAGCGGCAGTAAGTCGATATAGCGCTGCCAAAGGCTAAGCTCAGGAAGAATAGTAAGTAACATGCGTTTTACTGCATCTTGCTTGAGGTTCTCATGAGGCAGTTGCTCAATGCTGCTTAATGCTGCGCTGTAGTTTTGTTGCTTAAGTTGTAGGCGAGCTTGAGTGATTAATACTGCGGCATCGTTATTGGTGATGCGGGTTGCTTGCTCTAGGTACTTATCTCGTTTCTTATCTTGGCCTTGCTCTTGTGCCGCTTCTGCTGCGGTTAAATAGTTTAGTGCAGGTGCGTCGCTTAAATTGGCTGCTTTACTCACCAGTTTTTCGGCACTTTGATAGTCGCCGCGCATCATGGCCAGCATACCTTGCTGGGTATGGCTGTTGGCTTTTTGCTTACGACGGTGACCCCACCAAGCGCCACTGCGTGAGAAACTTAACCATAACCAGCGGGCTAACCATAGGCTGAGCAACAAGACACAAAAGCAAATAAAGCTTAGGAATATTGCGCTGGTTACCGACATTTCGATGGTGTAGTTATCAAAAGCAATCAGCACATAGCCTTTGTTACCAGCAAGCTGCGGGCCTAGCGCCAGACCCAGCGCGATGCACACTAGAAGAATAATAATCTTGACCATTACTCAGCTCCTTCTAAGGAAGGCAATAAGCGTTGTTGGCGCTCTTTAATCGCTTGTTCGGCGGCGCCTAGGCTGCTTAGTTGTTCAGGCAGTTTATCGACAATTTCTAGTTGTTGTAGCTGCTTTAAGTCTTCAATCATCGCTTGAGCTTGGGAGTTTTGAATGAAAAATTCACTCACCCATTGTTCGGCGCGTTGTAATTTGGCTTTAAATAGTTCGCCTTGCGAGCGGAACAATGCCTGCTCGGCTTGTTGTAATTGTAGTTTCAGGTTTTCTTTTAAGTACCAAGCATGCTGTGGCTCAATAAGTGCCTCTACTTGACCATCGCGGCGGCGCACAGTAATAAAGTTTTCGCTAAACTTACGCCAGCTTTTGGCTAGATTGTCTTGCCAATCGGCGCTATCTGCGCTGAGTTGATTGTCTTGTGCTGCTACAGCTTCTGGCAGTTCAATTTCCGCCAGTTGTAGGCTTTCTGCTTGCTGCAATATGCCTTCTAAGCGAAATGCGATGCCTTCTTTATCTACCAATGGAATGCTTTTTAGCAATTGCACGTCGGTATTAATCGCGCGCCGCAGTGGTAACAAATGTGGGTCGTCGGCATTGTTTATGCTGTTGTCGGCCTCGGTAAGTAGGGCAATAGCAGTAACCGGATCTTGCTCTAGCCACAGTTTATAAGCAGCTAATTGCAACAAGTAGTTGGCTTCGTTGAGGCGCCAATGGTTAGCATCTTTAATATTCAGTAGGGCTAGTTGGCGTTCTATGGTTTTGCGGTTTTGCTCGGTGAGTTCTAGCTGAGCTTGTAAAGCGGCCATAGCTTGATTTTGCCCTGCAACACTTTGCGATAATTCACTGATTTGATTATTGCTGCTAGCTTGCGCGCTAATTAGGTTTTGTTCTTTAGCTTGCAAGGTGGTTTTTAAAAGTTGTAGCTGAGTATCTGCGTGCTCCCTAAATTGGTGTCCATGCCAATATAAACCTACAGCAATAGATAGGCTGAGAATAATGGCAATAATGGCCAATATTTTTGCTAGTTTGTCGCCTTTGGCGGGAGCTGATGGTGTGTTGCTAGGGGGAGGCGTAGCAGCAGTGCTGCTGGTTGGTTGTTCTTTAGCACTGCTAGAATCGCTAATGTCGGTAGCCTTTGTTTGACTATCTGATTGTTTATTTTTGGTCATTTTCATTCCTTGCAGATGACTGCATTCGCGCTAACGCATCGATGCAAGCCTTATCTGATGCGCCGTTGCACAATACTGTATGCATAAAACCTAAGCTGTTTGCGTATTCAAGCAAACGCTGGCTGGGTACCAATAGTTTGGTATTTTTTAGCCACCTTAGTTGCTTAGGTTCACTCATAAGGGTAGTAAGGTGTTTCAAAATTTCACCACTTGTCGCCACAATAGTGTTGATCTGTGACCGCCATTGATCAAGTTGTTGCGATGAATAGTGCAGCAATTGGCGTTGATAACAGGTGAGATAGTTAACTTGAATGGCTTGTTTTTGGAGCTGCTCTGCGAGCCATTCTCGGCCTTGTTGGCCACGCAGAATATGCGCTTGCTTAATACCTTGCAGTTGATTGTTGATTAGCTGCAGCATGCCTTCGCTATCTTGGCGCGCAGGGACCATGGCCTTCACCCCATATTGCTGCCAACACTCGGCGGTGGCTTTGCCTACCGCTAAATATTGGCAGTTTTGTGGCCAACTAAGGGCGTGTTCTGCTAGATAAGTCTGGCAAGCTTCAACGGCATATTGGCTAACAGCAATGATTAAGTGTTGCTGGTTAACGGTTTTAACTAATGCAGGCAAATCCTCGATTTGCTCACTGGCGGTTATTTTAACCATGGGCGCAGCAATGGCTTGATAGCCATTGGCGTGTAACATGCTTACGCACCGTTGATTATGCGGCTCGGGCCGCGTTACAAGTACCTGCACCGCTACCTCTTATTGTTGTTGGTAAACCGCCTTAAGGATCGGTTCAGCCCCCGCATCTAACAGCTGTTCAGCAAGTTGCAAACCAAGCTGTTCCGCTTGCTGGCTGCTGCCAGTAATGTGTTTTTCTATCACTGTAGAGCCGTCAAGGGCGCCTACTAGGCCGCGAACAAATAATTGATCATCTTTAAGCTCTGCGTAGCAGCCAATAGGTACTTGGCAGCCGCCTTCTAAACGGCGGTTCATCGCCCGTTCAGCAGTCACACGAGCTGCTGTTGCTGAGTGATTCAAAGGGGCAAGCAATGCAAGTAAGGCTTGGTCGTCACTACGACACTCTATGCCTACAGCGCCTTGGCCCCCAGCAGGTAAAATTTGCTCAGGCTCGATATAAGCTCTAATGCGGTCTTGCATCTCCAAGCGCAACAAACCTGCGCTGGCTAAGATGATTGCGTCATACTCACCGGCATCTAGTTTGGCTAATCGGGTATTAACATTGCCACGTAAATCTTTGATTTGAATATCTGGACGTTGCGCCTTAAGTTGGCATTGGCGGCGTAAGCTAGACGTACCCACAACCGCACCTTTAGGTAAGTCTGCTAGGTTTTGGTAATTGTTGCTTACAAAGGCATCACGTGGATCTTCGCGCTGGCAAATGCAGTGCAACCCTAAGCCTTCAGGAAATTCCATTGGCACATCCTTCATCGAATGCACTGCAATATCGGCCAAACCTTCCAACATTGCTACTTCAAGTTCTTTTATGAATAGCCCCTTACCGCCAATCTTAGCCAGAGGGGTGTCGAGTATTTTGTCGCCTTTGGTGCTCATTGGCAGAAGTTCTACTTCAATGCATGGGTGGTGACGCTCTAACTCAGCTTTCACAAAATAGGCTTGCCACATGGCTAATGGACTTTTGCGCGTGGCAATTCTGACTTTATTCACAAACACTTACCTCTATTATTTATCCGGAGATAGTATCACCAGTTAGTTTATAGCCCAAGTAAGCATTACTGGCTTAAAAATAGCCAAAAGTTTGTTTTAGCTTAGGTATTTGTGAGGGTAACTTGCTTAAAATATACCCACTAAAAGTGTGCGTATCTGTTTACCACTATTATACTAACTGTTAAGATGATCACACTTTAGTGATGTCTAAATTACATTAAATACAAACGCGATAAAGCTAGGTAACTTAAACTTGCGAGATACGATTGCCACTCTGTTAGAGAAGGCTAACCAAACTAATCAACACCGAAAGCAGCTAGCATTGCAAACAATGCCAGCCGCTGTACAGCAGGTATTTGAACTGCTGCCTTCGATGTTGCATTACTCGCACCCTTGTATCCCTGGTTTTATTGAAGGCGACGTGCCTAGCGGCGTATGTCAATTTGCGCCAAGTGCTCGCCATGGCATTTATTTGCAGCAGCACTTTTTATGCAGTCCCGAAGAGCCTGAGCACTGTGAAATTCTCGGTTTGTATTCTATGGGCAGTACTGCCACAGTAGGCCAAACCGAATCTAGCGATTTAGATATTTGGGTATGTCACAACACCGACCTAGCACCAGAGCGTGTGGCGCTGCTGGCAGAAAAGTGCGAGCAAATCTCTTCTTGGGCTGCCCATCAGGGCGTTGAGCTTAATTTCTTTATGGTGCAAGAGAACCAGTTTAAAACCGGTTCAATTAGTGAATTGTCTAAAGACAATTGTGGTAGTGCCCAGCACCTTCTGTTACTTGATGAGTTTTATCGCACCGCTCTACCACTAGCGGGTAAGCAGCTGGTGTGGTTTGCAGTACCCAGTGATTTAGAACAAAGCTACGACAGTTTTGTGCAGCAGCAATTTGAGCTCGGTGTATTTAATCATGAGCAATGGCTGGATTTAGGCGGCTTAGATACCATTCCTGCCGAAGAGTATTTTGGTTCAGGTTTATGGCAGCTATATAAGGGCATTGATTCGCCGTATAAAGCAGTGCTTAAAACCATGTTGATGGAAGCCTATTCCGCCGACTATCCAAAGCCTAGCCTACTAGCGGTAGAAGCTAAGCGTTTGATGCAACAGGGCAAAGAGTTTGGCTTAGAGCAAGACGCTTACTATTTAATGCTTAACAAGGTGACCCAATACCTTGAGTCCATTGAAGATTATGCCCGTCTTGATTTAGTGCGCCGTTGTTTCTACTTAAAAAACTGTGAATGTAGCCCGCTGCCGAGTGATCTGTTAGATGTTCGTTCGCTAACTTGGCAACAGCGTTTTATGGCTAAACTGGTTAAACAGTGGGAATGGTCACAACAAAAAATTGAGCATTTGAACTTGCGCCGTGCTTGGAAGGTGCAAGATGTGCGGTTAGCCCACAGCGAATTGCTAGATGCGCTGATGCTTAGCTACCGTAACCTAATTCGCTTCGCTCGCCGTAACGACATTAGTGAGTCGATTAACCCGGAAGACATCGGCATTTTATCGCGTAAACTCTACGCTGCCTTTGAAAGCCTACCGGGCAAAGTTACCCTAATTAATCCGCAAATTTCTCCCGATTTATCGGAAGCTAACCTTAGCTTTATTCATGTGGGTAAAGGCCGCAGCTGCGCTGAAGGCTGGTATTTGTATAAGCAGCCGTTAACCGGCTTGGAGATAGTCGGCCAGCCTCCGTTAGAGCATGCGACCTACATTTCTAAGTTATTGGCGTGGAGTTATTTTAATCAGCTTAAAACTGACCAAACTCAGCTGAGCTTGCATACTCATCCGGGCGATTTAAATTTAGATACGCTTAATCAATTTGCCGAAGATTTACGTCGAGCCTTTCCAGTAAACGTAGATGCAGCCAGCAACTTAGCCTTAACTCGACCTTGTGAAATTCGCCATCTTGGAGTGTTTATCAATCTTGAAAAAGATCCTACCGCCAACTGGGGCGGTAAGGTGATTGAGTTTGATGCTATTTCTACCGATGTATTTAGTTTTGGCCGAGATTCCGATTGCCTAGTGGGTTCGGTAGATTTGGTCTATCGCAATACTTGGAACGAAATTAGAACGCTGCACTTCTCGGGTGATAGTGCAGTGGTAGATGCGCTGACAACCATATTGGGCAAGATGCACCGCGACGCAAATATCCCCGAGCATATTGATGTATTTTGTTACAGCGAAAACCTGCCTGAGCAAATTGGTGCTAACTTTAAGCAACTATTGGTCGAGAGCATTAAAAGCCGTTTGCAGCCTTTGGATAAACGGATTGTTAAAACCATTGTATTGGGTAACGAAAAATACGGTTTGTTTATTGAAGACCGTGGCGTATCGGTGAAAAAGCTAGAAAATGGCGTAGAGTTTTACCGTCAGCTTTCAAACAACAAATTGCAACGTTTGCCCTTGCAGTTAAACGCTGGTAATACCAAAAAAGTGCCTAATGTTGTAGAAGCGCATGCCAGTGAAGGTTTGGTTCAGTACTTCTTTGAAAACCTTACAACTGGCTTCAATATTTACATTGTAGATGAGCACAATCGCATCGAAATGTATCAAGACTTTGAAGGCAGTAAAGAAGAGTTGGTGCAGGGCATTAACCGTTTTTACACCTCTTCTCGCGAGCAATATGGTACCCGTCATGAAGTGGTGAATTTCAATTTGCCGCAGTTTTACGACATTGTTGCTGTAGATGGCCAGTGGCAGGTTGAGTCTTACCGCAGTAGCTAAAGGTTTTACTTCCTCCTTTTTATAACAAGCTTAATACTAACTTGCCGCTATCCCTAAACATAACAATTTTGCTGTCGTCTATGGCTAGTGGCAAGTTGATCTTATTGCTGTAGCATTTGTTACTAGAAGCTCAGTTCTTCACCGCTTTGCTTGGTGATAGACTCCACCAACAGGCTCCAAAACTCGTTACCGCTTCTATTACATATCCATTGCTGTTCGGCTTCATGCCACTCAAAGTGGTAGCCGCCAAACTTAGTGGCTAACCAAAGCTGATGCAAAGGCTCTTGTTTGTTAATCACCATTTTACTGCGGTTTTCAAACTCGAGTGTTAGCACGCCACCATTGATGTCACACTCAATATCGAAGTCGTCACTGTCCATGGTTTGCTCGATACGTTCAAAGGCATCATCTACTAGCTGGTGATATTGGCTATCATTCATCACAATCATCCTGTCCTATTGCTTTTCTTGCTTCGAATGCGGATTATAGAGGGCATTCAAAAAAGAATCATGGCTTAATCATGAACAAACAAGCAATTGCCGTTATTTTGCTAAGCATCGGCCTAAGTGGATGTGGTCAAAAAGGACCTTTAGTCCACCCGCCAGCCGAGCCAGAGAGCGCTCCCGAGCAAGTAACGCCAAGCGAGTAAGCAACGCAACACAATTAAGGACAGATCATTGGATTTTTTTAGTTATCAAAACGAGCACTTACATGCAGAACAATGCTCGGTAGCTGATTTAGCAAGTACTTATGGTACGCCTCTATACGTATATTCTCGCGCCACTATTGAGCGTCATTGGAAGGCTTTTGATAAAGCGGCGGGCGAACGTCCACATTTGATCTGTTATGCAGTAAAAGCCAACTCTAATCTTGCAGTATTGAACATTATGGCTCGCATGGGTTCGGGTTTTGATATTGTCTCTGGCGGCGAATTAGCCCGAGTGATTGAAGCTGGTGGCGATCCAAGTAAAGTTGTGTTTTCTGGTGTGGCAAAAACCGAAGCCGAAATCGCTGATGCACTAAATCATGGGATTCACTGTTTCAACGTTGAGTCTGAGCCAGAGCTAGACCGTATTAGTCGCGTGGCCCAAAGCCTTGGCAAACAAGCGCCTATTTCTTTGCGTATTAATCCAGATATCGACGCGGGTACTCACCCTTATATTTCTACTGGCCTTAAAGAAAACAAATTTGGCATCGCCATTGAGCGTGCTCTTGAAGCCTATGCTTATGCGGCCAGTTTACCGGGCTTGAAGTTAGTTGGCGTAGATTGTCATATTGGCTCTCAGCTTACGGAGATTTCTCCTTTTGTAGAAGCCATTGATAAGTTGCTTGCCCTCATCGATCAATTAGCCGAGCAAGGCATTGTGATTGAGCACCTAGACGTAGGTGGCGGCTTAGGCGTTAATTACGATGATGAAGTACCGCCAGAGCCTGCCGATTACGCCAGTGCTTTAGCCGAGCGTTTAGGCGATCGTAAACTCAAGCTATTATTTGAGCCTGGCCGTGCAATCATGGCCAATGCTGGCATCTTGGTCTCTAAAGTTGAGTTCTTAAAAATGTCGGAGAGTAAAAACTTCGCCATTGTTGATGCCGCAATGAATGACTTATTACGCCCTGCCTTATACAGCGCTTGGCAGCGAATTGTCCCTGTTATTAACAAGCCAGAACTAGCTATGGCCAGCTACGATGTGGTGGGCCCAGTGTGTGAAACCGGCGACTTTTTAGGTAAAGATCGCGAATTGGCCATCGAACCTAATGATTACATTGCAGTGCGCTCTGCCGGAGCCTACGGTTTCACCATGAGCTCTAATTACAACTCGCGCTGTCGCGCCGCCGAAATAATGGTAGATGGCGACAAAGCTCACCTAGTACGCGAGCGTGAAGTTTTAGCATCACTTTGGGCCGGCGAAACGCTGCTGCCTGAAGGATAAGCCAATGCTAGTAAACTTTACTAAAATGCACGGTTTGGGAAATGACTTTGTGGTTATCGACAATGTCACTCAAAACGTGTTTTTTAACCAAGAAGTGATTAGCCGTTTGGCTGATCGCAACTTTGGTATTGGTTTCGACCAGTTTTTGGTGGTTGAGCCGCCTTACGATCCAGAATTAGATTTTCACTACCGTATTTTTAACGCTGATGGCAGTGAAGTGGAGCAATGTGGCAATGGCGCACGTTGCTTTGCCCGTTTTGTTGTAAATAAAGGGCTAACCAATAAACGCAGTATTGGCGTAAGCACTAAGTCTGGCAAAATCGTTTTGCATGTTGAGAACGACGGTCAGGTGACGGTGAATATGGGGGTGCCGGAATTTGAGCCAAGCAAAATTCCGTTTAAGGCTAAAAAAGCCGAGAAAACCTATATTTTGCGTGACCAAGAACAAACAGTATTTGCTGGGGCTGTTTCAATGGGCAACCCCCACTGTGTCTTGGAAGTCGACGACATCAGCCAAGCGCCACTAGAAACCTTGGGAATGCGCTTAGAAAAGCACGAGCGTTTTCCACAAAAGGTGAATGTGGGTTTTAGCCAAATTATCGACGACAAAAATATTAAGCTGCGCGTTTTTGAACGTGGTGTTGGTGAAACCCTCGCCTGTGGCACTGGCGCGTGTGCCGCCATGGTGGTGGGGCGCCAACAAGGTAAGTTGGCAGAGACAGTAAATGTAGACTTGCCCGGTGGGCGTTTACGTATTCAATGGGCTGGAGAAGGCAAACCGGTGAAAATGACCGGACCAGCAACAATGGTTTTTGATGGCCAGGTACATATATGAGTGAGTTTGATCTATCTCAGCCCCTGCTGATTGATGAAAGTTTGGTTGTCGAGTTTCTGCTCGACAATCCCGACTTTTTTGCGCGTCATCCAAGCCTTATTAAGCAACTACGTTTGCCGCATAAAGAAAAGGGTGCGGTTTCCTTGGTTGAGCTGCAAGTTCAGCGATTGCGTGACAAGGTGCTGAGCTTAGAACAAGAAATCACCGATTTAATGAGTGTGGCCAGCCTCAATGAGCGAATTTACCATGTTTATGTAGATTTACTGCCAGACTTAATGGCTTGTGATTCGTTTGCCGAATTACAGCATCGCTTAAGCAGAGCCTTAGTGGATGACCTTGGTGTGGAACGTGTATCACTGCGCTTAAGCCACCAGTTCAACTTAGAAGATCTTTCGCCGGAATATGGCTTAGAGAAAGAGCAGATTGAGCGCGTAAGGGTGACTCGTTTAAGCCAGCAGCCACATTACTTTGGCCGCATGACAAAGGGTGAGCTGGAGTTGTTATTTGATAACACCGACGACATTGCATCGGTAGCGCTAATGCCTTTGGGTAATAATGCAGAGCTGGGCTTTTTTGTGGCCGCCAGCCGTGACGCCGACCATTATGTAGCAGGCATGGACAGTTTATTACTTACTCAGCTTTGTCAGGTTATCAGCAGCTTGTTATTACGATTAGTTCCGCTTCAGTCAGAGCAGTAAAATCTGATGATGCAGGATGATATAGAACGCTTCCTTCACTATTTAGAAGTGGAGCGTCGTTACAGCCCTGCCACTATAAGTTCCTACCAACGAAGTTTATTACAACAGAGTAAGCTGCTAGAAAACCTGGGCTGTAGCTCATGGCCTCAGGTGACCAGCGCCAACGTGCGTAGTGTATTACTTAAGCTTAAAACCAGTGGTTTGTCGGCACGCTCCATGGCTAATAAACTGTCGGCCTTACGCAGTTTCTTTAATTATTTACTTCAACAACAAAAAGTGAGCCTTAATCCGGTCGCCGGCGTTTCTGCACCTAAGCAAAACAAACCCTTACCCAAGAACCTTGATGTTGATTCACTTAACCAGTTGCTCTCAATGCAGGGAGATGATTTAGTCGCTAGCCGAGATTTGGCGATGATGGAATTGTTTTATGCCAGCGGTATGCGTTTAGCCGAGTTAGTAAGCCTAAACGTACAGGATATCGATTTTAAGCAGCGGCAGGTTATTGTTACCGGTAAAGGCAATAAACAGCGCTGGGTGCCTTTTGGCAGCAAAGCGGAGCAGGCCCTTAAACACTGGCTTAAACAACGCCGACTATTGGTGATGGATGAAGAAGAGCCGGCACTATTTGTGAGCGTAAGGCAGCAGCGTATTAGTCATCGTACCGTGCAAAAACGATTGCAGCATTGGGCGCAACAAATGCAGTTGTCTAGTACCTTGCATCCACATAAATTGCGTCATTCTTTTGCAACTCACTTATTAGAAAGCAGTGGAGATTTGCGGGTGGTTCAAGAGCTATTGGGCCACGCCAATCTAGCCACCACCCAAGTGTATACCCATCTTGATTTTACCCATCTAGCCACCAGTTACGACGCCGCCCATCCTAGAGCAAAGCGTAAACCTTAAATGAGTGATAGCATGATTTTTTATCGAAGTTGGTCACCAGTACAGGCTTTGTCTTTTGATTTAGACGATACCCTTTATGACAACTGGCCTTACATTAAGCGAGCCGAGCAATGGTTGACTGACTATCTCAAAGAGCAGGTATACGCTACTGCGCATCTTACGCATAGTCAGTGGCAAGCTTACAAGCGACAGGTTATTAAGCGAGATCCGCGTTTAAAAGGGGATGTAAGTGCTTGCCGTGTTGCTTGGTTACACCTCGCTTTTACCGAACATGGCATGGCAAACAGTGACGCTAGCCAGCTCGCTCAAGAGATTTTCCAGCAGTTTTTAGCGGTGCGCAGTGATTTTGAGGTACCTGCAGAGAGTCTTGCTTTGCTGCAAGCCTTGGCGCAGCGCTATCGATTGGTGGCCATAACTAACGGCAACGTTGATATTGCTAAAATTGGCTTAGGCAGTTTGTTTGAATTAGAACTTAAAGCTGGCGGCCAATTTAGAGCTAAACCCGCAGCTGATATGTACCAGTATGCTTGTCAGCAATTACAGCTTGCACCACAACAAATTGCTCACGTTGGCGACCACTGCATTACCGATGTAGCAGGTGCTACCAAAGCAGGTTATCGTTCAATTTGGCTTAATCAAAACAGCCAACAAGCGCGAAAACTACAAGCGCTTCCCGATATTGAAATAAGCCAACTGGCACAACTGCAACACCTGTTATAATATACAGGTGTTTTTACCCCTCAAGAGAATTCCATGGATATTTCCGAGCTGTTAGACGGCCTTAATGAAAAGCAGCGTGAAGCGGTTGCTGCGGCGCCAAGCAATATGTTACTGCTGGCGGGTGCCGGTAGTGGCAAAACGCGAGTATTGGTGCACCGCATCGCGTGGTTAATGCAGGTCGAGAATGTCTCGCCGCTATCGATTTTGTCGGTAACCTTTACCAATAAAGCGGCGGCTGAAATGCGCTCGCGAGTAGAGAAGTTAGTGGGTAGCCGCTTTCAAGGTATGTGGATGGGCACCTTCCACTCTTTGGCACATCGCTTATTGCGTGCGCATTATCGCGATGCCGGTTTACCCGAAGATTTTCAGATTATTGATTCCGACGATCAATACCGCCTGTTACGCCGTTTAATTAAAGCCATGAACTTGGATGAAAAACAGTGGCCAGCCAAGCAAGTGCAATGGTATATCAATGCGCGTAAAGACGAGGGGCAGCGCGCCGAGCACGTAGATTACAGTAATAATCCGATTGAGCGGCAGCAACTAGAAATTTATAAAG
The DNA here is from genome assembly GCF_019670105.1 of Agarivorans albus. Classification (NCBI taxonomy): domain Bacteria; kingdom Pseudomonadati; phylum Pseudomonadota; class Gammaproteobacteria; order Alteromonadales; family Alteromonadaceae; genus Agarivorans; species Agarivorans albus. The sequence goes on along the minus strand of NZ_AP023032.1, from coordinate 4,572,340 downwards.
CCTATCAGCAAGCCTGTGACCGCTCCGGTTTGGTGGACTTTGCCGAGCTATTGCTACGCGCTCACGAATTGTGGTTAAAACAGCCGCATATTTTGCAGCACTACCAACAGCGTTTTCGCCATATCTTGGTGGACGAGTTTCAAGATACCAACACCATTCAATATGCCTGGTTGCGGATGTTGGTTACCGAGCACAATAACATCACCATAGTGGGTGATGATGACCAGTCTATTTATGGTTGGCGTGGAGCAAAAATCGAAAATATTCAAAGCTTTGAATTGGATGTGCCAAAGGTGAATACCATTCGCCTAGAGCAAAACTATCGAAGCAGCGCCAATATTCTTAAAGCCTCTAATCAGCTAATCGAAAATAACCAAGGGCGCATGGGCAAGAGCCTGTGGACCGATGACAAAGAAGGCGAGTTAATCTCGATTTACACTGCCTTTAATGACATTGATGAAGCACGCTTTGTGGTAGCGCGTATCCAACAGCGAGTAGAACAACACGGCGCAAGTTTGGCAGATTGTGCCATTTTGTATCGTAATAATGCCCAGTCGCGGGTATTGGAAGAAGCCTTGATGCAAGAGCGTTTGGCCTATCGAATTTATGGCGGTTTACGCTTCTTCGAGCGACAAGAAATTAAAGATGCACTCGCCTACCTGCGATTAATTAGTAACCCCCACGATGACGCGTCCTTTGAGCGAGTGGTAAATACCCCAACCCGTGGCATTGGCCAACGTACTATCGAGCTGCTGCGCCAAGCTGCGCGTGAGCAACAGCTTAGCTTGTGGCAGGCAGTAGACTATTGTTTGCAACACAATGCCTTATCTGGCCGAGCGGCCAATGCGGTGAAGCAATTTGTTGAGTTGCTAGGGCAATTAAAGTTACAAACTCAAGAAATGGCCTTAGGTGAGCAAACCGATTACGTGATTAAAGGCTCTGGCTTATTGGCGATGTATCAAGCCGAGAAAGGTGAAAAGGCCCAAGCTCGAGTAGAAAACTTAGACGAGCTGGTTACCGCTACTCAGCAATTTACGCAAATGGAAGAAGACCAAGATCTTTCTCCCTTGGTAGCCTTTTTATCTCACGCCGCCTTAGAAGCTGGCGACAATCAAGCAGAAGCCGATGAAGCAGCGGTGCAGCTAATGACCTTGCACAGCGCTAAAGGTTTGGAATTTCCAGTGGTGTTTTTGGTGGGTGTTGAGGAAGGCATGTTCCCAAGTCAGCAGTCGGCCGAAGAATCTGGTCGCTTGGAAGAAGAGCGCCGCCTGTGTTATGTAGGCATGACCCGCGCTATGGAAAAGCTTTACCTCTGTCATGCCGAAAGTCGCCGTTTGTGGGGCAAAGAAGTATTTCACCCACCGTCGCGTTTTTTAAGAGAATTACCCAGCGAATGTTTGGACGAAGTACGCTTAAATACAGCGGTAAGCCGACCGGTTCAACAAGGGCGGTTTTCTTCGCAAGTTCAACAAGCTGCCTTTGATGATAGTGGCTTTAGCTTAGGCCAGCGTGTATCGCACCCTAAGTTTGGCGCAGGTATTGTGCTTAACTACGAAGGCTCTGGGCAGCAAAGTCGTGTGCAGGTGCAGTTTGAAGAAGCTGGCGCCAAATGGCTGGTGTTGGCTTACGCGAGACTAGAAGCTATTTAATACCAATCGTACTAAATAACTGATCATTCTAACTGGTTAAAATACTCGATAACTGCGTTAGGATTTTTGATTGTAGAATAACTACTTATCGAAAAATCCTGCCTTATTCTCGAGCATTTTTCCTGCGTTATTTCTGACCACTTACTTAGTGTGATTGGTATAACTAAGCCAACAATTAACGGTGAGTCAAGCAGCCTAACTCGGCTGCTTTTTTTGTTTGCGCTTGTTACCAACAGCGTCCCAAGTAAATACCGCTAAACCCAACCAAATAAAGGCAAAGGTGAGCAATTTCATCGGCTCAAGCGGCTCACCATAAACGCTGGTGGCCAGCATAAACATTAGTGATGGGCCAATGTATTGAAAAAAGCCAATGGTTGATAAGCGTAAGCGGGTGGCTGCGGCTGCAAAACATAATAACGGCAGAGTTGTGACAATGCCTGCGCTAAGCAGTAGCGCATTTAAACCTAAACTGTTGTTAACTAAGTGACTGGTAGAAGAATCGGCAAATATCCACAAATACGCGGCGGCCAATGGCAACAGCCATAGTGTTTCTACAAATAAACCTGGTAAAGCGCCCAAGTTAACTTTTTTGCGTAACAAGCCGTATAAACCAAAACTTACCGCTAGGCTGATTGCAATCCAAGGTAGGGAACCATAGCTAATTACTTGAATTAATACACCAATCAAGGCCAACCCAATGGCAAGCCATTGAGCACGACGAAAACGTTCGCCCAAGAACAGCATACCCAGTATCACGTTAAATAGTGGGTTGATGTAATAGCCTAAACTGGCATCGAGCATACGATCGTTGTTCACTGCCCAAATAAAAATTAGCCAATTAATGCCAATTAGTACCGAGGTAAGTGCCAATATTGCCAATTGCTTGGGGTGCTTGATTACGGCGCTCACCGCCGACCACTGTTTACCTACGGCTAGCATCACTGCAACAAAAACACAGGACCATAGCACCCGATGCGCTAAAATCTCGTATGCAGGTACAGCACTTAAGCTCTTAAAATAAATAGGGGCAAAACCCCACATAATGTACGCGGCGAGAGCAAATATAACGCCGTGTTTAGTGGCTTGATTAGGCATAAACAATGAAAAAGGAAGAAAAGTCAGCGTAGTGTAGCAGGCAGGTGGTTAAGCAGCCATATATTAGCAGTCTAAGTTTTGTCAGCTAGCTAGACTGCCGAAGCGGCTTCGCAATATAGCTTGCTCCAAACTTTATGCAGTTGCGGTTCTGCTTGGCACAATGTGTCGATTTTCTGAATGATGGCTTTGCTCTGGCTATTTTGTGCTTCTAGCAACAGATGAAGTAGATGACCTAATACACCATGCACAAAACGTTCGTTTAAGGGCTCGTGATAGCTTTGCCAAGCTCGAACACAGCTATAGCCGGGAATGATGTCTTTCGCATAGCTAGATAAAATGCGCATTGGCCAAGGGCGTTGAATTTCATCTTGAGTATTCAAGCATTCTAGTAAGGGTTGTTGGATATGTAGGTAACGCAATAGGCAGCGATCGCGCTCGTTTAGGCAATCATCATGGATTTGTTCGAAATGCTGTAAGTCTTGCTCTGGTTTCTCAAATATTCCTAGCTGCTTACATTCAACAATGCGGTAGTCGGGGAAGTGGGCAAAATCGCCATAACCTTCCAGCTCGTGTTCGAGCCATTGGTCCAAGTCTTCTAGCTGTAAGTCGGCATTAATCTTTTTTACTTCTAGTAGCACGCTATTTAAAGTATTTATTAACAAAGAGGAGCTGTAAGTTGTGCTCATTATTTTACTAGCCTGTGCCGCAGTCGATGTTCTAATTCAGTATAGCCCTAACTGAGTGGAAACCATCAACATTGAATTGATATTTCGACAAAAATTCCTTTTTTGATGGCAAGTTTGCTGCACTAGCCCACTAAGTAAGTACCGGTGCCAAAGGCAATGTGGGTGCCTTCTTGATTGTGTAGTTCCATACGTGCAACGGTAACCTTATTGCCGGAGCGGATTATCTCGGCAGTGGCGTAAAACACTTCACCAATGCCTGGACGCAGATAGTCGATGCGCAGATCTATGGTGCCGGTTTTGGAGATGCGCGCAGACAGCTCTTTGCTGGATAGGTTTTCCAAACGTTTTACTGCCGCTGCTGCGGCGGTCATTCCCCCGGCTACATCTAAAATGGTTGCGGTAGCGCCACCATGTAAGATGCCGTGTATCGGATTGCCCACTAGTTTTGGGTCCATGGGTAGTTTTAGTTTTACTCCGGTCGCACTGTAATCCATTAGTTCGATGCCAAGTAATTGATTAAACGGCATTTGATTGATGAAGGTGTTGGCGATGGCTTGGCGCCACTTTTGTTGTCTTGGGCTGGTCATGCTGTATCCATACAAAGTTAAACGCTCGTTTAAATACTGTATAGCGAGAAAAGAATAAAGGCAAACCAAGACAAGCCGCCATAGCTTGATTACAATGTGCGACCGATTAGCCACTCTGTTTCTGGATTTCTAGCCTTAATGCAACGCGCCCAGCAAGTTTTACAAGATGTATTTGGTTTTGCCGAGTTTAGAACTGGGCAGGCTGCGGTGATCGAGCGCTTGTTAGATAACAAAGATTGCTTGGCAATTATGCCAACAGGTGGCGGAAAATCACTGTGTTACCAGATCCCCGCGTTGGTTAAATCGGGTTTAACCGTAGTGGTGTCGCCGCTTATCTCCTTAATGAAAGACCAAGTAGATAGCTTGCAACACAATGGTGTTAGCGCGGCGTATTTAAACTCAAGTTTAGAGCGTGAGCAGCAGTTTCAAATTTATCGTAGTTTGCAGCAGGGCGATTTAAAACTGTTATACATCTCTCCCGAGCGGCTGATTAATGGCGATTTAATTGAGCGCTTACAAGCGATGCCCTTGGCAATGTTTGCCATCGATGAAGCGCATTGTATTTCTCAGTGGGGGCACGATTTTCGGCCAGAATATAATGCCCTTGGTTGCTTAAAACAAAACTTTCCTAATGTGCCTTTAGTGGCCTTAACGGCTACCGCTGACGATACCACCCGCCAAGACATATTACAGCGGCTTGGATTGCCCGATGCCTTCACTCTAGTATCAAGTTTTGACCGACCGAATATTCGCTACACCCTACAAGAAAAGTATCGCCCGTGGCAGCAGCTTAGTGATTATGTAAAACGCCGTAAGGAAGATAGTGGCATTGTTTATTGCAGTAGCCGAAAACGGGTTGAAGAATTAGCCTTAAAACTTAGTGCAGAAGGTATTCGCTGCGCGGCTTATCATGCTGGTTTACCTATCGAGCAGCGCCAATTAGTGCAAGAGCAATTTCAGCGCGATGAAGTTGAAGTAGTGGTGGCTACCGTTGCTTTTGGTATGGGCATCGACAAACCTAACGTACGTTATGTTTTTCACTATGACATTCCTCGTAACATAGAAGCTTACTATCAAGAAACCGGCCGCGCGGGTCGCGATGGTACCGAGGCCGAAGCGGTGTTTTTGTACGATCCAGCCGATGCCAACTGGGTGCGGCGAATGATTGATGAAAACGAGAATGAACAACAGCGCCAAGTTGAGAGTCATAAGTTTAATGCTATTGTCGCCTTTGCCGAGGCGCAAACTTGTCGGCGTCAGGTATTGCTTAACTACTTTGGTGAATACCTCGCCAAGCCCTGCGGTAACTGTGATGTATGCTTAGATCCGCCAAAGCAATACGATGGCTTACAAGATGCGCAAAAAGCCTTGTCTTGTGTTTATCGGCTTGGCCAGCGTTTTGGCATTGGTTATGTGATTGAAGTGCTGCGTGGCAGCATGGGCCAGCGTATTTTAGAACAGGGTCATGATAAGCTTTCTACTCATGGTATTGGTAAAAGCGCCAGTCACGAGCATTGGATGAGTGTGCTGCGTCAGCTTATTCATTTAGGTTTGTTGCAGCAAAATATTGCGCGTAGCTCGGTACTACAATTGACTGAAGCAGCACGACCATTTTTAAAAGGTGAACAGCCCTTATCACTGGCTGTGCCCCGCTTAAATACCACTAAGCAAAGTAAAAAAGCCACTAGTTACGGTGTTTATGATAAACGATTATTCGCTTTGTTACGTAATTTAAGGAAGCGTTTAGCCGACGAGGAGTCGGTGCCGCCGTTTGTGGTGTTTAACGACGCCACATTAATAGAAATGGCCCAGCAGCAGCCACAAACCCAGCACGAGATGTTAGCCATAAGTGGCGTTGGTTTGAAGAAGCTAGAACGCTACGGTTATCAGTTTTTAGGTTTAATCGACCAGTATCAGGCCAGTTAAGACGCCGCCCTATTTAAGGATCGCAGATGGAATTTGTGAATCGTTTTTCCAATGAACTACCCGAGTTATGCCATCAGCAGCAGCCTACGCCGCTAAAAGATCCAGAGTTGGTGGCATATAGCCAGGCCGCTGCTGAGTTAATTGGCCTAGACAGTGAGTTTATGCAGGGAGAGCAGGCGCTTGGCCTAAGCGCTGGTAAGTTACTTATCGAAGGCATGCAGCCTGCCTCAACGGTATACGCTGGCCATCAGTTTGGTGGTTATACTCCGCAGCTGGGTGACGGTCGAGCCTTGCTACTTGGTGAAACAGTAAACGCGCAAGGTGAGTACTGGGAACTGCAACTTAAAGGCTCGGGTTTAACGCCTTTCTCTCGCCAAGGAGATGGTAAGGCAGTATTACGTTCTAGCATTCGCGAGTTTTTAGCTAGTGAAGCCATGGCCGCTTTGGGCATTGCAACAACCCGCGCATTAAGCTTAACGGTAGGTAGCGGTTTAGTGCAGCGTGAACGCTTTGAAAAAGAAGCTATGCTGCTACGTATGGCGCCTAGCCATATTCGTTTTGGTCATTTTGAATACCTGTATTACCAGCAACAAACTCAACCATTAAAAAGCTTAGTAGACTTTTGCTTAAACCATTATTTTAGTGATTGTTTAACTGCCGAAAATCCGGTGCTAGCTATGTTAGAACAAGTTGTGGATAGCACCGCGTTGATGATTGCTAAGTGGCAGGCCGAAGGCTTTTGTCATGGTGTAATGAATACCGACAACATGTCGATTTTGGGCTTAACCATCGATTATGGCCCTTATGGGTTTTTAGATGACTACAACCCTAGACACGTGTGTAACCATAGCGACCATTATGGGCGTTATGCCTTTAATCAGCAGCCCGCTGTAGGTTTATGGAACTTACAACGTTTGGCACAAGCCTTGTCTGACTATGTACCCAGCGCTAAAACCGAGCCGCTTTGGATACGCTACCAGCAGAAAATCAATCAACATTACCAGCAGTTGATGCTGAATAAGTTAGGTTTAAGCCAGTGGCAAGATGACGATGAACAACTATTAGGTTTACTGCTTAAAGTTATCGCCGAACAAAAGGCCGATTACCACCAAAGCCTGCGTGCCTTGGCGCAGCAGCAAAACCAATTAACTAAACAATTGCCTGATGCTTGGCAGGCTTGGTTGAAGTTGTACCGCCAGCGCTGTCAGCAAAGTGATGTTGATGAGCAACAGCGGATATCAGGTATTCAGCAACACGTGCCTTTATACATATTGCGCAACTACTTGGCGCAGCAGGTGATAGAACAAGCGGAAAGTGGCAGTTATGAGCAGTTGCGCCAGCTGCATCAGGTACTCAATACTCCGTTTACTGAGCAAGCCGATGCTCAGCATTTTGCGGCTCCACCACCCGCTTGGGGCAAGTGCTTGGAGATATCATGCAGCAGCTAGCAAATGGCATAGAAGTATTATCGGAGCATGCGGTAGTTACTATTGCTAAGCAGTTCTCCGAATCACAGTTTTTGGCTAGTGCGCAGCAGTTTGTAAAGCAGCAACAATGGCAACAAGCTTTTGTTGAGCAAGGCGCCGATTGGCAAGTTTTAGGTTTTTATATTGAACAACAATTATGGTGGTTTCGTTATGATGCACTAAGTCAGGGCGCTTGGTTTGAATGCGCCAATAGTGAGCATTTTCACACGAGCTCTGCCCCATTATTGGCTGCCTTAAATCATGCCAATTTTGACTAAACAAAATTATATTTTTAGGCTGATTAAAATGTGATCCATTACAAGGTTTCCCGCAGGCTTATCTTCTATATTAATCCACCTGCCAACGTTGAGTTGTTTATTAATTCACCGTAAGGCCGCGAAAAGCAATGTCACGGAATGATGTTTTCCACAATAAGGGAACTGTTTGCTGCTCCAATTTCTTGCCTTTCTTTATCTGTAAGTTACTGAATTAAAACTTATTTGTTGTTTTCTATTTAGCTTGTGAATTTTTCGCGAGAGAATTGCTGCTGTTTGTTAACAGAGTTATCCACAATTTGTAGCAGGCTATTACGCTTAGCTCTGGTGCATTTAGGGTGGCTGTGGCATCATCGAGCGCAATGAAAATCTGAACGATGGATCACGGTAATGGCAACCCTTCCCGACCAACCCTTAGTGCTTGTTGACGGCTCTTCTTATCTTTATCGCGCTTACTACGCTCCTCCTCATCTAACTAACTCTAAAGGTGAAGCCACCGGCGCAGTTTATGGCGTGGTTAACATGCTACGCAGTTTGCTTAAGCAATTTAAGCCAGAGCACATTGTGGTGGTGTTTGATGCCAAGGGTAAAACCTTTCGTGACGACATCTATAAAGAATACAAAGCCAATCGCCCTTCTATGCCGGATGATTTGCGCAGTCAAATCGCCCCTCTACACGCGGTAATTAAAGCGATGGGTTTGCCTTTAGTAGCCATTGAAGGTGTTGAAGCCGATGATGTTATTGGCACCTTAGCTAAGCAAGCTTCGGCCGAAAACAAAGCGGTAGTGATTAGCACTGGCGATAAAGACATGGCGCAGCTGGTCGATGAAAACATCACCTTGATTAATACCATGACCGATACGGTGATGGATCGTGCTGGCGTTATCGATAAATTTGGCGTACCGCCGGAGCTAATTATTGATTACTTAGCGCTAATGGGCGACAAAGTAGATAACATTCCTGGCTTACCAGGGGTGGGTGAGAAAACTGCTTTGGCCATGTTGCAAGGCATTGGTGGCGTGGATGACTTATTGGCCGACCCAGACGCGGTTGCACCATTAGGTTTTCGCGGCTCTAAAACCATGCCTAAAAAGTTGCGTGAACATGCCGAAGATGCCCGTTTATCCTATTTATTAGCCACCATTAAATGTGATGTTGAAGTCGGTTTTAGCATGGATGACATGTTGCGTACCGAAGAAGATAAAGATGCGCTGATTAAATTATTCGGTGAATTGGAGTTTAAGCGCTGGCTGAGTGAAGCGCTTAGCCCATCAAGTAACAGCGCCGCAGCAGAACCAAATGCTGAGGCCGAAGTGGTAGCTCCTGCTGTTGAGCTTAAAGGTGAGTACGAGACTATTCTTACTAAGCAGCAGTTTGAAGAATGGTTTGAACGCTTAAATAGCGCTGAGCTTATCGCTATTGATACCGAAACCACCTCGCTTAACTACATGCAAGCTGAACTAGTGGGTTTATCTTTTGCCGTTGAAGCAGGCAAAGCGGCTTACTTACCGGTAGCTCACGATTATTTAGATGCGCCTGAGCAACTAGAGCGTGACTGGGTATTAGCGCAGCTTAAACCATTATTGGAAGATCCTAATAAAGCGAAAGTTGGCCAAAACCTTAAGTACGATGCCAGTGTGCTTGCACGCTACGACATTTCGCTCAAAGGCATTAAGTACGACACCATGTTGGAGTCGTATGTGCTCAATAGCACCATTACTCGCCACGATATGGACTCGTTGTCGTTGCAGTACTTGCAACACAAAACCATCAAGTTTGAAGACATCGCAGGTAAAGGCGCTAAACAACTTACCTTCAATCATATTGAACTTGAAACAGCAGCACCTTATGCAGCAGAAGATGCAGACGTTACCTTACGCTTGCACCAAACTCTGTGGGCCAAGCTAGAGAAAGAGCCAAAGTTGAAAAGCTTGTTCGAAGAAGTCGAGTTGCCTTTGGTCAGTGTATTATCGCAAACCGAGCGTCAAGGCGTGCGTATTGATAGCCAACGCTTAGCGCAGCATAGTTTGTCTTTAGGCGAGCGTATCGACGGTTTAGAGAAGCAAGCGCATGAACTAGCAGGTGAACCATTTAACTTAGGTTCTCCTAAGCAGCTGCAAACCATTTTGTTTGAAAAAATGGAATTGCCGGTGATTAAGAAAACCCCAAAAGGTGCGCCGTCTACTGCCGAGGAAGTGCTGCAAGAGCTGGCGTTAGATTACAGTTTACCAAAAGTGATTTTAGAATATCGAAGCCTGTCTAAACTAAAATCTACTTACACCGACAAACTGCCTAAAATGGTAGAGCCAAGCTCTGGCAGAGTGCATACCTCTTATCATCAAGCGGTAACAGCAACGGGGCGTTTCTCATCTACCGATCCTAACTTGCAAAATATTCCTATTCGCCATGAAGAAGGACGTAAAGTACGTCAGGCTTTTGTACCTGCCGATGGCTACAAACTGGTCGCGATAGATTATTCACAAATCGAGCTGCGTATCATGGCGCATCTTTCTCAAGATGCTGGCTTGCTAAAAGCCTTTGCTGCCGGAGAAGACATTCATAAAGCTACCGCTGCAGAAGTGTTTGGTAAAGAGCTTGAAGCAGTAAGTGGCGATGAGCGCCGCAGTGCCAAGGCGATTAACTTTGGCCTAATTTACGGTATGAGCGCCTTTGGTTTAGCCAAGCAGTTAGGCATTGCTCGAGCCGATGCGCAAAACTACATGAATCGTTATTTTGAGCGCTACCCTGCGGTGTTGGACTACATGGACAGCACCCGAGATTTTTGCCAAGAACACGGATATGTAGAAACCTTATTTGGCCGCCGCTTGTATTTGCCCGAAATTAATTCACGTAACGGTATGCGTAAAAAAGCTGCTGAACGTGCTGCGGTAAACGCGCCAATGCAAGGAACCGCTGCCGACATTATTAAAAAAGCAATGATTGCTGTTGCTCAATGGCTAGATACTCAACCCAGTGAGCATTGTAAGATGTTAATGCAGGTTCACGATGAACTGGTATTTGAAGTATTAGAAAGCGAGTTGGATAAAGTTGTACCGAAGCTTACCGAGCTGATGGAACAGGCAGTGACACTAGATTTACCACTCGTTGCCGAATCAGGTATTGGTGAAAACTGGGATGAAGCCCACTAGAGCTAAATAGTGGAAGATAGCAAAGGAGGCGATGGCCTCCTTTTTTTTGCCTCAAGGTTTTGCGAATTTTGGTAATTATGAAAACCTTTTCGCGTAATTTAAAAACCAACATATACCTCTAAAGTGAAATTTCCTTACAAAAAGTGCTTTATTTTTCATCGATGATCCTCTAGAGTAACTCTTGTAGGGTACAGAGGTAAGATGTTCTATCTTTCAGACCTTTATTTCACGTAGTTGAAAAAGGCTATTTTGCCGCCCCGATGGGTTTCCATCGGGGCGTTTTTTTGTCTTAATGCCAGTGATTGCCTGCCTTCTCTCTTATTTTTTAAACTCCTTTATGCTCCTTGTCTAAGAGGGGGCTCTAGCTGTTGTTTCTTATTTTCTGATATTTGGTTGCTAAATTACGATATTTGGGAATTTTGTGTTCAAAATGCCACTGCTTGATGGTGTTTGATTGCTGTCGGTCTAAGGACTGGATGAATAACAAAAGCTTCTATGAAAGAAAATTGCACATTTTTAGAAAATTTTGTGAACTAATCGATTTTCAGAGAGTCATAATTAGTGCAATTGGAATAGTGCTTTCAGTTTTTAAGAATTTCTTTTCTTACATGCCCCATCGGACGATGGGGCTTTTTTTTTGCCTGCTGTTTAGTGCTGAGAGGTGTTGGTTTAGGCTCTGGATAGAAAAACGCCACGTTAAAGTGGCGTTTGGATTTAGCGAATAACTTGCTTACTCGTAGTAAGGCTTAATCACTTCAATCTTGCCGTTATCGTCAATGTTCAGCTCAGCCATCTTAATGCTGCGTAAGTGGGTTTGACCAGCCGATAAAGTGCTGTCGTGGTAGAACAAGAACCACTTGTCTTGGTACTTCACTATAGAGTGATGAGTTGTCCAGCCTAGCACTGGCTCTAAAATAACGCCTTCATAGCGGAACGGCCCATAAGGTGAGTCACTGCTCGCGTAAGCAATTTTGTGGGTATCGCCTGTAGAGTAAGAGAAGTAGTAACGGCCGTTGTGCCTGTGCATCCATGGGCCTTCAAAATAGCGGCGTTCGTTGTCACCCGCGAGTAGCACATCGCCATTCTCATCGACAATTTCGATTTCCTTCGGCGTTTCAGCAAACTCCAGCATATCGTCAGTCATTTTAGCCACTAAGGGTTTTAGCGCTGGTTGGTCGTCGGCTGGGAACTGCTCTTCACCAAACTTGCCGTTGCGCCAGTTTTGTAATTGGCCACCCCATAAACCGCCAAAATACATGTAGTGGCTACCGTCTTCGTCTTTGAATACCGCAGGGTCGATGCTAAAGCTGCCTTTAATCGCTTCTGCTTGAGGAGTGAAAGGTCCTTCAGGCTGATCGCCAACTGCTACACCAATTTGGAAAATGCCATCGTAGTTGCGCGCAGGGAAGTATAAGTAGTACTTGCCATCTTTTTCTGCAGCGTCTGGCGCCCACATTTGTTTCTCTGCCCAAGGCACGTCTTTTACATCTAGCGCGTTACCATGGTCGGTGACTACGCCAAAAGGACGGTCTAATGAGAAAACATGGTAATCACGCATGTCAAAGTGATCGCCGTTGTCATTTAGTGGCTGGCCGTTATCTACATCGTGAGAGGGATATACGTAAAGCTTGCCGTTAAATACATGGGCTGAAGGATCGGCGGTATACATATGCGTCACTAAGGCGCCACTAATCGGCTTTAGCTGGTCGGCACGTGCTTTATCTGCTGCGGTTACCGCTTCCGCATCACTGATCTCGCTAGGTTCTTCTACCCTAGTCTTCGTTGCGTCATTCACGCTCATGGTATTTCCTCATTAAGTTTTTGCGTCAGTATAACGATCTCAAACTTGATAAGTTTTACGTTCTTCGGTAGCCCAATTGTAAAATTTGTCCCGCAAGCACAATTTGTCATTAAACTATGATCAAGTGCACAAGCAGTGGGATATTTCATGAAACCCCATGAAATAAATGACGCGCGCTATGATGCGCTGGTTTGCTTTAAAAAGGAGTAAAGGTTGGAAGGTGAAAAGGAGCTCGCCGAAGCAGCGAGCATAGTCTGTCAGTTTATTCAGCGTCGCTTGGGGAATTTTCTAGATGTTGATCAAACCATCCCACTAAGGTGTTTTGAAGCACGTCTAAACCTTGTTTTTTCAAAGAAGAAAAAGCTTCTACTCGAACATTGCCACCAAATACCTTGGCTGTCTCACGGCCCTTCAGAATCGCTGTTTTACGCGCGCCTTGTTTTAACTTGTCTGATTTAGTTAAAAGCGCGAGTACTGGTAGTTCACAATCTACAGCCCACTGGATTAGACCGGCATCGGTATCTTTGAATGGATGGCGAATATCCATTAATACCACGATGCCTTTTAAGCTTTGGCGATCTTGTAAGTATTCAGACAGTGACTTTTGCCACTGCTTTTTAACTTCTTCTGGCACTTGAGCAAAACCGTAGCCAGGTAAGTCAATTAGGCGAAAACCTTCGGATATTTCAAAAACGTTAATTAATTGAGTTCGACCTGGTGTTTTACTGGTTCGTGCTAAGCTTTTTTGACGAGTAAGGGTATTTAAAGCACTAGACTTACCCGCGTTTGAGCGTCCGGCAAAGGCGATTTCAATTCCACTATCTTCAGGCATAGCCTGAATATTAGGCGCGCTAGTTATGAAGTGGGTGTTTTGAAAATGATATTGCGCCATGGTTATGTTGAGCTCCACAAGGAAATTAGGGTAATACATTACGTTTTTGGCAAAATTGTGTAAAATAATGCCGTTACTGGACTCGCTAAGTGTATCACGGGCACCAGTGTGTGGTTTGGAATAATACTAATAAATGGAATGTCATGAAAAAACTTACCTTAGTTTTAATGTTAATGGCGGGTGTTGCCAGTCCGGTTTGGGCAAAGGGAGATGCTGCTGCTGGAGAGCAAAAAGCTGCAACTTGTAAAGCTTGTCACAATGACCAAGGTGAAGCTGCTGGTTATCCTAAATTAGAAGGCCAACACGCAGGCTACTTGGTTAAACAGTTAAAAGAATTTAAAGCCGGCGCTGCTAGCGGCGGTAAAGAAGGGCGCAACAACGCCGTAATGGGTGGTATGGCTTTGCCATTGTCTGAGCAAGACATGGAAGACTTAGCAGCCTATTATTCTGGCCAAGCGATGAGCCCAAATACCACTGCCCCAGAATATGTTGAAGCCGGTCAAATGCTTTACATGGGTGGCGATTTAGAACGTGGTATTGCTGCTTGTACTGCTTGTCATGGCCCACGAGGTGTTGGCCAAAGCTTGGCTGGCTTCCCACGAATTTCGTCGCAATATGCGGGTTACATTAAATCGCAATTGGAAATGTTCCGCAGCGGTGAACGTGACAACGACTTAAACGGTATGATGCGCGATGTTGCCGCTAAACTAAGTGATAAAGATATCGAAATATTGTCGCAATACTTAGGTGGCTTACACTAAGGTTTATCTGGGCAGCGCCCGCTGCCCAGCTGTTTTTGATTTATTATTCGCCATCTTCGTTCTAAGTGTTACACTTGCGCCCCTAAAAAATACGGCAAGGTGTTGATTGGTGAAATGCCCACTCTGTAGTGCCACATCATCCAAGGATTTTTATCGCAATAAACGTTGCCAATACTGGCATTGTTCTGAGTGTGATTTGATCTTTGTAGACCCTGACGATGTACTCAGTACTGAAGCTGAAAAAGCCCAATATGACTTGCACAATAATGACCCGCAAGACCAAGGCTATTTAAACTTTTTACGACGTTTAAGTGAGCCAGTGTTAAGCAAACTCACAGAGCCCGTTGTTGGCTTAGATTTTGGCTGTGGCCCTGGGCCAGCGCTGTGTGAATTGTTGGCGCAAGCAGGGCATCAGTTACTGAACTATGATCCAATATATTACCCCGATGAGCAGCGCCTAACCGAGACTTATCGCTTGGTCACTAGCAGCGAAGTGGTGGAGCATTTTAACCACCCAGCCCAGTCTTGGAAGCTGTTAACAGGCCTAGTGGCCGAAGCGGGTTTATTGGCCGTAATGACTAAACGCCATTGGGGAACGGAAGTATTTCCACAGTGGCATTATAAAAATGATCCTACCCATGTAGCGTTTTACAGTGATAAAACCTTTACTTGGTTAGCTAATCATTATCAGATGAGATTGGAGATAGTTGGCCCCGACGTGGCGCTATTTCACAGAGGTAAATAAAATGTCTAGAAAAAAGAATCGTAAAGGCGGCTTAATTGGGGTGCGTAAAGACCCTGACTTTAAAGCTAAACGTGTTACTGCGCCGGATCGTAAAAAAATTGGTAAGGGCAAAGCCTCTGGCAGTCGTCAGCAAGAAGCAGAGTTAGTGCAGCAGCAAGCCGCTAATGCCCAGAAAAAAGACCCGCGTCACGGCAGTAAAGAGCCTGTAGAACTCGGCGTTGCCAAGCCTGCGGCCAAACCTGCAGCTAAGCCCGCTAAAGCAAAAGCTAAAGTTGAACTAACACCTGAGAAAGAACTGGCGATGTTAGAAGCCGATACGCGTCTTGAAAGTCTTATCGATGTGTTAGATGAAGGCGGTGAAATTAGCAAACAAGAGCAGCAGTGGGTGGATAAACAACTAGCACGTCATGCTGAATTGCTAGCCGAACTAGGTTTGTCGGAAGAAGCCGAAGAAGCGGAAGCTTTAGATGATGATGAGCAATTATGGCGTTCGTTAAATAGTTCTTCCTTGGATCAATATAAGGATTAGTCTTGATGGTTTGGTTAGCTGTAGCCGCAGTTATTATTGTTTCAGCCTTAGCCATTTATGCCGCCTTATTAGTAGGGCGCTTAATGGGGCAACAAAAAGTGATTAAAAACGCGGTTGCTAAGCGTAATCAAAACTTGGTAACCGATATTCGCTACATAGCAAAAGCCATGCAGGAAGACCGTTGTGGTTTGTCTGAGGGTGTGATCCGCATCAGCAATCTGTTGATTGCTTTGCAAACTCCGCAACTAATTGATTGGGCGCAGCGCTACCCTGCTGTTTTTCAGTTATATAATGCGGTAAAAGAGTTACCCACTCATGAGGCGCGCAACAAACTGCCTTTGCAGCAGCGTATGCGCCAAGATCTGCAGCGTGAAGCAGAAGAAAAAGCCTTAGAGAAACAAATATTACAAGAAGCTGAAGCACTGGAACAACTCAGTGCCAAGGCACTCTAGGAGAGCACGTAAATGTCATTAGCAATGGTGGATTGGGATCAGCAACTGATCGAGAAGTATAACTACTCGGGCCCGCGTTACACCTCTTACCCCACTGCCCTTGAGTTTAATGAAGACTTTGGCGAGCAAGAGTTTGGCCTTGCTTGTGATAAGTTTCCTGAACGTGATTTATCGCTGTATGTGCACATCCCGTTTTGCCATAAGTTGTGTTACTACTGCGGTTGTAACAAGGTGATTACCCGTCATCAGCATAAGGCCGACATTTACTTAGACTACCTAGAACAAGAAATTCAGCTGCAAGCGCCACGTTTTAAGCAACGTAAAGTAAGCCAAATGCATTGGGGCGGCGGTACGCCAACTTACCTAGAGCCAGAGCAGCTTAAGCGCCTAACTACTCAGCTATTTAGCCAGTTTGAATTTGCCGATAATGCCGAAGTTAGCATTGAGGTCGACCCACGCGAAATAGAACTTTCTACAATTAACCTGCTGGCCGAATTGGGCTTCAATCGCTTGAGCTTAGGTGTGCAAGATTTTAATAAGCAAGTGCAACAGGCGGTTAATCGCGAACAAGACGAAGCGTTTATTTTTGCCTTGGTAGAGCGGGCTAAACAAGTTGGTTTTAATTCGGTAAATATTGACCTTATTTATGGTCTTCCGCATCAAACACGTGCGAGTTTCCAACAAACCTTAAGTCGCGTGCTGGATTTAGATCCAGACCGTTTATCGGTATTTAATTATGCCCACCTACCTAGTCGTTTTGCAGCGCAACGTAAAATAGACGAAAGCGCCATGCCAAGCAGCGACGAGCGCTTAGGTATTTTGCGCGACAGCATCGAGTTTTTAACTACTCACGGCTATCAGTTTATTGGCATGGATCATTTTGCCAAACCTGATGATGAACTTGCCATTGCTCAAAGTAAGGGTGAGTTACACCGTAATTTTCAGGGCTACACCACCCAAGGTGAGGCCGATTTACTGGGTTTAGGGGTGTCTTCTATTTCGATGTTGGGTGACGCTTACAGCCAAAACCAGAAAGATCTTAAAACCTACTACGCGCAAATCGACCAACAAGGGCATGCGCAGTGGAAGGGAATTGCACTAAACCAAGATGATTTAATTCGCCGCGAATTGATAAAGACCCTGATATGCAATTTTCAACTGAGCTTTAAAGATATAGAACAGCAGTTTGATTTAGATTTTCAGCAATACTTTGCTGAAGATATGCAGCTGCTAAAACCTTTTGTTGAAGATGGTTTAGTAAGTTTAAGTGCCGATGCCTTGCAGGTAACCAACAAAGGACGCTTGCTGATTCGTAACATTTGTATGTGCTTTGATGTGTACTTTAGAAGCCAAGCGCGGCGCCAGCAATTTTCAAGAGTGATATAACATTGCGGAGCTTAGGCTCCGCTTTTTGTTAGTGGCTTAAACACTCGTGGTAAGAGTCGGCCAGTTGTTGCAGTAATTCAAAGTAGCCGTTTTTGTCATTGCTTACGCTAATCCCTAGAGGGTCGAGCAAGCTAATTTGCGCACCACTATGTTGGCTAATGCTTTCTAGCAATGCACCATCAAATTGTGGTTCAGCAAAGATACATTTGGCTTTGCCTTGCTCTAACTGCTGGCGAATATTCAGCAAGCTTTTAGCGCCAGGACGACGCTGTGGGTTAATGGTAAATTCACCTAAACGATTTAAGCCAAACTCGCGTTCAAAATAACTATAGCCATCGTGAAAAACAAAATAGCCTTGCTGTTTAACCGCTTGGAGTTGCAGATTAATGCTACTCACTACCTTTGCTAGCTCTTGATTAAAGCGTTCAAGCTGCTGCTCTAATTTGGCTTTGTCTTCGGGCATCTTAGCAATTAACTGCTCGGTAATTGCGGCGGCAATAAGCTTAGCTTCATTGGGGCCTAACCAAATGTGTGGGTCTACTTCATGATGGTGGTCACCATGGTGGTGTTCGTGGCCTTCATCGCCATCAATTAGTTCTAGCTGGGGTATGTCTAGCAGTGTTAGCTGGCTGGCACTGGTTTGGCTAAGCGGTTTACTTAAGAATGGCTCTAGCTCATCACCTACCCAAATAACTAAATCGGCCTGGCGCAATGCACGCACATCCGATGGACGCAGCGCATAATCGTGCGGCGATACATTGGGGCTTACTAGGTAATCAACATTGAGTTCACCTTCACTTAAGCTGCTAACAATGAGTTGCAAAGGTTTAATACTAACTAAGATGTTTGGGCTTGTGGCCCAGCTTGGTATAGCGAAGAACATCAGAACAAAAAGCAGGTTACGCATACAAGATTTTGAGAGTGATTTGGTAAAATAATACGATAGTGTAACATCTAGTGTAGAATAGCGCGCCCTAGTAAACGCCACTGGGGCTTATTCAGCTAGTTATCTATAGGATGCAGGATTGACCACTTTACTTTCGCTTAACAATATTTGCGTTAGCTTTGACCAGCGCATGGTTCTCGACCATGTCTCGTTGGAGCTAAATCGTGGTCAAATCACCACATTAATTGGCCCTAACGGTGCCGGTAAAAGCACCTTGATTAAGGTTATTTTGGGCCTTATTTCTGCAGACTCCGGTGATATTACACGTGCTTCAAAATTACGTATTGGTTACGTACCGCAAAAAATCAGTTTAGATGAATCGTTCCCACTCACGGTGGAGCGCTTTCTTAAGCTAGCTCGGCATTCTTCTAAGCCAGGTTTAACTAAGGTTATTCGCCAGCTTAGTATTGATAGCTTGCTAAAGCGGCAAATGGTGCGTTTGTCTGGCGGCGAAATGCAGCGAGTATTATTGGCGCGGGCCTTGTTGGGTGAGCCGCAACTGCTGGTATTAGACGAACCTGTGCAGGGAGTCGACATCTCTGGGCAGATAGAGCTTTATCAATTGATTGCTGATATCGCTCAGCAAATGGGTTGCGGGGTGCTGTTGGTCTCTCACGATTTGCATTTGGTAATGGCGGGCACCGACCATGTAATTTGTTTAAATCACCATGTATGCTGCCATGGGGAGCCCGAGAGCGTGGCTCAACATCCAGAATTCGCACGGCTTTTTGCGCAAAACGAACGCCAACAGCTTGCCGTTTATACCCATCACCATGTTTGTGACGATCACGACCATAACCACAATCATCAGCCAAGCACTGAAGAGAACAACTAGCGCATGGACGACTTTTTAATAAATGCTTTATTGGCAGGCTTAGGTATTGCGGTATTAGCGGGGCCGCTGGGTTCCTTTATGGTGTGGCGCCGTTTAGCTTATTTTGGCGATACCTTGGCGCATGCCTCGTTATTAGGGGTAGCGCTAGGTTTATGGTTGCAAATCAACCCGGTGATAGCGGTGGTCTTTAGTGGGGTTATGCTGGCTATAATTTTGTTATCGCTGCAACGCTACAAGCAGCTAGCCAGCGATACTTTACTGGGGATTATGGCGCATTCGGCTTTGTCTTTAGGTTTAGTCGTGGTTGCTTTAATGGACAATGTGCGCATTGATCTAATGGCCTATTTGTTTGGTGATTTGCTAGCGGTAACTCAACAAGATTTATTGTGGATTTGGGGCGGCGGTGCCTTGGTGCTTGGTTTATTGCTGAGCCAGTGGAACAAGCTATTGTCGGCCACGGTGAATGAGCAAATCGCCGAGGTGGAAGGGGTAAACGTGGGCATGATGCGTGCGCTACTGTTGCTATTATTGGCGGTGGTTATTGCCATCGCCATGAAAATAGTTGGCGCATTAATTATTAGTTCGCTGTTGTTAATTCCTGCTGCAACGGCACGCCGTTTAAGCCGCTCTCCCGAGCAAATGGCATTGTTTGCCATCGCCTTTGGTGCTATCTCAGTAGTGCTTGGTTTGTGTTTATCTTGGTACCAAGATACCCCTGCGGGGCCATCGGTAGTGGTATGTGCCGCGCTGCAATTTTTATTAGTTCATAGTTTAGTTAAAGTGCAAAAATAATGACCGACTCTTTAGTTACTCCAGTAAGTGATTCAATTGAGCAAGCCGTTGCCACACTTAAGCAAGGCTTGGTATTAGCCTATCCAACAGAAGCGGTTTACGGCCTTGGCTGTGACCCCGATAAGCAAGCGGCGGTAGAACAAATTCTGGCAATAAAACGCCGGCCTGTTGAAAAGGGGCTTATATTGCTCGCCTCCGAGTTAGAGCACTTATTGCCTTACATCGATTATGCTGCGTTATCTGCCGAACAGCAGCAGTTGTTAGTGAGTGTTCAAGCTCGGCCAACCACTTGGTTAGTGCCAGTATCTACCAAAACACCAAAGTGGATTAGTGGGCAGTTTAGTTCAGTGGCGGTGCGTTTAACCCAGCATCCTATTGTTGCAAAGCTGTGTGCCGGTTTAGGTAAGCCAATTGTGTCTACCTCGGCTAATTACAGTGGCGAAGCCCCGGCCGAAACTGCGCAGCAAGCAGCTAAGTTGCAAGGCTTGGGTTTAGCATTAGACGGGGCGTTGGGCGCCGCTAAACAAACTAGCCAAATAAAAGACATTTTTACTGGGCAAGTGATCCGCGCCTAGATTGAATACAGGAAGCCTTATGCAAGACGTTGATATCGAAGCCGTTCGCCAATTCTTTCTCACGCTACAACAATCCATCTGTCAGCAACTGGAATTACAAGATGGCGCAGCAACATTTTTGCATGATGATTGGCAGCGTGACCCAGCCGAGCATAAAGGCTTAACTGGCGAGGGCCGTACTCGGGTGCTTACTAATGGTAAGGTATTTGAGCAAGCGGGAGTCAACTTCTCTCACGTTTGTGGCAAAGAAATGCCGGCTTCCGCTACCGCGCAGCGCCCAGAGTTGGCTGGCCGTTACTTTGAAGCGATGGGCGTCTCCTTGGTGATTCACCCAAACAATCCAATGGTACCTACTTCACATGCTAACGTGCGCTTCTTTGTGGCAGAAAAAGAAGGTGAAGAGCCTATCTGGTGGTTTGGTGGCGGTTTCGATTTAACCCCGTATTACGGCTTTGATGAAGACTGTATCTCGTGGCATCAAACCGCAGCTGATTTATGCCAACCCTTTGGTGAAGATGTTTATCCGAAATATAAAGCTTGGTGTGATCGTTATTTCTTCCTAAAACATCGTAACGAAACGCGGGGCGTAGGAGGCTTATTTTTTGATGATCTCAATGAAGCTGGTTTTGCTCAGAGCTTCGCCTTTACTCAAGCCGTTGGCGAGGGCTTCTTAAATGCCTATTTGCCGATTGTAGAGCGACGTAAAGACAGCCCGTTTAGCGAGCAACAACGAGATTTTCAATTGTATCGTCGTGGCCGCTATGTTGAGTTTAATTTGGTTTACGATCGCGGAACCTTGTTTGGCCTGCAATCGGGTGGTCGTACCGAATCCATCTTAATGTCATTACCGCCCTTGGTGAAGTGGCGTTATAACTGGCAGCCAGAATCAGGTAGCCCAGAAGAGCGTTTATATCAACGTTATTTGGTTCCGCAAAACTGGTTAGAGATGGCGAGCTAAACGCTGTAAAAAAACCGACTTATTTTCTTGCAAGAATGTCGACTATGGATTAATTATTTTAACTGTTGGGTTTTAAGTCCCCCACTTTTGATGATTTTTTTTTAGTTGAGTCTGAGCTATGAATGGATCGTTTTCGGCAAAACGCCGATTTGCAGATGATAAAAACTTTCGCCGCGGCTTTTCTCGCAGCGGCGCCTTCACCATTAAAGAAGCCGAGTTACTTGAGCGCTGCGGTAGCGCGTTTAAAGAGCTTGATGAATCTATCCGCGAGCCCGTGGATGATATTGAATCTCACTTTGTATCGGTATGTCGTGGGGATGCGGAGCCCGAAACCGCCGAGCAGAAGGTCTGGCTTAAATATAAAAAGCTTACTGGTCGCAAAGCATTTCATGGTTTAGTGAGTAATCCGCCTAAAGCCAGTGTGACCGAAACAGCCGCTAACAGCGATGATGACGATGTTGAAGAGGTAGATGGTCCCGAGATTGACGACGAAGATTAATTATTGCGTCGTTACTGGGTTAATTTTTCAACTTTGTACTTTGGCTTTTTCTTAAAGCCTTGTTAAGGTGCGTTATTATTTGTTTTAGTAGCGCACCTAATGGATTTATACGCAGTATTTGGCAACCCAATTAGCCAGTCGAAGTCTCCTTTCATTCATACTTTGTTTGCTCGCCAAACCCAGCAGCAGTTAAGTTATACCGCCATTGAACCAGCAGAAGACGGCTTTGCAGACGCTCTTGCTAAATTTTGGCAAGAAGGCGGGAAGGGCTGCAATGTTACAGCACCATTTAAAGAGCAAGCTTTCCAAGCTGCACAGCAACATACCGAGCGGGC
>NZ_AP023032.1:4400000-4545000 GCF_019670105.1 Agarivorans albus | reverse complement strand
CTGAAACCGTATACGTACAAGCAGTGGGAGCCCCTTCGTGGGGTGACTGCGTACCTTTTGTATAATGGGTCAACGACTTAATTTCAGTAGCAAGGTTAAGCGAATAGCGGAGCCGTAGGGAAACCGAGTGTTAACTGCGCGCATAGTTGCTGGGATTAGACCCGAAACCCGGTGATCTAGCCATGGGCAGGTTGAAGATTGGGTAACACCAATTGGAGGACCGAACCGACTAATGTTGAAAAATTAGCGGATGACTTGTGGCTGGGGGTGAAAGGCCAATCAAACCGGGAGATAGCTGGTTCTCCTCGAAAGCTATTTAGGTAGCGCCTCGAGCGAATACTGATGGGGGTAGAGCACTGTTAAGGCTAGGGGGTCATCCCGACTTACCAACCCTTTGCAAACTCCGAATACCATCAAGTACTACTCGGGAGACACACGGCGGGTGCTAACGTCCGTCGTGGAAAGGGAAACAACCCAGACCGTCAGCTAAGGTCCCAAAGTGTATGTTAAGTGGGAAACGATGTGGGAAGGCTTAGACAGCCAGGATGTTGGCTTAGAAGCAGCCATCATTTAAAGAAAGCGTAATAGCTCACTGGTCGAGTCGGCCTGCGCGGAAGATGTAACGGGGCTAAACATACCACCGAAGCTACGGGAGCATGCTTGCATGCTCGGTAGAGGAGCGTTCTGTAAGCCGTTGAAGGTGAATCGTAAGGTTTGCTGGAGGTATCAGAAGTGCGAATGTTGACATGAGTAACGATAAAGGGGGTGAAAAGCCCCCTCGCCGAAAGACCAAGGTTTCCTGTCCAATGTTAATCAGGGCAGGGTGAGTCGGCCCCTAAGGCGAGACTGAAAAGTGTAGTCGATGGGAAACAGGTTAATATTCCTGTACTTCGTATAATTGCGATGGGAGGACGGAGAAGGCTAGGCCAGCGTGGCGATGGTTGTCCACGTGAAAGGCAGTAGGCGGTAAACTTAGGCAAATCCGGGTTTACATTACGCTGAGAGTTGATGACGAGTGTCTACGGACACGAAGTGGTTGATGCCCTGCTTCCAGGAAAAGTCTCTAAGCTTCAGATTATACGAAACCGTACCCCAAACCGACACAGGTGGTTGGGTAGAGAATACCAAGGCGCTTGAGAGAACTCGGGTGAAGGAACTAGGCAAAATGGTACCGTAACTTCGGGAGAAGGTACGCTCTTGATGGTGATGGGACTTGCTCCCTAAGCTGCTGAGAGTCGCAGATACCAGTTGGCTGCAACTGTTTATTAAAAACACAGCACTGTGCTAAATCGAAAGATGACGTATACGGTGTGACGCCTGCCCGGTGCCGGAAGGTTAATTGATGTGGTTAGCGTTCGCGCGAAGCTATTGATCGAAGCCCCGGTAAACGGCGGCCGTAACTATAACGGTCCTAAGGTAGCGAAATTCCTTGTCGGGTAAGTTCCGACCTGCACGAATGGCGTAATGATGGCCAAGCTGTCTCCACCCGAGACTCAGTGAAATTGAAATTGCCGTGAAGATGCGGTGTACCCGCGGCTAGACGGAAAGACCCCGTGAACCTTTACTACAGCTTGACACTGAACATTGACCCTACATGTGTAGGATAGGTGGGAGGCTTTGAAGCGTTGTCGCTAGATGACGTGGAGCCGACCTTGAAATACCACCCTTGTAGTGTTGATGTTCTAACGTTGGTCCCTTATCGGGATTGCGGACAGTGTCTGGTGGGTAGTTTGACTGGGGCGGTCTCCTCCCAAAGAGTAACGGAGGAGCACGAAGGTTGGCTAAGTATGGTCGGACATCATACGGTTAGTGCAATGGCATAAGCCAGCTTAACTGCGAGACAGACACGTCGAGCAGGTACGAAAGTAGGTCATAGTGATCCGGTGGTTCTGTATGGAAGGGCCATCGCTCAACGGATAAAAGGTACTCCGGGGATAACAGGCTGATACCGCCCAAGAGTTCATATCGACGGCGGTGTTTGGCACCTCGATGTCGGCTCATCACATCCTGGGGCTGAAGTCGGTCCCAAGGGTATGGCTGTTCGCCATTTAAAGTGGTACGCGAGCTGGGTTTAGAACGTCGTGAGACAGTTCGGTCCCTATCTGCCGTGGGCGTTTGAGAATTGAGGGGAGCTGCTCCTAGTACGAGAGGACCGGAGTGGACGAACCGCTGGTGTTTGGGTTGTTATGCCAATAGCATTGCCCAGTAGCTACGTTCGGAACTGATAACCGCTGAAAGCATCTAAGCGGGAAGCAGGCCTCGAGATTAATTCTCACTAGGACTTTAAGTCCTCTGAAGGGCCGTTGGAGACTACAACGTTGATAGGCAAGGTGTGTAAGTGCTGTGAGGCATTGAGCTAACTTGTACTAATTACCCGTGAGGCTTAACCATACAACACCTAAAGGGTGTTGCTTATAGATACTTTATTTTTAGAAACCATGAATACTTGTTAGTGCTCATGAGATGTTTCAGCTTTTTCGAATGTTAAAGACAACAGTTTTTGCCTGGTGGCAATAGCGTTGTGGACCCACCTGACTCCATGCCGAACTCAGAAGTGAAACGCAACTGCGCCGATGATAGTGTGGGGCTTCCCCATGTGAAAGTAGGTCACCGCCAGGCTCTCATTATCGAAAAGGGCTTCCCGATTGGGAAGCCCTTTTTGTTTGTGTTTAGCGTGGCCTGCTTTCAAAAGTAGGGCGGAGGCGTTTAAAGACAAAACGCAGTTTTGTTCCGCCGAAGCACAAGCAGCTATGCTGCGCACCTGACCACCGCCAGGCTCCTATACTAAGCCCTCGTCTTACGACGAGGGCTTTTTTATTGCCTGCAGTTTAGTCTCTCAGGCATATCATCCCCTTCCCTATCTCCCATTTTTATTAAAGAGCGTTTTCATTATTGGCCGTGCTTAATGGTTGCAGTTCTAAAGGCTTATGAACGTGAAGTTGGTAAGTTGTTGGAAGGCTATCTCATAGCCAAGTGATCTAGCTTGATTGAGATGCAAAAGTTGAGTTCGTTGAAGCCGTATTTAACTAATTGTTTTGAGCGCTTTTTACTTTAAGGCTGGTTGGTTTCTAGAATTACGGTAAGAGTTACTAGGCAATCTTTGCCTAGAACGAAAATCAAAAAGGCAGCTTTTATCCGGCTTGAGGTAAGTTTTGCCGATTATTTGACTAAAACTTAGTTTTTCTGCTCAACCTAAGCTGTATCGGCTGCAGTGAATTAAAATTTATATCAATTTATATAAACATTATAAAATACTGAGTTTTATGAATTTAGTGGCATTTAATTTGCATTTTGTGTCGTACCTAGCTAAAAGCGGCAAAAACGACGGAATGTTGTCGGTTAGGTAAAGATTTTGTCAGCTAGATTATCGTAAGGATATGTTTCTACTGACGTTAGTGGCATTTGCTTTGCTATTTGTGGCCTAAGGCTTTCTTAGGTAACTAATTACAATAAACGAGATAAAAAGCTCGGGCCTAGGTTAAAGCAAGTGGAAAGAGAACGGTAAACGGAAACTAACGTAAGTAGGAATAGACCAATGATTACCAGAGTAGTGATGTTGTGCAATGTATTGTTGCTGTCAGCATGTTCGTCAATTGTAGATGGTGTAGAAGAAGTTGCGGAGAACGTTCAAGAGCGAGAAGACCGCAATCAACGTCAAGTCACAGTAAGCACCGATAGCCGTTCTCCGATCCCCGATGATCCTTTTTATGCACCTATTGAACCTAGCCCAGCTGCGGATCAAGTGATTATTACCGGCTCGATGTTTAACAGCAATACTTCACGCAGCTTATATAGTTATACCCCACCTTTTGCACTAGGCGACACCATTACAGTGCTTTTGGAGGAGGAAGCCACCGCGACTAAATCGGCCAGTTCAAACCTTGGTAAAGAGAACAGCTATAAGCTTGATCCGGTTACTGTGCCGGGCGGAAATCTAACGATTAACGGGCGTGTAGTCGAGCTAGAAATGAAGCAAAAACAAGATTTTGACGGATCTTCTGATGCTGATCAGCGACATCGTTTGTCAGGCAGAATTACCGTTTCGGTGGTCGACATCTTGAACAACGGCAATTTGGTTGTACGCGGTGAAAAGTGGCTAGTAATCAACAATGGTAAAGAGTACATGCGCTTTACCGGTATTGTGCGGCCGTTAGACGTTGGAGAAGATAACTCGATTGGCTCCTACCAGGTGGCCGATGCGCGTATCGAGTTTAGTGGCACTGGTGATCACGCCGACGTGCAAACTCAAGGCTGGTTATCTTCATTCCTAGGCGGAAGTATGTGGCCACTGTAGGGCGTTGATTATGTCTAAATTTTTACGAGTTTGCGTGTGTCTGCTGACGTTAATGGGCATTAATTTTCCCAGTTACGCTATTTGGTTAGAAGGTGAAGGCCAAGCCAAGATCGTCGACGGCCAAGTAGATAAAGCTCGTCAGCAGGCTATCCAAGACGCTTTGTTAACCTTAATGTATCGCGGTGGTGCCAGTGTAAAGTCACTGCAAGTGGTGAAGTCTGGCGTGTTGGAAACCGATGAACTAACGGTGCGTACTAATGGCGAAGTGTATGACATGAAGCTATTGGTTGAGACCATCATTGATGACCAAATGACTGTGAAGGTGGCCGCTGACATATTTCCTTTAAATACCTGCGAGAAAGATAGCTACGCTAAAACCCTGTTTGTAGGGCCTTTTCAATTGCAGAAGCGCGAACATGCCCAGCTTGGTGGGGTTTATAGAACACCTGAAGAAGTCTCGCAGCGCTTATTTCACCGGTTTAAATCAAAGAGTAAAAGGGTTGATGCCCGGCACTTAATGACTCGTCAAATAGCGTTTGATGGTCGCTATGCCAATGATATAGAGCCGCAAATGCTCAAAGTAGCACGCAGCCTATCTCAACAGTACGACGTGCAATATATTTTGTTTGGCAAGATCAATGACATGTCGAGCTACAACGAAACCACCACTAACCTACTCGGCATGAAAAACACCGTTAAGCTTCGCAACTTTCAAATAAAACTCTACGTGATTGACGGTATCAATGGTGAAACGGTACTCCGTAAAAATTACGGGTCTAATCGAGAATGGCCATTCGACGTGACGATGAAGTTGGACGTTACGGGTGAAACCTTTTGGTCCTCAGAGTATGGCAAGTTGATTGACTCCTACATCGACCAATCAGTTAGTGACGTTGAGGATGCACTCTATTGCCGCCAAAGTTTGGCAACGGTAGTTGGGCTGTATAACGGGCAAGTGGTAATCAACATTGGACAAACGAATGGTGTACGTAAAGGTGACAAGTTTGAGCTGGTTAGGCAGCAATACTTAATGCATTTAGATGGAGGGCTGCGCGGCCCGATATTTAACGCAGACCAAACTCAACTAACGGTAGTGTCGGTGCAGTCCGACCGCGCGGTACTAGCGACTGAGCGCTATTCCGACATGGCTAACATACAGATTCGCGACGTATTGGTGGCGGTTACTGATGATCCGTTCGCCCTTACTGAAAGCACGCAATAATCAATATTGAAGGAGAAGAATATGACAACTTCTTATAGCAACACCCCGCTCGCAACCAATAGTCTAGATTATAAACCTAAGTTGATTGAGGTGAATAATCAGCAAGCCAGTGAAGTAAAATCAGACACTAGTTTTACTCAAAAGCTACAAGATGCTTTAAGCCCCAAAAGCGATACTCAGCAAAACACTGAAGCGCTGGCGACGGCTACAAACACAGGCGACAAAGCCGAGGGTACGGTGGATGTTGGCATTATGGACGTGGCTCCCGCCGCTATGAACATAGGCATGGGGTTAGCCTCTGGTAATCCAGTTGCGGCAGGCTTAGCAGGCACTGATTTATTACAAAGCGTATTGCGTGCCGATATTGAAAAGCAATTTACGGAGTTAGGCCAAGGTATTGCTGCTGCTCTTGTTGCTGGCATGTCGGGTGATCCAAGTGCTACTCAAGTATTACCTACTGCCGAAGAGCTGGCCGAGCAAGCGGCTTTAGCAAGTGCTGATATTGTTGCCGAAGGTAGCCAGCAAATAGCTGCGGCAAGCCAAACTGGTAGCGCTGCAACCGGGGTTAGCCAAGAGGGCAAAAGTGTGCCAACTAAAGGGTCTATTCCAAAGGCTATGTTGCAGGGTGACAGCGCGGTTCAAAATGATGAGCTACTAAAGCGGGATAAGGCAAATACCTAAGTTTGCCAAGTAACTTTAGCATTGTGCGCTGTTACTGGATGGCTAATCACAACAATGTCGCATAGGTTTGGCAAAATTTTCACTTTCTTTACATAAGCCTAATATAATTGTGACTATATAGTGCGTAGTATATATACAGCGCTAAATAGTAGATGTAAGGGATTATATGAAAGCAATAGTAGCGGTATTACTTAGCATAGCTTTGTTTGCTTGTGGTGGTGGAGGTGGTGACTCAGGCTCGTCTGCAGGTTCACCGAGTTCGACCATTAGTGTAAGTCGCAGTGAAGCTGTTATAGGGCAGCTTATTCAGTTTGACGGCAGTGGCTCGAGTGATGACGGTACTATTGTTGATTATACTTGGGACTTTGGTGACGGTAGCGGCGCAAACGGAATCAATGTTTCTAAAAGCTATGCCAGCGAAGGCAACTATACGGTCCGTTTAACAGTTTTAGATAATGATAATTTAAGCTCGACCTCTAGCACTGTAATTCAGGTTACTAATGACGCTGCTTCCGCCTTAACTATTTTAAGCTCAGAAAGTGCCGGCATCCCTCCCCTAGATGTTAATTTTCAAGCAATCTCTACTGCAAGTGACTTAAGTAATGTGCAAGTTATTTGGGATTTTGGTGACGGCAATTCAAGCACTTCACTTGGCAGCGAAGCTGTGTCGCATATCTATAACGAAGAAGGCGTATTTATGGTGCGTGCTTCACGTGACTTTGAAGGCCAAGAGCAGGTAGCTGAAACTCGCGTTTTAGTGCTAGACGGTAAATCCTATCCGGTGAGTGGCACAGTAACTACAGCTGTGAATACGGTAGTTGATAGTGATGTTAATAATGCTGACAATGAATATATTGAAAATAACGAGTATGAAGAAGCGCAGATACTTCCGCCTATTGCCACGGTAAGTGGCTACTTAGCTAGCCATGCTACTGGTGAAGCTAAAGATCGCTTTGTAAATGAACCCGATGAACGTGATGTTTATCGGGTCGATTTACAAGCTAATCAACGTTTGTTTTTAGAAATTGCCGATTGGGAAACTAGCGGTAACGATTTTGATTTACGTCTGATAAATGCAGACACCATGTTTGAAGTTAGCTCTTCTTTAGGCATTAACAAAACCGAGTTGTTAAGTGTTGATCAAACTGGCAGTTATTATCTTGTTGTGGAAGCTTACACTGCCTTTAATTCGGGTCCATATAGAGGTAACTACACCTTACGCTTGATCGGTCAAAGCTCTGCTGTTTTGCCTGAGAGTAAGCATTTCAGTACCCAACAAGATTTTGTGGCCAAACAAATGGTGGTTATGCATCAGGCTGGGCGGGCAGCTTCGCTTAGCACTCAAGATTTAGGCCTGACTCAAGCACAATCGTCAGCAAACATGAGCCTTTACCAAAGCAATGACCAACAAGCAGTGGCCTTAAATAGTACCACTGGAGATGGCTTAGGTGCGCAGTTTAGTGATGAATATGCCGCCAAACGCAGTACTTTGCTGGAAATTAAGCGCCTTCATTACCAATTAGGCGGGGTGGAACAATCAGTTTCGCCTAACTATTTGTACCAGCCTTTTGCCTTGTCTAACGACCCTTTGGTTTCTCGCCAGTGGCACTACGAACAAATCAATTTAGATAATGCTTGGCAGCTCATGCAAAACAGCACCTTAAATGATGTGGTTGTAGCGGTTATTGATACCGGCATTTTTCAGAATCATCCCGATTTAAGGAATCAGTTAACTAGTGACGGTTACGACTTTATTTCCGATGCGTCTAATGCCTTAGATGGCGATGGTATTGATGCCAATCCCGAAGATCCTGGAGACTTGACTAGCCCGGGTGGCGGCTCTTCTTGGCACGGTACACATGTGG
Organism: Agarivorans albus; assembly: GCF_019670105.1. Classification (NCBI taxonomy): domain Bacteria; kingdom Pseudomonadati; phylum Pseudomonadota; class Gammaproteobacteria; order Alteromonadales; family Alteromonadaceae; genus Agarivorans; species Agarivorans albus. The sequence continues at coordinate 4,536,938 of NZ_AP023032.1, read as the reverse complement.
CGGGTACGGTGGCGGCACAAACCGATAATAGCCTCGGCGTCGCGGGCGTAGCGCCCAATACTAAAATTATGAATCTGCGTACGCTTGGCCGCTATGGCGGTAGTACTTGGGATATCTCACAAGCTATTTTATATGCGGCTGGCTTAAGCAATGCCTCAAATCGTGTGCCTAGCCAAACCGCAGATGTAATCAATATGAGCTTAGGTGGAAGTGGTTACGACAGCGCCTTTGATTCGGTAACCCAGCAAGCAATAGCCAGCGGTGTGATTGTTGTTGCTGCTGCCGGTAACGAGAGTACCTCGCAGTTTAGTTACCCAGCGGCATTTACCAATGTTATTGGTGTTAGTGCGGTAGACGCCGCAAAAGACCTCACTTCATATTCTAATTATGGCTCATATATTGATGTTGCTGCACCGGGTGGTGATGGCAGTGCCGACTTAAATGGTGATGGCTACGGAGATGGTGTTTATAGCACTTACGTGGCAGAAAATGGTAGCAGTAACTCTGCCAGCTACCAGTACTTAAACGGCACCAGTATGGCCGCGCCACATGTGGCAGGTGTTATCGGCTTGATGCGTCAACTTAATTCAGAGCTTACCACTGATGATGTGCTGAATTTGCTTGCTCAGGGTGAAATTACCGATGACATTGGAAGTGATGGCTTCGATCAGCTTTACGGTTATGGCTTAATTAATGCCGAAAAAGCAGTACGTTCGCAATTAGATACTGACCAGCCCGATAGAAGCGCCTTAAGTTTGAGCACTAATCAAGTGAGTCTTAGCTTTATCGAAGATAGTGCTGAAGTAAGTGTAGAGCTTATTGGCAGTGTGAGTTTGTCGGTGAACAGTGTCCAGAGCAATGCCAGTTGGTTAACGGTAAGCCCACACAATGTAGATGCAAACGGCGTCGGAGATTACTTACTTAGTGTAAACCGTAACGGTTTAAGCGACGGCAATTATGGCGCCAGTGTGGTGTTTAGCGTATCTAATGGTAGTGAGCTGAATCTCGGTGTTTCAATGAATGTGAGCAACGTTCAGGCCGGCGACAGCGGTTTAGTGTATGTACTGTTGTCTGACCCAGAAACAGGCTCTACCCATTATGAGCAATCGGTGAACATGAATAACGGTGAGTTTAGCTTTAGCTTCGCCGAGGTGCTTTCTGGTGAATATGAGTTAACAGTGGGCAGTGATCATGACAATGATTACCGTATTTGTGACGAAGGTGAGTTATGTGGGGCTTACCCAGTTCGTAACGACGTCACGCCAATTCTGGTTACTGAAGAAACCTCTGGTTTAAGTTTAAGTGTTGAGCCTATCACCACCGAAGACCTCACAAACCAGGTTTTAAACTATAAGCTGCTCAAGCAATAGTCTTTCCTTATAGGCCTTGCGCTCTAGTGCGCAAGGCCGCTGTTTATCGTTTTGTCAACTAGCCGGTGCTTATTTGTGTAATGCTGCATGGTGTTATAAACAAGCCTGCTCATTCATTATCATATTTGACATACAAATTACTGAATTTGTTTGTGCTTGAGCATTTTTGCGGTAGTGTGAGAATTCAAATTAGTAAATTCAGATCTAGTTCAATTAGTTGAAAACTAAAGCTTAGGCTAGTATTGGTTAACAACCTGCTGCAAGGCATAATGAGGTTGAAAGCGCTGTCTTAAGTAATCAATTATTTGGCAGCTAAGGATTAAGTTAAGGGGATTGAATGCTGGAGTTAAGCTGTTTACGTTTATCCCAAGATAAATTAGCGGCACTAATTGAGATAACACCTCAAGAATCACACGTAAGTGTTAGCGACGTGAAAGCTTTAATTCTTCGCTCTAATTTTGGTGATTACTTAGTTGATGAAGAGGCGATAGATGATGCCGTCGCTAAGTTTGCTGAATTACGTGAATCTCCAGACCTAATTGAGCAATGGGGGCAGACTTTTGTTAAGTTAGCCAACATTCGCAATGCCGAAGTCACTATCGATGTTTCTGAAGATAAAATGGTAGCGCGAGCCACCATTACTGCTGCTTATGGTGGTAATCCTATTTCTCAGGGTGATTTAGTTAGCGCCATGCAAGAAGCTGGCGTGGTGTTTGGTTTACAAAAAAAACGAGCCTTGGCCTTGTTAGCTGCGGCCAAACAAGCTGATCCCGGGGTGAAAATTAAGAAAGTGGTTGCCCTTGGCCGCCAATCTGTAGATGGCGAAGACAGCCGCTTTGAACGATTTGTCGCTACCCCTAAAGAACGTTTATTAAAACCTAAAGAAACCGAAGATGGTCGTGTAGACATGCGCGACTTAGGTAATTTGGAAACGGTAGAGCCTGATGTAGAGCTAATGCGTCGACATCCTCATACTCATGGTCAGGCGGGCAAAAATGTTTGTGGTGAGGAACTTCCCTTTAAGCAAGGGCATGAAGTGCCCTTCACTGTAGGCGAAGGCACCAAGATTGCCGTAAATGACGCGAATTTATTGCTGGCCGATAGAACCGGCTTACCGCTTGAGATAGAAAATGGCATGAAAGTCGACGATGTATTGTCGATTAAGAGTGTCGATGTAAGCTACGGACACGTTGATTTTGCCGGGAGCGTGTTGATTACTGGTAATGTTGGTGACGGCATGAAAGTAAAGGCCTCAGGCGACGTGCACATTAATGGCTTTGTAGAGTCAGCTAGTATTACCGCCGGTGGCGATGTGGTAGTTGGCAAAGGAGTGATTGGTCATCGTTTGATGGAAGGCGATGAAAATTACTCTTGCACCATTAATGCTAAGGGCGAGTTACACGCTACTTTTGTTCAGTATTCACATATTGATGCAGGTAAAGATGTCACTATTACCAGCCAACTTCTGCATAGTAAAATAGAAACCGATGGCAAAGTCACCGTGAGCGATGCCAGTGGCCTACGTGGCACTTTGGTTGGTGGCTCAATTGATGCCGGTGGAGAGATTAGCGCAGTGGTATTAGGCGCCACAGCGGGTACTGCCACGCAACTTACTATCTCTGGTGATTTTGATGATATTCAAGAAGAGCGACGTAGCCTAAACAATATCAAACACACCTTGCATGATAAGCTGAGCAAGGTACTCGATGCTCAAATGAAGTTGGGCTCAACTAAGCAAGAAGATCGCGAAGAGGGCATGGCCGACAAGCTCTCAGCTACTTTGCATCATACTCGTCAAGAGTTAGTGCAAATAGACTTTGCCCTCGATTACAACCAGCAGATGGAAGATCAGTTCTTCTCTAATGCGAGGCTTACGGTTAAAAAAGAGCTGCATCCCAATGTACGCTTAGACATAGTTGGTCATAAGCTATTTACTAACCGTGAATATGGGCCAACCGAAACTAAATATGAAGACGGGAAAATGACTTTCACGCCTTTAACCCCCGGAAAAAAATAGTTGCTCTTTTCCCTTTTAACGGCTTAAGTAAGGTTAATCTAACAAAAGGGAAATAGCATGAATTGGCAACATCAGCCCAGACAATCTTTAGGCTTCTTTCCCACGCCTGTTCATCCATTAAGCAACCTCTCCGCGCATCTTGCCGGTCCGCAAATCTATATAAAACGCGATGACTTAAGTGGCCTAGCCTTGGGTGGAAACAAAGTGCGTAAGCTGGAGTTTTTGTTAGGCGATGCCATGCAGCAGAAGGCCGATTGCATCATTACTGCAGGCGCAGCTCAATCCAATCACTGTCGTCAAACGGCCGCTGCTGCGGCTAAGCTTAATTTACCCTGTTATTTGTTGCTAGGTGGCAGTGCACCAACCCTCGCTCAAGGTAATGTGTTGTTAGACAAGCTTTTCGGCGCAACCATTATTTGGGCTGGCCAACAGCGTAAAGGCGAGGGCATTGAAGAGCTAGCACAGCAACTTATGCAAAAAGGTATGAATCCCTATGTTGTTCCTTACGGTGGCTCTGATGCCTTAGGCAGCTTGGGGTTTACAGCCGCATTGCATGAACTGCAACAGCAAATTGATGAACTGGATGAAATAGTATTTGCTTCTAGCTCAGGTGCAACCCATGCAGGTTTAATGTTGGCTAAGGCTGAGTTAGGTTTAGAGGTAAACTTGCGTGGCATTAATATCGACAAGCTAAATCATGGGCAGCAAAGCTTTAATCAAACTATTGCCGATTTAGCCAATAGTGCGGCTAAACAAGTTGCCTTGGATAAGAGTTTTACTGCTAGTGAGGTTTGTTTAGATGACAATTACCTCGGTGAAGGGTACGGCATCATTGGCGACGCAGAACGCGAAGCGATTATGCTACTGGCTGAAACCGAAGGCATTTTATTAGACCCAGTTTATACCGCTAAAGCGATGGCGGGTTTAATTTCTAGAGTGCGCCAAGGGGCTTATAGATCTGATCAAAACATATTGTTTTGGCACACCGGTGGAACACCCGCATTGTTCGCTTATGCTGACGACTTGTTATCTTAATGCCAACTAAATTTGATAAGAGAAAGGAGAGTAAGTGATGGAATCTGCTATTCACACCTTAAGTGATTTGTTCGCCCAGCTTGGTTTAGATCCTTCCATTAATGCCATCGCTGAGTTTGTGGCAGAGCATGCCCCGATACCGAGTGAAGTGCCATTACATCAAGCGGCTTTTTGGACACCCACTCAGGCAGCATTTTTATTAGAAGCAGTGCAGCAAGATGCTGACTGGGCAGAACTTGTAGACCAACTGGATGTAATGCTGCGCTAGTTGTATTTTTTGTGTTTTTCTAAACAACGTAAAGCCAGCTCTAGGGTGGTGCTAAAGTCACAAGCGAGAGTATTGCTGGCGCTTGCTTTACAAGACCCACTCACGAAGTGAACTTGCTGCTTTGGCTGCTGGGTAACTGGTGGCTCTTCAAACTGTGGCCTAATTTTTACGGATTGATTCAAGCTTGCCCCTTTAAGTGCTTAATTAACTCTCGCTACCATAGTGCTCTATGGCGTATTTAATCATGGCTGCACTGCTATCTAATTCCAGCTTTCTACGAATTTTTAAAGTATGGGTTTCTACGGTTCGAATGCTTATCGACAGGCTATCAGCGATTTTCTTATTGCCACAACCTGTGGCCAGTAAACGTAATACCTGCTGCTCGCGCTTGGTTAAACTCGCTTTGCTAGCACTAGGCTCGTTATCAAATAACAGCTTCGACACACCAGCACTAATGTAGCGTCCACCATTGGCGATTGCTTCCAATGCGCTAATCAGTTCACTAGACGCAATATCTTTGAGCAAGTAACCCTTAGCGCCATTACGCATGGCGTTTTGCACATATTCTTTATTGTCGTGCATGCTTAACATCACCACTTTGCTGTTAGGACTTTGCTCTGAAAGAGCCTCTAACAGCTGAATGCCATTTAATTTAGGCATATTAATGTCGGTTAATACTATGTCTGGGTTCAGTTGTTGCGCCATGGTAAGCGCTTGCTCGCCGTCAGCTGCTGTACCTACAACGGAAAAGCCAGGGTTAGCCTCTAGTCGCATTTTGAGGCCATCTTGTACTAAGGGGTGATCGTCCACCAATAGAATTGAGGTCATACCGTTTGCTCTTGAATTGTGGCGGGTATAGTTTTCTCTACTTCATATAGCGGTACTTTTATGGTGATCAGTGTCCCTTCTCCTAATTTGCTATCTACATCTACTTGACCATCGATGTGGGCAATCCGTTCAAAAATATTGCGTAAACCCAAACCGCTACTGGCCAGCTCTGGGCGCCGAGTAAGCTCTTTTATCGAATGGCGTCGTACCTTTTTACCCATTACAAAACCAGTGCCATTGTCCCTAATTTTCATCACCAACAGTTTGGCTTGCTGGCTTAGCACTATGTCTACTGTATCTGCTTGCGCATGTTTTTCGACATTTTGTAAGGCTTCTTGGGTAATCCGATAGAAGGTTGTTTCCACGGTAGATGGAAGGTTTAGATTATCAATGTCGCACTCTAAAAACACATCTATTCCTGTACGGTGTTCAAATTCCTGGCAAAAACCTCCCAATGCGGCGGCTAAACCTAAGTCATCCAGTACGCTGGGGCGGAGGTCTTTTGAAATCCGACGTATCTCACCAATCGCTTCGTTAATGGTGTGTAATCCTTGATTGAGGCTGTCACTGACCGAGCTAGGGGTGCTGTTACATTCTGTGGCGCTTTCTAAGCGATACTTAATGGAAACCAATAATTGGTTAATACCATCATGCAGTTCACGAGATACCCGTTGGCGTTCTTGCTCTTGTGAATCAATAATTCGTTGGGTGAGTTCTTTGAGCTTTTTGTCGGCCAGCTTGTGCTCCGAAATATTCAAAGATGCCCCCAAAAAGGCGATTAAAATTCCCGAAATGGTGGTAATTATGAATAACCAAATAAAAGTGCGATTAATGTTGTTTTGGGTTTGCGCTTCAAGTTTTGCCAGCTCTACATCTACATCGTCTAAGTACACGCCGGTGCCAAACATCCATTGCCATTTATCTAGCATCACTACGTAACCCAGTTTCTTAGTTCGCTTTCCGGTGCTAGGTTTTTCCCACAAATAGTTACTAAAACCGCCGCCTGCTTTGGCTTGTGCAATTAAGTCTTGAATGAGGTAGGTGCCCTCAGAATCCTTAAAGTCCCACAAATTTTGGCCCACTAATTCCGGCTGAATGGGGTGAACCAAGTTGACGCCTTTAAGGGTGTAAGCAAAGAAGTAACCGTCTTCGGCAAAGCGTAAACGGTTGAGCAATTCTCTTACCTGTTGTTTGGCTCTCTCATCATCGGCTGCTGCAGGTTCGTATATGTCACGAATGCTGGCAAAAGCTTGGTCAATGTGGTTTTGCAGCTCTAGGGTTTTGCTGCGCATGATGTTTTCTTTAATCAGCGCTAATTGTTGCTCAGTTAGGATGGAAGATTGCTTAAAAACCAAGGTGGCAATTAGTGCGGTAACACAAAGCAAAGGAACAATAGATAACAGGATAATTTTAAATTTGAGGGACCACATCTCGTGACGGCCTAACTAAGAGAATGTTAACTATATGTTAATCTATGCGATTTTTCAAAAATAGTGATCTAGCTCTCGCTTCTACCAAAGTCTAGCCTGTACGTGATCTTACGTAGAAAAAAACCGTGTATTGCCGGATAGGTTTTATTGTAACAACTCGCTAACATTAAAGGTGACCATTAAGCAGTTGGTTTACATTTAAAACATCTAACCAACAATGGAAAAAACAACGAAAGGGAGAACAACATGCTTAAGTCCCTCTGCAGTAAAACCCTGCTGGCTTCTGCGATTATTGCGTTTAGTTCGGCTGCCGTAGCTGCCGACAAAGTATACAAACTAAAATTGGCTGAAACCTGGGGCCCTAACTTCCCAGTTTTTGGTGATGCAGTAAAAAACATGGTGAAAATGGCCGATGAAATGTCTAACGGCCGTTTAAAGATCCGCGTTGACTCTTCAAACAAACACAAAGCACCTTTCGGTGTATTTGATTTGGTTAAAAGTGGCCAGTACGACTTAGGCCACACCGCGTCTTATTACTATAAAGGTAAGGTGCCAAACACTCTTTACTTCACTACCATGCCATTTGGTATGAATGCACCAGAGCAACACGCGTGGCTGCAGTATGGTGGCGGACAAGACTTGATGAATCAAGTATACGCTGAGCATAACCTGGTACCTTTCCCTGGCGGTAACACTGGGGTGCAAATGGGCGGTTGGTTCCGTAAAGAGATTAACTCAGTTGAAGACCTGCAAAACCTAAAAATGCGTATTCCAGGTTTTGCCGGCGAAGTATTAGCTAAGCTTGGCGCAACGCCAGTAAACATTCCGCCAGGTGAGTTATATACCGCACTTGAGCGTAATACTATCGACGCACTTGAGTGGGTTGGTCCTTCTCTAGATCTACGCATGGGCTTTCACAAAATCGCCCCTTACTACTACATGGGTTGGCACGAGCCAGCTACCGAGTTGATGTTTATTGCTAACAAGAAAAAACTCGAAAAAATGCCAGAAGATTTACAGGCAATTTTAGCGGTTGCAATGCGTAAAGCAGCTTACGATATGTTTATTCATTCCTATGCAGAAAGCGCTAAAAATTGGCAAACCATGTTGCAAGAATACCCGAATATTCAGGTTAAAACTTTCCCTGCAGAAGTGATCAAAGCACTTAAAAACGCTAATGATGACTTGTTAAAAGAGAAGGCTGCTGCAGATCCAATGGCCGCTAAGATCATTGAGTCACAACAGCAATACATGAAACAAGTTCGCGCCTACACAGCAATTTCAGAACAAGGTTACTTAAACAGTACTGAAGGTTTGTAGTAGAGAATGGAGCTGCAGCGTGGCTGTAGCTCCATCAGCTAAACCAAAAAAGCAATTACTTTGCTTGGGAGGCTAGGGATGTTGCGTTTGCAACGAGCGGTAGATGGATTTTCCAAGGGTATAGCAGGCCTCACCGCGGTGTTAATGCTGCTAATGTTAGTAAACATTTTTTATGACGTAGTCATGCGTTACTTTTTTCGCTCCAGTTCTATTGGTATGCAAGAGTTAGAATGGCACTTGTTTGCTGCCATGTTTTTATTAGGAATTGCATCTACGCTGCAGGCCGAAGGCCATGTGCGGGTAGATATTATCTACGACAAGTTAGCGGCGCGTAAACGCGCTTGGATTGACAGCCTAGGCGTCGTATTTTTCTTGTTCCCTTTTTGTGGCTTGATTGCTTGGTACGGTTACGACTTTGCCTTAGAAGCATACAACTTAGGAGAAACCAGCGGCGATCCGGGTGGCTTACCCTACCGCTGGATAATTAAATCAATGATTCCAATTTCGGCTATATGCCTCGCCATAAGTGGCTTTGGAATGTTACTCAAAAACCTCATTCAGCTGCGAAATAACGCCTAGCTCATAACAAGAAAAGGAAGTTGTCATGATTGGGATTGTCATGTTTTTCGTGGCCTTGCTAATGCTGCTCACTGGTTTTCCAGTCGCCTTTGTATTTGGCGGTGTGGCACTAGTATTTGGTATCTTTGCCGAAGGTATCGACTTATTTGCTTTTATGCCTTATCGCATAATGAGCATCATGCAAAACTCGGTACTAATGGCCGTGCCACTGTTCATTTTCATGGGCATTGTATTGCAGAAAACCCGCCTTGCTGAACAGCTGCTCGAAGCCATGGGCCAATTGTTTGGTCGAGTGCGAGGAGGTTTGGCTGTATCGACTATTTTGGTAGGCGCGCTACTTGCTGCATCTACCGGTGTGGTAGGTGCGTCTGTAGTGGCAATGGGGGTTATCTCCTTGCCGGTAATGCTCAAATATAAATACGATAAGCGCTTAGCCACCGGGGTTATTTGTGCCTCTGGTACGCTTGGACAAATTATTCCTCCCTCTATCATCTTGATCATTCTTGGTGATGTAATGGGCGTGCCAGTAGGCGATTTGTTTAAAGCTGCACTACTGCCTGGCGCAGTGTTGGTAGGTGCCTTCATCATCTATGTTCTAGGCGTATCGTTTATTCGCCCAGAAGCCGCTCCTGCTTTACCTAAAGATGAAGCTGCAGGTCATGGCGTGCAACCTTGTTGGAATGCCTTTAAAGCCATTGCTCCACCCTTAGCTCTAATGATTGCAGTACTTGGCTCGATTTTTTACGGTATTGCTACGCCAACCGAGTCTTCTGCTATTGGCGGCATTGGTGCAATTCTTTTATCGATTATTTATCGCCAGTTTTCTTGGAAGATTATCTACGAAGCGGCTATTGAAACGGTAAAAGTTACCTCGATGGTATTTGCTATCTTCATTGGTGCAACGGCCTTCTCTATGGTTTTCTCGTACACTGGTGGTGAAGAAGTTATTGAAGAAGTTATGACTAGCTTACCGGGTGAGAAATGGGGCTTCTTAATCTTAACCATGATTGTGATTTTGATTTTGGGCTTCTTTATCGACTTTGTTGAAATCTCATTTATTGTGGTGCCTATGTTGTACCCAGTAGCCGAGATTTTGGGCATCGATTTAACCTGGTTTGCGATTTTAATTGCGATGAACTTGCAGACTTCGTTCCTCACACCGCCCTTTGGGTTTAGTCTGTTCTATCTCAAAGGTGTTGCCCCGCCCGAGGTACAAACTACCGATATCTACAAAGGCGTAATGCCATTTATTATTTTGCAAATATTGGTATTAGCCTCGATATTGATGTTCCCAGACTTCTACGGCTTTGGCATGTAGTGCATAGTGAGTTAACAAAAAAGAGGCCCAAGGGCCTCTTTTTATTTGCGTAGAGTTTAGTTTAAAGCTTAAACGTACCCACCAAATCTGCCAGCTTGTCGGCGAGCTGTTTTAAGGACTCGCTAGCTTGAGAAAGCTCTGAAGCTGTATCGGTAGCCTGCTGCGTACTCAAGTTAATTTCTTCAACGTTGCCGTTTAGCTCACTAACGACTGAAGACTGCTCTTCGGTAGCCGTTGCCACTTGAATGTTCATGTCAGAAATCAAGGTTACTCGTTTAGAGATCTCTTGTAGGGCTGAATAAGCATGCCCGGCTTCTTCGGCGCCTTGGCTGCTCATTCCACTGCTTTGTTCAATGGCACTAACTGCTTGGCTGGCTTGTTCCTGCAAGTTGTTAATCATCTGCTGAATTTCATCGGTGGACTCGGCAGTTCTACCCGCTAAGTTACGCACTTCGTCTGCTACCACCGCAAAGCCGCGGCCTTGTTCACCGGCTCGTGCTGCTTCAATGGCTGCGTTAAGTGCAAGCAGGTTGGTTTGCTCTGAGATGCCTCTAATAACGTCTAAAATACCACCAATTGATTGACTGCTTTCGGCTAATGAAGAGACCACAGTAGCTACTTGTTGCATTTCTTCGGCTAAGCGCATGATGTTGTCGCGCGCTCGCAGCACCACTTGTTGGCCTTTATTAGACTCTTGTTCGGCATCTTGTGCTGCATCTGCCGCTTGAGACGCGTTACTGGCAATTTCGTTAACGGTGGAGCCCATTTGGTTAATTGCAGTGGCTACTTGAGTTACCCTATCTTGTTGATGTTGGGTATTTTCTAGGGTGCGTTGTGACTGATTGGCGACCGAGCGTGAGGCATCTCCTAGGTTTTCGCCAGTTTGCGCTACGGAGCTCACCGAGCGATGGATTTTTTCGATAAAACTGTTAAACCCTTTGGCGAGTTTGGCCATTTCATCGTTACTTTCGGTATCTAAACGTTGGCGTAAATCACCTTCTCCTTCACCTAAGTTTTGGAATACATCGGCCAGTTTAGCAATTGGTCGCGTAATAGTGCCTGCTAACCATACGGCGACTAACAAAAAGACGCCTATCACCAGTAAGGTGGTGACAATCATGTAGTAGCGTGAACGATTGAGTTCTTCAAATACTTCAGCTTTTGGCACTTGGGCAATTAAGTACCAGTCCATAGACTCGATGTAGCTAGAGCTTAGTAACAATTGCTGGCCTTGGTAGTTTACTTCTACCAAATTAAAGCCTTGTTTGTTGAGTAACGAGGAGGTGGCTTGACCAAATTCATCGGTGAGTTTGAGCTTGCCAACAAGCTCGTTGTTGCGATGCAGGCGAATCACACCCTCACCATCACTAAGGAATACAAAACCGCTTTTCTCAATCTTAAAACTGTCGAGAAAAACGATCATCTCTTCCATGGTTTTTGACACCCCCGACATAACATGGCCATTTAATTGTTGGTAGTTTAAAAACAGCTTGGTTTCTTCAGTTGAAGAGGTGTAAACACTTACCATGGTTTCTTGTCCAGATTCTCTAAACTTAAAAAACCAGCCATCACGCTCGGGGTAGAGTTGTCTTAAAAAGCCATTTTGATTCCAGTAATTGGCATTTTTACGGTTGGATACAGACGCATCAGCTAAGCCATATTGTTGCTTTAGGCGTGTAAGTAATTCTACTAATTGTGTTTCTGAGTCGGGTTTACTGGATTTCAGCACTCGCTCTTCAACAAAAGTATTGTTAGCTAGCTGCTCTGCTGCTTGCAACAGCACTGTTACTTCTTTATCAATTCTATTGCGAATTTGCTTGAGCAGAGCGGGTAGTTCTTTATCAACCATTCGGCGTTCGATGATGTTTTGCGCCTGATTCTGGCTGAATACCCCGATAATGCTGGTGGAAGCTAGTACTGCTAACACAATAGTGATCGTAAGCTTTTTACGAATAGTGAGTTGGTTGAAGAACATTACCTCTCCTTGCTTGCCAATGGGCAATCGCTAGTAACATAGGATGGAAACTTAAAATGATTACGCTGGCTAAGTTGCTGCCAGCGCATACGTTTAAAATCTGTAGCTTTGTGAAAACTATGAAGTTAAGTGTAGTTAAAAAGAAGTTCGTTTGTAGTGGCGATACTCAGGTTTCCAAAAGCTGGCTTCAATAGTTTGCATTAGCACTTCGTCGGTAGTGTTTACCGCTAAGCCTTGTTGCATGGCAGTTTTGGCTACCGCGTAAGCGATGTGCTTGCTAACTAGCTGAATTTCTTCAAGCGGTGGCAGTAACGCTCCCTCACCATCGTTAGCTAGTGGCGAGCATTCGGCTAAGGCGCGGCTGCTGGCGATGAGCATTTCGTCACTCACCCTAGTGGCCTGACAGGCTAGTACGCCTAAGCCTATACCTGGGAAAATATAGCTGTTGTTACACTGGGCGATAGGGAAGGTCTCTTCACCTAGCTTCACCGGCGAGAACGGACTACCAGTCGCGACCAAGGCTTCGCCATTGGTCCAACGCAGTATGTCTTCAGGTAAGGCTTCAACCCGGCTGGTGGGATTGGATAGTGGTAATACGATAGGTTTCTTGCAGTGCTGATGCATGCCTTCAATCACTTGCTGAGTAAACACGCCTGGTGCACCAGATACACCAATAAGTACTGTAGGCTTGCCATGCTCTACTACATCTAACAGCGACAAAGCATCGCTATTAAGTCCCCATTTTTGCTGAATATCGGCTGATTGCGCCAAAGCTTGTTGGAAGTCGAGTAGATTAGGCATGTTGTCTTGTAATAAGCCCCAACGGTCAACCATGAAGATTTGGCTGCGGGCTTGCGCTTCGCTAATGCCCTCTTCCACCATTGCTCGCACTATCGCCTCGGCAATACCGCACCCTGCTGAGCCGGAGCCAACAAAGGTAACACGCTGTTCTGCTAAGTTAGATCCAGCTGCCTTACAAGCTGCCAATAATGAGCCAACGGTTACTGCCGCTGTGCCTTGAATATCATCATTAAAACAGCAGAATTGATCTTTGTAACGCTGCAATAAAGGCATGGCATTTTTTTGGGCGAAATCTTCAAATTGAATCAGCGCATCTGGCCAGCGGACTTTAACCGCTTGCATGAATAATTCTACAAATTCGCTATATTCATCGCCGCTAATTCGTTGATGGCGCCAGCCCATATACATGGGGTCATTGAGTAGTTGCTGGTTGTCGGTGCCTACATCTAACACAATTGGCAGAGTATAAGCTGGGCTGATGCCGCCACAAGCCGTGTACAGTGATAGTTTACCAATAGGAATGCCCATGCCGCCGATGCCTTGGTCGCCTAAGCCTAGGATCCGCTCGCCGTCGGTCACTACAATGATTTTCACATTGTGGCGAGTGGCATTGTTTAGCAGCTCGTCGATACGGTGGCGGTTAGGGTAAGAAATAAATAAACCACGCGAGCGGCGGTAAATATTAGAGAACTGCTCACAGGCCGCACCCACGGTAGGCGTGTAGATAATCGGCATCATTTCGGTGATGTGATCTTCCACTAAACGGTAAAACAAGGTTTCGTTAGTATCTTGAATGTTGCGCAGGTAAATATGGCGGTCTAAGTCATTAGTAAAGCTTTGATATTGCAGATAAGCACGCTCAGTTTGTTCATCGATGCTCTCGATGGTCTCTGGCAGCAGCCCTTCTAAATTGAAGAAAATACGCTCTTCTTGGTTAAAGGCGCTGCCTTTATTTAATAAGGGGGTCTCAAGTAATGCTGGACCTGCGTAAGGAATATAGAGCGGGCGTTTCTTATCATCCATGGTAAAGCTCATCTGCTGCGGCTAAGAAGCGCTATTTTTTCACAGATTTGTGTTTAGGTCATGAACTATACCAATTGTACGAAGTAACTGTTCATTCTATCTAGTTAAAATACTCGATAACCGCGTTAGAATTTTTGATTGTAGAATAACTACTTATCGAAAAATCCTGCCTTATTCTCGAGTGTTTTTCCTGCGATATTTCTGATCACTTACTTAGTGTGATTGGTACTAAACTAAAGGAATGTAGATAGATTGTTGCTTTATGGGGCGTTAGAAATAGGCCAGCCGGCACCGCTAAAAGATAGGAGGGGCGTAACGCCTAACAGTTGAGGTATTACCGCCCAGGCATCTAGAAGCGACAACCGACTTAATTTAACTATAAAATAGTTTGCCTTTAATGCGAGATAAATGTTGTGAAAATGTTAACTTGGTGTCATTTGCTCGGCTAAGTGTATGAAATATCAACAGCGGGCAACAGGACTTACTATAGCTATAAAAAGAGTAATGGCTTTAAGTGAGCGACTAGCTAGATACTAGTCGCGTTTAACTTATAACTCGCTTAGTTCTAATTTTAAGTAGCCAACGAGTAATTCGGCGAAGCCTTGGTAAAAGCCGCCCTTGCTAACCTTGCGTAATGCATCAAGCCATAGTGGCAACCAACACAGCAGGTGCTGATTAATAAAATCAGCTTGTTGCTGAGCAGGCGCTTCGCGCAAAATTAAATTGCCAAGGTAATCGAGCTGAATCGCAAGATGATCCGCTGGCTCATTAAAATTAGGGTCAACTTGCAGGCCTTGGCTTACTAGCAAGGCGCGCATTTTTTCATGTGGCTCTTGAAACATCAGCTTGTTGGCCGACAGGTAAACCGAGGCATAAGGTGGTGCACCTACTTTGCTGTCACTCAAGAATTGCTGGCAAAAATCTGCTGCTAGTTCTAGCTCCGGGTGTTTAAAGGCGCTCAACTTTGCCAGATTATTTTTAATCATGGTAACTGCCGAGCTTAGCTCGGCCGTGTCTGCTAATTGCTTTAGCAACTGTGCTCCTTCACCAGAGGTATAAGAAGCAAGCTGTTGCTTATCAAGCTCTTTGGTAAAAACCGTTGCAAACCACCAATAGATGCTGGCACGGATTTCGTTCTCTTGGCTAACACTAGCGGCGATTGTCATCTACGACATCTCCTTAGGGCCGCCAAAGGAGCTTACCGCAGGTGCTTTACCGGTGAATTTCTCGTATTCAACCAAACAGGTATTTGCGCTGGTGGCTTGAGCTAATTGCGAGCTGCCTATATCCATGGTTAGGGTATTAGGATCGCCATAGGTATCTAATGCGCCAATGGTTTCATCCACAGGGCCATACCAAGCACCCTCTTGCAGGCGAGCAACACCTTTGGCGTAGTCTTCAGACACTACCGCGCCAGCCAGCAATTGCCCACGTTTGTTAAATACTCGAACTAAATCACCATCTTTAATGCCACGCTTCTTGGCATCTTCTGGGTTGATATACAGTGGCTCGCGGCCTTGCACCGCATAGGTCGCGCGAAACTCTTCTGAGTCACACATTTGTGAGTGCAGGCGTTTGTCGGGGTGACAAGACTGCAGCCAAATGGGGAATTCTTCAGAGCCTGGGCCGCCGTGCGAGCGTTCGGCTTTTTCGAACCACATTGGGTGGCCTTGGCAATCATCGTAGCCGTAGCGATCGATTTTGCGGCTAAATATCTCAATGAAGCCGGATGGCGTGCCTAAAGCGTTAATTTCAGGATCTTCTCTGAAGTCTGCTTGGCGGGTCCAGTTTTTGCCTTTGCCAAAGTCTACCCAGCCTTCTTTCCAAAAGGTCATGAAGTCTGGCATATCAAACTTAGCTTTGTTGGCCGCGGCGCACTCATCATAAAGTTGCTTCACCCATTCCATTTCGGATTTACCTTGGGTGTATTCTTTACTCTTACCAAAGCGTTGGGTAAGTAAGGTGAAAATCTCAAAATCGGTTTTAGATTGATACAGTGGGTCAACCAACTTGTGCATGGCAATAATGCCGCGGTTGCTGTAAGAACCGTACAGATCTAAATCGTTACGCTCCCATTGGGTACACGCTGGCAATACAATATCTGAGAAGCGGCAACTGGCGGTCCAAGTAAAATCTATCGAGACCACGGTTTCCAGCTTTTGGAAGGCCTTCTTCATGCGGTTGCGATCTTGGTGATGATGCCAAGGGTTACAGCCAGAGAACACCATCATCTTGATGTCGGGTAAGGTGATTTTGGCGCCATTAGCATTTATCACTTTGCCGGGTTCCATAATGGCATCAATCCAGCGCGCTACCGGAATGGTGCTGCTATAGCCTTTAAAGTCTTGGTTCATATGAACCCGTTCATTAGGTTTATCTGGATTACGTGGGAACGCACCAGGCGCTGCCGCACCGGTAGACGGTACGCCAATAGAGCTGTAGTGGTGAGCATAAGAAACCCCACCACCCGGTAAGCCAATTTGCCCTAACATGGCTGCGATAACCGCGCCCATCCAATAAGGCTGCTCGCCATGTTGCTGACGTTGAATACACCAGCCAAAAATAAGCTGGGTACGGTCGCTAGCCAATAAACGGGCAAATTCTCTAATTTCATCGGCTGGTACACCACAAATAGCTTCTGCCCATTCTGGTGTTTTTTCTACTTTGTCTTTAGATTCGCCAGTTACATAAGGAATAAAGTCTTCAAAACCCAAGGCATAGGTATTGAGGAATTCCTTGTCGTACAGCTCTTCGGTATAAAGCGTGTGGGCGATGGCCAGCATAAACGGGACATCGGCTTGTGGATTCACGTAACGCTGCTCACAATCGAGGTACTTTTGAGTTTTGGTGCGAACTGGGTCAACACTAATTACCCGAATTTGTTTGTTAGCAACTTTGTCTTTAAGTTGCTCTAAATATTCAAAGGATTCGTGAGTCTCACAGGCCCAACCTACCTGTAGGTTTTTCATCAAATCGGTGGCCCATAAGACAACCGTTTTACTGTTATCTAAAATTAAAGGCCAAGAAGTACCTTGCGCGTATACCTCGGTAGTACCAAGTACATAAGGCATAATGGTTTGCCCTGCACCGGTAGAGTAGTCGCCCACTTTATTCACCGAGAAGCCATGCATGGCTACTGCGCGTTGCATGTGGTTACCGCAGGAGTGAACTTGGCCGGTTTGACGCCAGCCAGTTTGGCCGGCATGCAAGGCCCAAGGGCCATAGTCTTTTTGTACGCGTTCTAGCTCTTGGTAGAACAGGTCTAGAGCTTCGTCCCAAGTGACGCGAATAAAGCGATTATCACCGCGCTGCGAGGTATCGCTTTTGTTGCGTTTTAGGTACCAATCGTAGCGCACCATTGGGTAGCGAATACGAGAAGGACTATACAAAATACCTTTAATGCCCTTGAGCATTTCGGTGGGGTATTTATCTGCTTCAAAGGGTTTTATTTCTTGCACTTTGCCTGCATACACGCGGGCACGAAACGCGCCCCAGTGTGAGCCTGAAACCTTCCAGCTTCCGGCTGTTTCAGCAGCGGCTGCATCGTTAGATACTGCCAATAAACTTGGGCCGATCAAAGTACTAGCGCTGGTGGCTAAAATGCCTTTGAGAAAACCGCGACGAGTAATTGCCATGTTAATCTCCTTGTTAGTGGCCAGCGTCAGAAAAATCTGATGAATGTTTTTGAAGGTATTTCAATACCAGCGCTTGAGTATCACCGTCTAAATTCACAAACGACAACATACCGTTAAACATACCTGGCCAGGTGTTGGTGTCGAAGTGATTTTCGGCAGGCTGGGTATGACATACACTACAGGCCGTATCATAAGTGGTTTTGGCAAACTGCCAGAGGGTATCGCGTGAGTCGGTCAGTGAACCGTTACGCATCCATAGCGTGATTGATACTTTCTGCCACGGCAAACCAGTTAGGTCATCTTCTTTGGTTTCGCCTTTTTGCATAATGCTGTCGTTTTGAGCCACTTCTTTGGTTAAGAAGCCATCGTTAATGTTCATGGCAAAGTCTTCAAACAGCACGCGACCAAAACCTTTGGTTTTACGCCAGCCGTCTATTTCTACCTGAATTGCATCGCCTTTAATGTCGAGAACTTTTACTGCAGTGGCTGCATTAAGTTGGCCAGCTTCTTCACTAAGTTCGGCGTTGGTGAACATTGGCAGTTGACGCACGCTGTAGTAAGTTTCGCCCTTTTTGTAGCCCGATGTTGCCATCTCTTCGAGTTTGGCTAGGGTGCCTTCGCCCGAATTCATGTTTTCTGGGAGTTCGTGGGCAATACCTTTGTGGCAATCGATACAGCTTTGGTCGCGCTCGGCGGCCATTTTCATTTGCACTTGGGCGCGCTCAGACATGGAGTCAAAGTCCATGCTGTTGTAGTTGTGACAGTTTTTACATTCTAAGGAGTTATTGGCTGTGAAACGGTCCCATTCGTGTTGGGCTAGTTCACCGCGTTTTTCTAAGAACTTCTCACGGGTATTAATGGTGCCAAATATTGCGCCGTATACTTCTTTAGACGCCTGCATTTTGCGAGCAATTTTGTCAGTCCAATTATGCGGTACGTGACAATCTGGACAAGTGGCACGTACACCTGAGTTGTTTTTCCAGTGCACCGTGTCTTGCAGTTCTACATAAACGTTGTCGGCCATTTCGTGGCAGCCAATACAGAACTCTTCGGTATTGG
This sequence comes from Agarivorans albus, assembly GCF_019670105.1. Taxonomy (NCBI): domain Bacteria; kingdom Pseudomonadati; phylum Pseudomonadota; class Gammaproteobacteria; order Alteromonadales; family Alteromonadaceae; genus Agarivorans; species Agarivorans albus. The sequence goes on along the minus strand of NZ_AP023032.1, from coordinate 4,518,280 downwards.
TGGCTTCTAGTGCGGTATTAAAGCCGCCCCAGAAAATGATACCAGCAACAAATCCGCCAATAGTCAAAAAACCAAAGCTTAAATGTACGCTTGGTTTGCTCACTATTGACCAAAATTTCTTCAGCATATTTTTCATGGTGGTGTCTCACATTGCTGCGAATTATTTAGTTATTAAACAAAGAAAGAGCAGAGTTATTAACCGTGTCCTGGCGGGCCCATCATTATCTGGAGCATCCAAACGATAAAGCCATAACCGCCTACGGTGACCACTGCCAAAATAGGAAAAAGCACAACGGCGATAAATAGAAATACCTTCCACTCATCCATTTTGCTGGGGCTGTCTTCCACCACATTATTCTTAGACATGCAAAAGCACTCCTACATTAATGTTATGTATATAAATTTAACTTAGTCTTGATATGTAAGTTTGACCAGTTTCACCGCTGTTTTTTGTGCTTATCTGTGTCACTGAGCAGCAGCAATTTAGTAGCGTTTTTTTACCGCCGCTGGCATTGCTGAAAGTTGCTGGTTTGCAAGGGCGCGTAGTATACCCACTAAAGGAGTAGGGTCAAACATTTCTAACTGATTTAGAGTGTATCCAACAGCCTCTATGGTGGATAAGCCTTTATCTATCGAGGTTTTTCGTATTTTATATTGCCCTTGCGGGGCGTGCTCGAAATGAAATTGTTCTAAACTTTGTAGCCAGGGATTGAGGTGCCATAATTTTTTGGCTTTTCGCCAGGTGCCATCAAGTAGCAATATTGTGGCGGGGGAGCTGTCTGCGGTGTAAGCCGCTTTTTGAGTATTGCTTAGCCGCTCTAAAGCTTGGCTAGTTTGACTAGGGTAAATCAGCAAAAATTGATGTGGAGCTTGTTCCACTTGCTGTTTTAAATCGGCAAAATCGTCGGCATTTTCACCCACTATTATCGTTGCATTATCCAGAGCTAAACACGCTAGATGAGCGGTGCTTTTAGCATGTTGTTGTTCGCTGGGGTGCTGCAAAATAATCACCGGATGACGATGTGAACAGCTGGGGATGTTTGCGCATAAGCAGTGACTTTGAGGGCGCAAGCAGCGCTGGCAACGAACTCGACTCATTGATCTCTTAGTTTAATAAAGGCGGGCTAATTATAAGCTATTGTTTAGGGTAATTCACAATACTCTGCCTGTTGTTGAAGTAGCCAGCTCTTAATGTCTTCTGGGCAGTGATGAGACAAGTGTAAGTAGGTCGGTAACTCTGCGATTAAATCAGACCAAGCTTTAAGTTGTCCTTCGGCGAGCCGGGATTCGACACTTATTTGTGGCAAAATTGCCCAGCCTAAAGCGGCTTCTAACGCATCCAGCAATAAGGTCTCTCCGATAAACAAATTACTTTGCTGCGGCTCGCGAATATCAAACAGCTTCAAGTGGCCATCAAAGCGTTGCTGATGATTAACCAACTTGGGGTGGGCTACTTTTATCAACTTGGCAGGGCGCCAACTAAGCACTTGAGTATTGTTCTGTTGGCTTTGCGCCGAAAAGCTAAAGTGAACATGTTGCTGACTATTACCGCTGAAATGCAAATCCAGTAAGGGATCAAAACGCTGTAATTGGTTGGCTAGTAAGGTAAGCCACGGGCTAGGAAACCAGGCTTGATAGCTAATGCTTAACTTGAGGCTCTTGCCTAACTGTAAATGGCGGCAGTGGCGCTGCAGTTCGTGGTAGCGGCTTACTATCAACTCAGCCTGCTCTATTAAGGCAAGCCCCGCAGAGCTAAGTGGAAAAGGTGCCGCGTGTTGGTTGAACAAGCAGCAGGCGAGTTGCTTTTCTAGTTGGTCAATCCGCTGTATTACCTGTATTTCGGTGCACTTAAGCTGCTCGGCACACTTTATTAAATTGCCATGTTTGGCGAGGCAAACAAAGGCTTCTAAGGCTGCTTGTTTGGCTTGTTCATCCATCATAGGCACTCAAACTTAACAGGTTTAAGCACTGCGCTACTTGGCTGTCGTGCTGGCTATTTAGCCAAAGGATTTCTATTTCTAACTTGGTTGGTGAGAAGTAATTACTTAGGTGTAATTCTATTAAGCTGCCATTACGAAAACTGGACTCCAACCAATGACGTGGAGCGATGGCCCAGCCCATTCCAAGTACTAGCAAATCGTGCAGCATTTCACGGTGACTGAGCTGCCAGCAGCTTACTCGATTAAGTTGTAACTCTAAGGGCAAATGGCTTAAACACAGTTGACGATGGCGCTGTAGCTGCTCGGCGCTGAGCTGCTGATGTTTGCTCAAACTATGGCGAGCAGCGCAGGCCAGAGCCAAACTTAAATTACAGTAGCGACGCGAATGAGTTTTAGGCGGCTTGTTTTGCTGCGCCACTCGCAGTGCTATGTCGATATTACCATTAACCAATTGCTGCTGGAGTTGGCGGCTACTTAATTGCACTAGTTTTAGTTGTTGCAGTGAGAGCTCGCTAATAAAGCGCGGGTAACATTGTAATAAGCTTTGGCTAGGTACAAATTCATCTAAACCAATCACGATTTGTTGAGGTTGTGGTTTATCTACCGGGCTTTGCAGAAAGTTATCTAGTTGCAGTTGTAGTTGCTTAGCGCGCTGGTAAAGCTGCTGGCCTTGTTCGTTTAAGCGGCTGTAGTCGGGGTCGAATAGCGTGCAGTTTAATGATTGCTCTAAGTCGGAGAAAATCTTTCTTCTACTACTAGAGCTGGTCATCTCTGGGTAATGGTGGCGTTGCTCATAGGCTTTAACAAACCGGCTGAGCAAGCCAATATCCGTGTGCTGCATTCTCATAGGCCATGATCTTAGTGTCTTTTAAGGCTAGCAGAGAATGGCTGAGCTGTTAGAACATGTAGCGAACACCTGCACTGGCTTCGAGCTTCACTTCAAGGTCGTCAATCACATACACAATCGGTTGTAGCTCGGCAAAGAAACGAAACTTATCAACCACAGTATGCGCGCCAAACACTGCACGAGCACCTAGCTTATGATGGTGGTGATCGCTCCATTTGCCGCCAAAGCCGTAATAAAAGTATTGTTGCTCAGGAAAACCAATGATTTTATCGCCACTTAAAGAGAAGTCGTTAAGTCCTAGGTTCACTCGAATATCGTTAAACTGAGCACTAATACCATTGTCGCTGCCTACCATTACCCCAAGCTCAGGATTAGCATTGCTCGAAAATGCCACTAAACAAAGTGCTCCAGCACCAAATACTGCAATTTTCATAGTTACCTCATTTATTGTTTGTCGAGCATTCTAGAGATAGCTCATCACAAGGTAAACCACTGGGCTGTTGCTTTTATCGACAGCCCTGCCCAGATATCGTGACAGGCTAAGCTAATTTGGCTAAATGCTGCGAAATAGTGCTTGTTGAGGGGGTAAATGCGTGCTAAATGTAAGGTAAGTGGTTGTTTCCAATTGTTGGTCGGCTACTTTATGAAGTTGTTGAGAGCGATTTTATTTGGCTCTTCAGCTTCTAAGCGCTAGCTATTTTTAGTCGTAAGGAGTGCTTATGAGAACAGAACAAGCGTTCGCCAATACCGGGTTGTTAAGCCGTTACTTAGCAGAAAGAGAACAATTCTTTAAAGGAGCATGCTGCTTTGTTCCTGATTCCCACTTAAGCCTTAAAGAGCAGCAACACAGTGCCTTACAACACGCCTATCAACAATCTTGGATTAGCATTTCCGAACTTCAACACTGGTCACAACAACTAGACTTGTGATTAGCCAAGGTGCTCAACTCGTTGCGCGAAGGTTTCAGCGAGTTGTGAGCTGGTAATTCAAAATAGGCGATCGGTAGTTTGATCGCCGCAAGCTGCTGACGTAAAAACAGATTCAGCTGCTGCTTACTAAGCTTTTGTTCTGCGTTAATAAACGCCACCGGACATTGGCCGTATTCTCTGTTTTGTTGTGCCACCACCACCGCTTGATTGATCATTGGGTGTTGTAATAATGCCAGCTCTATTTCTTCCGGTTGAATGTTTTCACCGGCACAAATAAACATGTTATTGCTACGCCCCAGAGTGTGTAAGTGCGCGCCTTCGATTAACCCTCTATCACCGCTGTTAAACCAGCCATCAGGTTCACAGGCTTTTAAAATTTCGCCATTTTTCCAGTAACCCAAGAACAAGGTTTTACCGCGTAGGTAAATCTCGCCTTGATGTATCTTGGCGCGGCGATGCGGCAAAATTTGATAAGCACTTTGGCCTAAGCGGTGATGGCGGGTAGCGATTTGCGAGCTCATTTCACTGCTGCCATAGGAGCTATAAACTTGAAAGCCGCGGCTAATGGCTTCTTCCAATAAACTGTCGTTACAAGCTGCGCCACCAATTAAGATGTGTTTGAGTTTAAGGCTATGCGCCCAAAATTTTGCTTGGGTGAGTAGCCGATAAAGTTGAGTTGGCACCAACGATACATGGGTGGTGTCGCTGCCCAGTAAATCAGGAAATACTCGCCCTTTGTTTTGTGCCACAACTATGCGCGCGCCAGCTAGTAGGCAGCGCCATACAATGGCCTGGCCGCCAATATGGTAAAGCGGTAAAGACAATAACCATTGGTCTTGGTGCTTGAGAGGAATCATCGCTTGCGAGCCCTGAGCACTGTAGTAGTGATTTCGCCAGCAGTGCACCACGGCTTTAGGCGGGCCACTGCTGCCAGAGGTAAACACCATACTCATTGGGGCTTCGCTATCGAGCTCAATACCGACAGAGTAGCTAAGCTCTTGGTGCGGGTTAAACTCTACTCGCTTAGCTTGCTGTAAGCTGCAATCTAAATCACTCCAATAAAACTGGCAGTTTACGGTGTCACTTAAAGCCTGTAATTGTGAGAGCGGGTGATGATGATTAAGCGGGCAAAAGATATAGGCTAGTTCCAAACTAGCTAGCTGCAACAACAGCATACGCAGTGGATCTTCGCCAAAGCAGCACACTCTAGAGCCTTGTGTCACGCCTTGCAGACGCAACTGTTCAGCCGTGGCTTTTACCATGACATAAAGCTGCTGATAGCTAAGCTGCTGTTGGCCAATGCTCAGGGCAATATGTTCTGGGCGAATTTGGCTTTGCAGTTGAAGTGCGTGGGTAGACAAAGAATGGGTGCTCATAGCAGCATTATGCCGCAAATTGTGAAGCTTGTCGCCGCTGGCAAATATCGCCAGCGACGCAGTTTTTTTGGGGGCTTATGCAACCAGTGCAGTTACACCAAAGGCACCAGCGAAACCGGCAATAGTACGTGTGATTTTTTGGCCGTAAGTCGACTTTTGCACAGCTTTACCTAGTAAGTAACCGCCGCTAATAAGGGCAATTGAGCTAGCAATAAAGCCTGCAAAGAATAGCTTCATGTCTGCGCCTGCAGGCACTTCGTTACCATGGGCTGCGCCGTGTAAGGCTGCCACTAAACATACTGCTAAACCAGCTAGGCTAGCTGCTTTTGGCAATACCTTAGCCACTAATACCGCCATAACCAGTAAAGAAATAGCCAAGCCTGTCTCTAACATTGGTGGTACAAAACCCATGCTGGCAACAACCGCTGCCACAATCAACGCAAACACACTTTGCGCCAAGCTCAACTTAAGTTTGCCAGTTTGGCTAGCTAATAAACCAATTAGGCTTAAGGCAATTAGGTGGTCTAAACCAGTAAGTGGATGTAACAAGCCTTCACTTAAGCCATGGTGGTGTCCTTCGTGGGCAAAGCTGGGCAAGCTAATGAGTAGGCCTGCAGCCAAAGTAAGTAGTTTTTTCATGGTAGGTTCCTTGTAATTTAAAACTAGTTGGGAGTAGCAGGGCTAGATTCTTCTAGCATGCCTTGCTCAATAATAAAGTTGATAATGGTTTGTAAGCCTTCGCTGGTTTTAAGGTTACTAAATACAAATGGGCGTTCGCCGCGCATTTTTTAGCGTCGCGATCCATGACTTCTAGCGAGGCACCAACATGTGGGGCTAAATCGGTTTTATTGATGATCAATAAGTCAGATTTAGTAATGCCTGGGCCACCTTTACGGGGAATTTTGTCACCAGCACTTACGTCGATTACGTAAAGGGTTAAGTCACTTAACTCGGGACTAAAAGTAGCACTTAGATTATCGCCGCCGCTTTCTACTAGCACTAAATCTAAACTTTGATGGCGGCGATTAAGCTCGGCAATCGCCGCTAAATTCATCGATGCATCTTCGCGAATGGCGGTGTGCGGGCAGCCGCCGGTTTCTACACCCAAAATGCGGTCTTCAGCGAGGGCGTCATTGCGCAGCAAAAATTGGGCATCTTCTTTGGTATAAATGTCGTTGGTCACAACCGCTAGGTTGAAACGGTCTTTTAGCTCGCGACATAGCGCTGTAAGTAAGGCTGTTTTGCCTGAGCCTACCGGGCCGCCGACACCTACACGTAAGGTTTGTTTTATGCTCATTATGGTTCCTCTTTTTTGTGGCTACGCTAAGAGCGAAACAGCCGACAATATTGGGTTTCGTGAAGGGCGCTAGCCAAGCTTAATGCTGGTAACGACCCGCTTATTTGATCAAAAGGTAAAGTTAAGCCCGACTCGCGTGCTGGTGGCAGCAGCGGCAGTAACTCGCTAAGTAGTTTTTGGCAGGCCGTTTGCCCAAGCGGTAGGGTTTTACCGGCTACCGCCAATTGGTTTTCTAACCAAGTCCATAGGTAGCCGTCGGCTAATTCATCAAGCGCTACTTGCCAATGCACACCAGCCAAAGCAAACATGCTTGTCCAGCTCATCGATTCTTGGCTGAGCGATGCGGTAAATGACTCATCGAGTTGGCTAAGCAAGGTACGTAAGGCGTTGCCCATTTGCACATCTTCTAGCTCCAACTCGAGGGTTTCTCGGCTGGCAATAAGTTCTAAATTTAGGCTCTCAAACTTAGCAAAGTCTTGCGCTTTGCAAGCTTGATAAAGTGCCGCCAGCATCGGAATATCGAGGCAGGCTAGCCCTGCCTCTAAACAACCGCTAATCCAGCTTTTTAGCTGCTGAGGATTATTCACCCAGCCGTTTTCTATTGCGTATTCCAAGCCTTGCGAATAAGCAAAACCACCTACCGGTAAGCTGGGGCTAACCAAACGCATTAGCTGAAGTTGCGCCATGCTAGTCATTAGTGGCTATGTCCTGGCAAGTGGCTGTGATAAGCACCGGTTTCTGGGTCAAATGGACCTTGGTGCTGTTCTACTCGTAGCCCATAAAGCTCTACTAAGTCTTGCAATACATGGTCTGGCTGAAAGCGTACCCAACCTTCACCAATTTGCAGTGGTGTATGGCGGTTACCTAAGTGGTAGCAGACCTTGGCGAACATTAGTGGATCATCGCTATAGGCGGTGGTTACCAACTCGTCGGCACTTTTAATCTCAACCACTTCGCCATTATCGGCTTCTAGCATTTGGCCATTTTGTAGCACTTGTCCACGCTCTAAGAAAAAGCCGATATCTTGCTTGGTTTCGGTTTGCGCTTTAATACGCGCTTTTTTACGTAACTCGTAACTCAAAACCACTTGGTGATGCACTGGGCCGTGGTAGTGATGGAGGGTTTGATACACCTTTAACATTCATTCTCTCCTTAAAATAAAAAGTAACGCTGAGCGAGTGGTAGCTCGGCAGCGGGTTCACATTCAAGCAATTGGCCATCGGCGCGCACTTCATAGGTTTGCGAATCCACTTCCATATGCGGTTGGTAGTGGTTGTGCACCATGTCTTGCTTTTTAATGCTGCGGGTATTTTTACACGCCACTAGGCGGCTAGTTAGGCCTAGGGTTTCATCAATTTTTGCATCTAAAGCCGCTTGGCTTACAAAGGTGACGCGGGTTTCGCTCATCGCCTTGCCGTAAGCGCCAAACATTGGGCGGTAATGCACCGGTTGTGGCGTGGGGATCGACGCATTAGGGTCGCCCATAGGTGCGGCTGCAATCGCGCCCCCTTTAATAATTAACGAGGGTTTAGCGCCAAAAAAGGCAGGCTTCCACAATACTAAATCTGCCAGTTTACCCACTTCAACCGAGCCTACTTCATGGGCAATACCATGGGTTATGGCCGGGTTAATGGTGTATTTGGCAATGTAGCGTTTGGCGCGGAAGTTATCGCAGCCAATTTCTTTATCTTCTGGCAATAAACCACGCTGCACTTTCATTTTGTGGGCGGTTTGCCAAGTACGGGTAATCACTTCGCCTACTCGGCCCATGGCTTGCGAATCTGAGGCGATCATCGAGAATGCGCCTAAATCGTGCAAGATGTCTTCGGCGGCGATGGTTTCTTTACGGATCCGCGAATCAGCAAAAGCAACATCTTCAGGAATAGCCGGATCAAGGTGGTGACATACCATTAGCATGTCTAAGTGCTCGTCTACGGTATTAATGGTGTAGGGGCGAGTTGGGTTAGTAGATGATGGCAACACATTATCTAAACCACAGGCAGTAATAATATCGGGTGCGTGGCCGCCACCTGCGCCTTCGGTGTGGTAGGTATGAATTACTCGGCCTTTAAAGGCGGCGATAGTATCTTCTACAAAACCTGATTCATTTAAGGTGTCGGTATGAATGGCCACTTGTACGTCGTAGTTTTCGGCAACGGTTAAACAGTTGTCGATAGACATCGGAGTGGTACCCCAATCTTCGTGCAGTTTTAAGCCCATGGCACCGGCCATTAGTTGTTCTTCTAAGGGACGCGGTAAGCTGGCGTTGCCCTTGCCCAAGAAGCCTAGGTTCATTGGGAAACAATCTGCCGACTGCAGCATTTTGCCTAAGTGAAAGGCGCCAGGGGTACATGTAGTTGCATTGGTTCCGGTTGCGGGTCCGGTGCCACCCCCTAACATGGTGGTAGTGCCCGACATTAAGGCTTCTTCAATTTGCTGCGGGCAAATATAGTGAATATGTGAGTCGACCCCGCCAGCAGTCACAATTTGGCCTTCACCTGCAATTACCTCGGTACCTGCACCAACCTCGATATCAATGTTGTCTTGAATATCGGGATTACCCGCTTTACCTATGGCTTGAATACGGCCGTCTTTAAGTGCAATGTCGGCCTTTACAATACCCCAGTGATCCAAAATAAGGGCGTTGGTAATCACGGTATCTGGCACCATGGCGCAGCTGGCTTGGCTTTGCCCCATGCCATCACGTATTACTTTACCACCACCAAATTTAACTTCGCTGCCATATTGGGCGTAGTCTTTTTCTACTTGAATGATTAGCTCGGTATCGCCAAGGCGTACTTTGTCACCCACGGTTGGGCCAAACATTTCGGCATAGGCGCGTTTATCCATTTTGCTCATGCTTGTTCCTCGTCACTTAGTTTGCCCATTACTTCCCCTCTAAAACCGTATACCTCGCGCTTGCCACTTAAGGCCACCAGTTCTACGCGGCGGCTTTGGCCTGGCTCAAAACGTACTGCGGTGCCGGCGGCAATATTAAGACGAAAACCTAAAGCGGCTTTACGGTCAAAATGCAGGGCGGGGTTAGTTTCGGCGAAGTGGTAATGTGAGCCTACTTGCACTGGGCGATCGCCGCTGTTGGCAACATCTACAGTTACAGTGGCTAAACCTTTGTTTAGCTCAATGTCACCATCATCAATGATTAGTTCTCCGGGTATCATTTGCTGTTCCTCTACAAGTAGCCTAAGGGATTGGGTTATGCACGGTGACCAGTTTGGTGCCATCGGGGAAGGTGGCTTCCACCTGTACTTCGTGGACCATTTCGGCAATGCCATCCATTACATCGTCACGGCTTAGCAAGGTGCGTCCCCAGCTCATTAGCTCGGCAACACTGCGCCCTTCGCGCGCGCCTTCTACGATGCTGGCCGAGAGATAAGCCACGGTTTCGGGGTAGTTAAGTTTTAGCCCTTTGTTTTTACGTCGCTCGGCGACCAAAAAGGCGGTGAACAGCAATAACTTGTCTTTCTCTCTTGGGGTTAATTCCATGTCTGCCTCGTAGTATTAAATTAAGTATTCCAAATTCGGGGGCGAACCGCTGGGTGACCAAGCGTAACCGGGCGAATAAGCGCCCAAGCCGCTTCAAACTCTTGCCTTACTTGTTCGGCGTTGTCCCCTAAATAGCGCAAAATGATAAGGCCGCGCACTAATGTGATGCCCACCTCTGCACACGCTAGTTGTTCGCGTAAATCTTCTAATAACTGCTTTTGGGCTAATTCGCTGAGTAAATCTACTGTGGCTAGCATGCAGGCGTATACGTGTTTGCCAGCCAATGCTGCTGGGTTAGCAGCAGTATTGGCGTTATCGATGCGAGTATTCTCAATCAGCAATGGGCGCTGTTCGCGATACACCTTGATGGATTGCATCAACTCGCCGTGGTCAAAGTCTTCGTCGCTGGCTTTGCGGCCTAAACAAGTAATTTCCCAAGCGATTAGTTGAGCATTACCTTGCAACATGAAGTGACTGTCTAAGCGGCCTTGCGCGCCATTAAATACAATGGTTTCTGGCGGCAGCCACTCTAAGCTGCTGTTGTCTTGTAAATGAAATCGCTGCTCTTGGCGTTGCTGCTGGCGTGCCAAGTTAGAGCGATACAATTTGCCTGATGCTGGGGTAGTAAGTACCACTTTACTGCCAGCCAAACATTCCACATTCATCAGCAGGTGATCACCCGCCACCAAGCCGCCGGGTGGGTGTAATAAATACACGTGGCAACAATCTGGTGCAGCCAGCTCTGGGTGAAAAGGGCGTTGTACCCGCAAGGGGCCTTGGCTTTGGTTTAAGGTTAAGCGAGTTTTATTAGCGATAGGGGCAAAGCCCAAATCAAGGGTGGCTACCCAACCTTGCTTAATGGGGGCGTGCGAATTGCTGCATGCGGTTTGCTCTTGCTGACTCACTGTTATCCTTCTTTCATGGCTGGAAGTGAATTTTCCTCTGCTTAATAGAGCAAGAACTAAACCAGTTTTATCGAGCTAACCTAAGAGCGGCTCCTATTCAAAATAGCGCAAAATCAGCAGCTTGGGGTGGATCATTTTGGTGCGCGATGGCCAAATTGGTGCGTTTGTTTGGTGTTTGTTTATTGTACGATCATTTTGGTGCGTTTATTTGAGGCAAACGCTCATGTTTTGTGCGTCGAATTACTAATGATATATAAATCATTTCATTAAGTTATTGTTTTTAATTGTTATTTTCTACTTGGCATAGTCGATGCTCTAGCTACCTTAGCATTGCATGAGGTACCGCATGCTCTAAAGGACTATAAAAAATAGGAAATATAGCAATGACACAACATAGCAAATGGAAGAAGATCGCAACGGTTGCAAGTGGTGTAGCACTTGCCTTCTCAATGAATGCAGCCCAAGCCGCAGAAACCATTAAAGTAGGCGTATTGCACTCGTTATCAGGCACCATGGCTATCAGTGAAACAACACTGAAAGACACAGTGCTTATGATGATTGAAGAGCAAAACAAAAAGGGTGGTTTATTAGGTAAGAAGCTAGAACCTGTAGTGGTTGACCCAGCATCTAACTGGCCTTTATTTGCCGAGAAAGCACGTGAGCTACTAGATAAAGAGCAAGTAGACGTTATCTTCGGTTGTTGGACTTCGGTATCTCGTAAATCAGTACTTCCTGTAATTGAAGAGCTAAACGGTATGCTTTTCTACCCAGTTCAGTACGAAGGTGAAGAAAGCTCTAAAAACGTATTCTACACTGGCGCTGCGCCAAACCAGCAAGCGATTCCAGCGGTTGATTACCTAATGGAAGAAGAAGGTGTAGAACGTTGGGTACTAGCCGGAACCGACTACGTATACCCACGTACAACTAACAAAATCTTAGAAGCTTACCTTAAGTCTAAAGGCGTAGCTGAAGCCGACATCATGATTAACTACACGCCATTTGGTCACTCTGATTGGCAAACAATCGTTTCTGATGTGAAGAAATTTGGTGGTGCAGGTAAGAAAACAGCGGTTGTTTCTACCATTAACGGTGACGCAAACGTTCCTTTCTACAAAGAGCTAGCTAACCAAGGTATTTCGGCAGAAGACATTCCAGTAGTTGCTTTCTCTGTAGGTGAAGAAGAGCTATCTGGTTTTGATACTGCTCCTCTAGTGGGTCACTTAGCAGCTTGGAACTACTTCCAAAGCGCAGACAGCGAAGCTAACGAAGAGTTTATTGCAGCTTGGAAAGCCTACACTGGCGACGACAAGCGCGTAACTAACGACCCAATGGAAGCAACTTACATTGGTTTCCAAATGTGGGCTGAAGCAGTTGAAAAAGCGGGTACTACAGACACCGATCCAGTGCGTGACGCAATGTACGGTATCACTGTTCCTAACTTAACTGGCGGTTACGCAGTAATGAACACTAACCACCACTTAACTAAGCCAGTGCTTATTGGTGAGATTCAAGCTGACGGTCAATTCGACACTGTATGGCAAACAAGCGGCGGCGTAATTGGTGATGCTTGGACAGACCACCTAACTGAATCAGCCACTATTGTTGCTGATTGGACTGCCCCAATTAAGTGTGGCAACTTCAACATCAAAACTGGCCAATGTTCTGGTCAAAACTACTAAGGAACTGTTGCGCTTTTGAGCTCAACAGCCCAAAAGACAAATAGAACCTAGGTACGCGTAAACAGCTAAGTGCCTACGGGCACTTTTTAAAAGGCGCGGCTGAGTAATATCGGTAGCGCCTTTTTTGTATTGAATCAATCAAGAGTAGGGATTGTTTTGAGCATATACATATCTCGCTTCGCACGCTTGTTGGCCGGTGTTTTACTCATGCTTTGGGTATTACCAGCTGCTGCAAGTGATTGGGAGCAGGCAGTGCAGGCCTTAACTGCAAAAAAAAATAGTCAAAAACAACAAGCTATTGAACAGCTAATTGCTAGCGGAGACAAACGTAACAGTTTGATCTTCGAAAGCTTATTAAGCGCCAATTTGTACTACCAAAAATCAGATAAAAAAGTGGTAGTAGCGGTAAAAGAAGGCAGCCTTTATAACTTAAGTTCTGTAGTTGATGGCGCTGATTTAGGTAGCGTTAAAAAATCTCTTATTAAGAAAATCTCGGTTAACAACAAAATCCGTCGTCAGCTGCGTAGTGGTTTAGCACTAATTGGTTTAAACGCCGATGAGTCTAGCGCTCGAATTGCCGCGATTCGTTCATTAATGAATACCGCTGACCAATCTCACACGCCGTTAATCGAGCAGCGCCTCGTTGCCGAGCAAGATGAAAAGGTAATTGCCAAACTTAAAGAAATGCAGGCGATTATTAATCTGCAATTTGGCGAAACTGCTGAGCGTTTGGCTGCGGCCGAGCTACTGGCTGGCCAATTAGACCCGGCCTCTCGTAACGTATTAGTTAAGCAGCAAGCTAGCGAGCAAGAGCCTCAAGTATTAGCCGCCATTGATAAAGCCATTGCCACTAATGATCAGCTGTTACAAATAAACAGCGTGGCCGAGAACATCTACTTTGGTTTGAGCTTAGGTGCAGTGCTGTTGTTGGCAGCGGTAGGCCTTGCGATTACCTTTGGTGTGATGGGCGTGATTAACATGGCCCACGGCGAAATGATCATGCTGGGTGCTTACACCACCTATGTGGTGCAGCAATTAATGCCAAATAATATTGAATGGTCGTTGCTGGTGGCAATTCCTGCCGCCTTTTTAGTGTCTGGTTTGGTAGGTGTATTAATTGAGCGTGGCGTGATTCGTTTCTTATACGGTCGCCCGCTAGAAACACTATTAGCCACTTTTGGTTTAAGCCTTATTTTACAGCAGGCGGTTCGCAGTATTTTTGGTCCGCTAAACCAAGCAGTAATTACGCCTCAATGGATGAGCGGCTCGCTAGAGATAAACGGCGTGTTGTCACTTACTTACAACCGTCTCTACATCATCATTTTCAGCTTTATGGTAGTGGCACTACTGTGGACAATTTTGCGTAAAACCTTCTTTGGTTTGCAAATGCGTGCGGTAACTCAGAATCGCCCAATGGCTAACTCTATGGGTATTCGTTCAAGCTGGGTAGACGCCATGACCTTTGGTTTAGGCTCTGGCATTGCCGGTATTGCTGGTGTGGCTTTAAGTCAGTTAACCAACGTGGGACCAAACTTGGGCCAAAACTACATTATCGATTCCTTCATGGTGGTGGTATTTGGCGGCGTGGGTAACCTATTTGGTACCGTGATTGGCGCACTTACTTTAGGTGTGGCGAACAAGCTAATGGAACCGTTTGCCGGTGCCGTATTAGCCAAAATCTTGGTTCTAGTGTTCATCATTCTATTTATTCAAAAACGTCCTCGAGGCTTGTTTGCCTTGAAAGGTCGTACGGTGGAGGACTAAAGCATGCCTAAGTCTGTATTAGTTCGATTTTTAGTAAAAGACAAAGTGGGCAACGCCATGTTGCTGGCTTTGTTATTGTCGGCGATTTTAGTGCCGTTAATGAGTTTGGCGCTTAGCCCCGAGAACCCTTTGCACTTAAGTTCTTACTGGGTAACCTTGTTGGGTAAATACCTGTGTTATGCCTTGCTCGCCATTGCAGTGGATTTAGTGTGGGGGTATTGCGGTATTTTAAGTTTGGGTCACGGTGCTTTTTTTGCACTGGGCGGCTACGCCATGGGCATGTACTTAATGCGCCAAATTGGCGACCGCGGTGTATACGCTAACCCAGAATTGCCAGACTTTATGGTATTCCTCGATTGGTCGGAATTACCTTGGTATTGGCTGGGTTTTGATATGTTCCCCTTTGCCATGTTGATGGTGTTTTTGGCACCGGGCATTTTGGCCTTTATCTTTGGTTACTTGGCCTTCCGTTCGCGAGTAACCGGTGTGTACTTGTCGATTATTACCCAAGCCCTTACTTATGCGCTGATGTTGGCGTTTTTCCGTAACGACATGGGTTTTGGTGGTAACAACGGCTTAACCGATTTTAAAGACATTCTAGGCTTTAGCTTGCAAGCAGATTCAACCCGAGCGGTGTTGTTTGCCTTAAGTGCACTAGCCTTAGCTGGCGCTTATGTATTGTGCCGCTGGATTGTGAACTCAAAACTTGGTCGAGTATTAATTGCCGTGCGCGACAGCGAAAGCCGTACCCGTTTTATCGGTTACCGCGTAGAGCGCTTTAAGCTATTTGTGTTTGTAGTTTCGGCCATGTTAGCTGGCGTAGCTGGCGCTTTGTATGTGCCGCAAGTGGGCATTATTAACCCTGGCGAATTTGCGCCGCTTAACTCCATCGAAAGCATTGTTTGGGTAGCCGTTGGTGGCCGAGGCACTTTGTTTGGTGCGGTATTTGGTGCGCTGCTGGTTAACTTTGGTAAATCTTGGTTTACCGGTGCATTCCCAGAGCTTTGGTTGTTCTTCTTAGGCGCTTTGTTTGTGGTAACGACTTTGTGGTTGCCAAAAGGCGTGGTGGGTTTGTATGGCAGTATCAAAGCTAAGTTGCAAGAAAGAGCAGCAACTAAGGTAAGCACTGCTGCTGTCACTGAGCCAACTCCAGCAACAGAGAAAAAAGCCGATAAAGCCGATCCAGCGGAGGGTGCAGTAAATGCGTAGTGTACATATTCCTCAAGACACCATCTTGTATGTAGATGGTGTAACCAAAAGCTTCGATGGTTTTAAAGCCTTAAATAGCTTGTCGTTAATTTTAGAGCCTGGCCAAATGCGCGCAATTATTGGCCCCAATGGTGCCGGTAAAACCACTATGATGGACGTAATTACTGGCAAGCTTCGTCCCGATGAAGGCACGGTATTTTTTAATAACGATATCGATTTAACCCAGCACGACGAAGCCGAAATTGCCAACATTGGCATTGGTCGTAAGTTTCAAAAACCCTCGGTAATCGAAAACCTAACGGTATTTGAAAACTTAGAGTTAGCCTTGGCCGGACGTCGTGGAGTGTTTGAATCTTTGATGCATAAATTGTCCTCTAGCGACAATAAACAAATTGGCGACACCTTGGCGCTGATTCGTTTAGCAGATAAGCAAGAATGGTTAGCTGGCTCTTTGTCGCATGGTCAAAAACAGTGGCTAGAGATTGGCATGTTAATTATGCAAGAGCCGCAGTTATTGCTCATTGATGAACCCGCCGCCGGAATGACCGATGAAGAAACCGCCCTCACCGCCGAGCTGTTTAAAGAGCTAGCTAAAAAGCACTCTTTAGTGGTGGTAGAGCACGACATGGATTTTGTAAAAGCACTAGATTGTCCAGTAACGGTATTGCACGAAGGTTCGGTATTGGCCCAAGGCACTCTTGAGCAAGTGCAGCAAAATCAGCAAGTCATCGAAGTTTACTTAGGGCGCTAGGAGGCGACGGAATGTTAGAACTTTCTAAAGTAGATAGTCATTACGGGGCTAGCCAAGCGCTTTACAATGTAGGCCTAAGTGCCGAGCCGGGCAAAATAAGCTGTGTACTCGGGCGCAACGGCGTGGGTAAAACCACGCTGCTAAAAGCGCTAGCGGGTCAGCAAAGCATTAGCGCCGGCAGCATTATGTTTAACGGTAAAGACATTAGCAAAATGTCGGCGGCGCAACGCGCCAAGCAAGGCATTGCGATTGTACCGCAAGGGCGTGAGATATTTGGTCAACTAACGGTGCTGGAAAATCTTAAAACTGGGTTCTCGGTATTGCCTAAATCGGAGCGTTTTATTCCCGACGAAATCTTTCGTTTGTTCCCGGTGCTAAAGCAAATGCTGGCGCGCCGTGGCGGCGATTTATCGGGTGGCCAGCAGCAGCAATTAGCGATAGCGCGCGCTTTAATCATGCGCCCTAAATTATTAATGCTAGACGAGCCTACCGAAGGGATTCAGCCCTCCATTATTAAAGACATCCAAAAGGTATTGGCACTACTGCGCGATCGCGGCGAAATGGCGATTGTATTAGTAGAACAGTATTTTGATTTTGCTGTAGCGCTTGCCGACAACTACACCGTACTAGATCGCGGCAATGTGGTATTGCAGGGCAGCAAAGACGAAGTAGATGAAGCCGATGTAAAACGTTGGATGAGTGTTTAGATCTTAACTCGCGTTAATGATATGGCCGCTCACTAGAGCGGCTTTTTTTGTGCTGGTTCACTTATCAAGGATTCATTTTGTAACCGTTAGCTGCTTAGCGTGTTTATTCTTTTTTAAGGATAAAACAGAAGCTGTATAGCTAAAGTTAAATATACGATGCCACAAGTAGTTATATATAGTGTGGCTATATAACCCTTTTTATCATATTTCTTTTCAGTGTATCGCCCCTGAGAGCCACCAACAAAAAAGCCTCTTCCTGACATTTTTAGATATACATTCACAGATAATAAAGTGAGTATGAATGTAATTACGGTTAACGCTATAAAGTTCGGCATTTTTCCATACTTGTCATCCGCTATATTGCCTAAAAAAAATTGCAAAAAAGATATCCCGAAGTTTATCAATAGTAATATCCAAGGCCCCTTTTCTCGGCGAGAAAAGATGTCAAAAAAGGTTGTGTCTTCCTCTTTATTACTACTCATTATCTAGTATTTCCTTGCGATGTTGGCCCTACGAGTGCTCTATATTTTTATCTTTGTATTAAGCGTCAAAATTATCTTTAACATATTTTCTATTCCTTAATGTTTCCGTGTTCATCTACTAACGGAACCTCTTTACCTTTATCCATATATGACGCTATAAAATAAGCCTTTGTTAAAGCTGTGCTATATACTTCGTCGTTAGGAGATATCTCTCTAACTGCTATATTCCCAATATTTATTTTGGACAATTTCTCCCCCGAAGACTCACCTGAAATACAATCATTTATATAGTTTAACTGATTCATAATATACTTATATAAATCTGAATTTTTGTAATTGCTATCTAAGCGATTGTTTGTAATAGCTATAGCTTCATCTATCCAAAGTTTTTTTTGTTCTTCCGTCATGAAATTATTGGCCATAGTATTTCCTTGAATCTAAATCGAATGCATCGGGATCTGTAGTAAACATTGAAGGTCTCCACCTTTCGTATTTAATAGCATTGTTTAAATATTGCAGGGTTTCGGAGAAGTATTAAAGGATATTATTCGTTCAAATGGCCACAAGCTAGCTCTTGATTATTAACTTGGTTATGCCGTCGCAAACTTTAGGCCATTAGCAGTTAATCGAGGTTCTTAACCTTAAGCCTTTCTTCATCATTCACTGCTTTTGCTCGCCGCTCACATGCGCCGGATTTGCAGTTTTGCAGGCAAAGCTTCCATAGCACGTGCTTGGCTTCTGGCTGTATATCGGCCAAGTCATTTATACAAATTGCTCCCTGAGCAAGCAATTGTTGTAGCTTATCTACCGAGAGGCTTAGCTGGATCCTTGGTGATGTTGAAGAGTGATGTTTCATGGTAATGTCCAAACACTTATTGCGAATAGTTATCATTAACTATCATTGAGTTTGGAGCAAGGTTTTGTTTGAGGTTTGTTCGCTTTCCCTTATTGGAACAAAAAAGCTTAAGGGCTTATCTGCCCTTAAGCTCGCTTATTACGCTACTATTTTTGCTGCCTAAGCAGCGCTTTTATCTCGCTTAGCTCTTGCTGTAATTCTCGCAGACTCGGCTCGTTGGTGCCTTCGGCGAGGCTTTTTTCTTCACGTACTTTAGCGTGTTCTTGTTCCATCACATTTACCACAATGCCAATCACCATGTTAAGAAAGGCAAACGCCGACAGGAAGATAAAGCTAAGGAAGTAAATCCAACTTAGGCTGTATACCTGCATGGTTTCGTACATTACGTCGGTCCAATCTTCGAAGGTCATCACCCGGAACAAGGTGAGCATGGAGATGGCAATGTCGCCCCACAATGTTGGGTTAATGGTTTCGAATAAGGTGCTGCCAATGGCGGCGTAGATGTAGAAGATGATGAACATTAGCAGCATTACGTAACCCAGCTGCGGCAGGGCTTTAACCAGCGAGGTAAGCAAGATACGCAGCTCGGGAATAATAGACACCATTCGCAGTACCCTAAATACCCGAATTAGGCGACCAACTACGGCTAGTTCAGAGTTTTCGATAGGGACTAGGCTTACCAATACAATTAGGGTATCGAAGACATTCCAGAAGTTATTAAAGAAGTGCTTTTTATTGGGCTCGGCAATAAAGCGAATGCTAATTTCGACCACAAAAAACAGGGTGATGAGGTAGTCGAGTATGATGGTGGCAGTAATAACTTTAGGCGGCAGTGAGTAGGTTTTTGCGCCAATAAGTAAGGCTGAAATTAAAATCACCGAAATTACAAACAACTCAAACAGCTTGTTACGTTTAAGGCGTTCAAATTGGGTTTGCAGGTTTTGGCTATTAGTGTTCAATGTTTGTTACTGCGGTGTTATGAAATGCTGTTAGCAATTTTGCCGCATACTGGTGGGCGAACTCAAGCACTAGATGAGGTGATTTCGTACTGCAAATAGCACCATCTCCATTGGGCTGTGTAATTCTAGCTGGGCCATTAAGCGATACTTGTGTGACTCAACGGTGCGCGGGCTTAAATTTAGCATTTTTCCAGCCTGTTTTGCCGAATAGCCTTGGGCCAATAATGATAGAACCTTAACCTGCTTTGGACTGAGCTTAAGAACCTTATGGTGATCGGCGGTGCGGGAAGGAGCATTTTCACTTACGCTACTTAGCACTTTGGCGTGTTGCCAGTGGCTAAGCCATAAGTTACCAATAAGTTTTAGCTGTTCAATATCTGTCGAGGGTTGTGAGCAATTACAGAGTGTTTTTTTAAACATGCTTGATGCCAAAGCACCCCAGCGCTCACCGTGTAGTGATAGCGGCACAATATAGTGCAAACACGCTCCTTCTTGATACAGCTTTTGCAGAACAAAATCATTGCTAGAAGCTAACTCTACTTCATTAAAAAGAACTGGCTCTTTGGCTTGCTCTACCTTCTTTAAGTAGTCTAGGTGTCTATCGTTGTCGTCTATGTAGTCATTAATAGTTGCAGGGTTTAACCAGTCAACTGCATGATGCAAGGTGTTTTCTGCATTCACTAATATCATTGAATTAGGGAACAAAGTAACGCGATCTAGCCCAAAAAACGTTAAGGCAGGGTCGGCTAAATGTTGCCAAACAGTGGTGAATTGGGCAGGACCTGTCTGCATTAGCTGCTCTGATTGCTCAAGCAATAATTCTTCGAAAGGAGTTCTAGGGTGCGTTGTTTGTGACATTCTGTCTATTGGTGCATTGTTGGGAATAATTGTTTTATCACTAAATAGTAGCAAATCTTCAGCTGATGAAGGTCTGCTGAGACCTTCATCAAAGAATACGTTTTAGTAACACAGTTCTACAGATTCAACTACCTGCATAGCTTGTTGTGGTCCGCAGCTTATGCTGTAAGTGCCATTTTCATGGAGAGTTGTTTCAATCCACAAACCGTCACTGTCATGCTGGGTAGCCACTTGCTCGCCTTGGTTAAAGCTATTTTTGTGGCGAGTCCAGCTATCAGCTTCGTAGTCATCGGTGTTTTCAAAATCAGTAGATATGAAGTTAAGCACGTCTAGTTCACTGCCATCAAGCTGGTCGATATTACCATATAAGCCAATCAATGAACTTAAACCGAGCGTTTCATAGTTGTTATATACATGGTAGGAATAGGTGGCCAAATCACCATTGCTATCGAATACTTTGGTATGGGCGGTTTGGTTGACTAAAGCTTGTTCAAAACCTCCGGTAAAGCAGTCAAGTTGTTCTGCTTGAGTATCTTGATATTGATTGACTACAGCATAGCGAGTAGGACGGTTTTGTTCGTAAAACTCGAGAGTGTTACATAGCAACATATTGTCTCGCTGACGAGATACATCGTGAACAATTTCATACTCTATCTGTTCATTGCTATGCATTTCCATGCTTGAGTAGCTCATCATTTGCCCTAAAACTTCAAGGTCTGGGCTCATTGCATTTACCATTCTAACGTTAGAGTTATCGTAGGCGACAAATTCTTCGCGGTACCAAGCTTGCGCTTCATTTTCGTCGTCAAACCATTTACCCAAGTAATACTCTACGTATACGTAGAAAGCATCGGGGTAGCTTTGGTAAAGGTCTGCTGTGTCCTCATAAGACTTTTGCAAGCCTGGCACGAGCTCTTGAGCGAAAGCATGTAACTCAGCGTTTTCTTCCGCGATATAGTCACTGTAAAGCTCTTCTACGGTGATGTTGTAGCGACGAGCTACCCGCCATTCTTGTTCCTCTAAACGCTTGGTTATATCTTCCTGCAAACTGTAATTGGCTTTTAGCTCTGCACAGGTAGTTGCTTCACCCCTCTCAACTAACTCAGCTTCAACGCTGTTCCATACTATGCTGGTTAGCGGTGTAGTCGCTTTGAGATCATCCTCACTGAGTATTGCGAAGGCAGGTGGGTAACTAAGTTGATAAGCTTCCTCTACTTCACCATAATCGCTATCAATCGCGCCTACTGGTACATCAATAATTATTGGGGCATAGTCTGCGCAATCTGCATCGCTACCAGTTAAAGCTAGGTCGTACTGGCCGTTCTCGTTGGTTAGTGCGCTAGGTTCGCCAGCATCAAATTGGCCGTTGAAGTTAATGTCGAGAAAGGCTGTTGCTCCGCTAATATAACCATCGATAGCGAGACCAGACAACTGGGTATTACTAGGAGTACTATCATCGCCTCCGCCACCACAAGCGAAGAGTACGGTGGTGGCGAGTAAACTAGTGAACAGTCGTGGGTACATATTAATCCCTCATCATGTAGAAAAAGTCCCTAAAAGCTAGTTCAAACTCTGTTTATAAATGCGAGCAAATAAACAGGCTTGGTTTATCACAGGTTAAGTGTTCTAAGGACACAAAAGGCTCTTGAGCGAGCCGACTTATCATTACAGAAATGAGTGCCTTGCTATACGGTAAATCTACTGCATTTCATGGAAGGGAAAGAGTATTTGAATGGTCTATCAAATGAAACTGCCGCTCTATAGAGCGGCAGAGTCAGTTTAGCTATTACTGAATTTCAATTTCACTATTGGCTTCTGCCTCATGGTCTTCTTTTTGCGCTAGCGCGGCTTGAGCTTTGGGCGCGTCTAGGCTTAGCTCGCTGCTGCGGTTGGCTAAGCGCTCTGGGGCCGATTCTGCTTTCATTTGCAGGTTAGAGCTGTTGTATTCATCTACTACTTTACGCTGCTCGTCGTTCATAGCAGCAGTGCCTGCGCGGTTGCCAATGCTGTGCATTAGTTCGTGATGAAGTTCGTCGGCTAAGTTCTCGTCACCGTGCATGGTCATAATATGGCGAGGGAACATTAAGTTAGTGCTACCAATGCCAGCAAAGGTAGAGCTAATGACTCGCGTTACAAACAAACGTGGCTGAATGGTTGAGGTGAACACGCTGGTTTCTAGGCTAGTGCTGTCGTTATACCCTTTACCAAAGGTGCGCGTATCTTCTTTTACCGTGCCTTTACACTTGAAGTAAACCAAGCTTGATTCAAACTGGATTTCGCTCCAAAACGGATGGCTTAAGTTGCTAAGCAAACGGCCAAAAATGGCACAAATGGTGGCAGCAACTAGCAAGGTAAGAATGGTAAAGAAGCTTTCAATGGTAGTTTGAACAAATGCTGGTCCGGTTTCATCATCCAGTAGCTCAAACACTACACCGTCGAAGAAGCTGGTATAAGTGGTTAGCGGAGTGAGTGCGTAAAACACTAATAAGCTGGCGATTAGCAGTAAAGCCTGAGCCAAACTGGTTGAAGCAATACGCATTTTTTTGCTTACTGGTTCGTCGTTTTTCTCAACAGTTTTTGGTTGAGTTTCTTGAATCAGTTCACCATCAAATTCGCCATTGTTAGGGTTTTGGCGAGCACTCAAAGGTTTATAAACACGGTTTGGCACCTTTTTGTAGCGACGACGCTCCATCACTTGGTGGGTAAACTCGTTGAATATATCCATTGGGCGAGCACCTACTTCGCTGGTGCGAGGCAGTTTGTCGGTGATCTCGGTCGTTGGGTTAGCTTGTTTGGCACGCAAGGCGGTTAAACCCAATACCAAGGCACAGCTAATTACAGAGAAGACAAAAATTAAGCCTAACCAGGTAGAGTTACTATAGCTGTTGTAGGCCAAATCTAGCATTTGGGTTGCCCAAGTCATGCCTTCGCTTAGCTCTGCTTCTATCTCTAAACCACGTAGTTGAGCGGCAATAACATCTTGGTACTGGCCTAGCTCGTAAGCAAAGAGTTTGCCTAGAAGCATGTTAACCAGTACTGGCACACTTACACATACCGCCACCATTTTAACAAAGCCAAAAGCGCTAACGGTTTCGATACCACGACCTAAGCTGCGGTTAAGTGGGCGGCCAGCTTTAAACCATACTAAGGCTACGTAGCAGAGTAAGGTAAAGGCAAAGAATGGCATCAAGATAGTGGCTTTATCGCCAGCTAAACCTACCGACGTTACAAAGCTTAAAATGGCAAAAGCAAATAGCGCCACTAAGGTTTGTACTAGTGCCCCAACAATGCGCTGCGCCAAGTTCTGAATTGGGTAAGGCACAAAAGTGATTTTGGGGAATAGGGTGTGCAGCATTCTGGCTACTAAACCCACGGGTTCTTTAAAGGTGTAGTTTTTACTGCCCACCAACATCGATTCAATTTGTTGTTGGTCGTAGGCTACGTCGCGTTGCTCACGCTTAGCACTGTCTTGCTCAGAGCTTGCATGGTTATAAGACAGTGAAGTAGGCGCTGAGCGTCCCACGTAAAAACGCATTACCTGCATTAAGCCACGCCCTAGTGTCCATAGGCCGTTGGCCATCAACACAAAGCCGATGATGGCGAAGGTCCATCCGGTAATTGGGTGGGTTTGTACTGCACTTGCTACGTTTAATAATGAGAGTAAACCTAGCAGCGCTGTGATGCCGCCTCGAATGGCACGCAGGGTGCCTTCAAAACGGAAGGGATTGCGGATCCCTAAGTCGAGTGAGCCATGTTCAAAAGACATGTTAGTTCCTTAAACGATATCTTGGTTTAAATAAGAGTTTGGTAGCCGTCGGCGTCGGTTTTAGGTTCTGCACTTGAAGAGCCAGAAATAGGGGACGGTGCCGCTTGGGTGGTATTGGCAAAGGCAGTGGTTAACTGTTGTCTTATGGTCTGGCCAAAGGCTAAGCGCATTTTGTTGCGTAAGCGACCCAGAGGAATGCCTACAAATAGTTTGCTGAGAATAAAGCCGACAATCGCGCCCATAAACGCCCAGCCATAACTTACGTTGTTATAGCGTGCTGCATCTGCAAAATTGGCAATTAAGTGAGGAGTGTCGAGCAATATATATGGCATTGATTGAAAGAATGACGCGATCCCGTAACGACTGATACCCGAACCCGCCCAAAACGCACACCAAGCAAACAGTAGTGCCAAAAAGCCAGTAATTAGCGGGCTCCATTTTTCTAATTTTGCGGCAAAGCCTTGTAGCGGAATAATGCGTTTGGCTGCCGTAAGAAGGTTTACTTGCGTGGTATAACCCAAGAAATCATTGGAGTGAAGGAAGTAGCCAAAACGAAAAGTTTTCTTGGTTTTTTTGTCTTCGCCCCACAGGGTTGAAATATGCTGAGTGGTTGGTGGAATATCAGGCTTAAAATCGACGCCCATTGTTTCCACTTTGCCATTGTTGTCTTCTAAATATATGTTGATTCCATCACTAAAGTGTTTAGAACCACCATAGGTTTTGGTTACTGAAATAATATTGAAGTCATAGTCATTTTTACCCACTCTAATGGTGGTTGGGTGAGATGTTTCCATTCTGTTCTCGCTACTGCAATTGGTCTAGTTAACTCAAAATATGGACGGTAAACGCCCACCAATGCAGATTTTGCGGGAAGAATATTACACTAACAATGCGCTTAAACTAAAGATTATTATAATATTTAAAAAAATATCATTGCTTTGATTTTCATGACTTTTTCTTGATCTTAGGGCTGTATTATTGAGCGCTGCATTAGTATTTATACAGTGAAAAATTTTGTTACTTATCTTTGGGTAGGCAAATGTGCTGACGCAACAACTCAGCCGAGTCGGCTGCATTGGCTTGGCAAACAAATAGGCCTATTTGCTCATAACCACCCATCATTTGAGTTTTAGGTAAAAACTCAAGATACAACCCACAGCCTGGCCCATTGTTGATGATCATATTGTAGGCAGGCGGAATACCCATTTGCTCCATGAGGTGCAGAATAGCTTGTATGGCTTGCTGCATGCCTTCCACCAATTGTTGCTGCTCTATGCTGTTGAGCTGATGCAAGTAGCGTTTGTCGCTGTCTTTCACAATTAGCAGCATGTCTAAAGGTCGCTTCATAAAGTACGGTACGATTAGCTGCAATTCACCATAGTCTTTTACCAGTAACTCGCTGGGGTTCTCTTCCAACATGTAGCGACTAAAGGATTTGTTGTGGCGTTTTCTAAAGCGCAAGTTATTGAAAAAGTGCTGCGGCAAAATGTTGCTATAGGCAATTTGCTGGTGGCCATGTACTAAAGAAGCACCAGCGGTAGCGCCAAAGTTTTTGATAATAGACACGTAGCCACTAACTACGTCTTGATTCACTTTGGTTTCAGAGCGCGCCATAAAGTCGGTGGGTTGGCATAACAGATTCTTTTCTAAGTTTGCTAAACGCTGAAAGCTAATCAGCGCATCGGAGAATGGTAGGTTATGCCAGTCTTTATCGTGTAACGAAGAAGTCCACTGCAATAGGTGAAAACCATAGGATGCACGGCCTTGGTGTTCTGGGTCTTGGTGGAGGAAGTAGTCGGCGTTTTCTAAAGGAATATCTTCGATAGGGTGAAAAATGGGGTAGAGGTTTTTGTTGATAAAAGTAAATCCCTCGCTGTGCTCGGTTATGTCGAGAATATCGGCGCTTTTCCCTTCACAAATAGGGCAATGCTCATCTTCTTTAACTGCAGTAGGTTGCGCTGTAGTGTGAACCCTTTTAGCGCGGGCAGAGTTATAAATCACTAAGTTACCGTTGCGTGGATCAATTTGACAAACGCCGTCTGGAGCAAACTGCTTTAGTTGTGGATCTTGGCTAATGTTTTCTAGTAAGTGATGAAATTGAAGCTGGTCAAGATCTTCACTTAAGGCAAGCGATTTTGCTAAGGCAAGAGGTAACTGTTTGCTCATTGACGATCCTTGTTTGCTTAATCCAAAAAGAAATAAGTAAGACTTGCACGGCTATTTGATTATAGGTGATGAACTTGCGACGCGCGGATTAATGCTGCTTGCTTGAAACAAAAACTGGCAGCGCTTGGTCTTTGCATGTAAATGGAAAGTAAAACACTAAAAGTGGAAGCCTTTCTGAGGCTTAACAAAGTGAGTTTAAGCCTTAAAAGCGCTGCTTTGGTTAAAGTGAACCAGCTTATAATAAAAGCATTACAATTTTTCAGTGTACAAGTGTACGCTGAAATAATAAGCTGGTCGGCGACTTGTTAAATTTAGGTAACAACATGCAGGCTGCAAAGCACTACAGCGCGAAAGAAGAATTACTGAATGTAGTTTCTCACCTCATTGGTTTGCTTATCTCAGTGGTGGGTTTGTTTATGTTACTGAGCAAAGCCGAAGGCCTAACTGAAGTGGTGGCTGTAAGTATTTATGGCGGGTCTTTAGTCTTGTTGTTTTTGGCCTCTTCTCTTTACCATGCGGTTAGCCATAGTGCCTGGAAAGCTGGCTTAAAGCTGTTTGATCACTCTGCGATTTATCTGTTAATAGCCGGCACTTATACACCAATATTACTGGTGTCTTTTGACGGTTGGTTATCGCTAATTTCGATGATTGTAATTTGGACGCTAGCGGCTTTTGGCGTGGGCTTTAAGTTGCTCACTGGCACCCGTTTTCCCAAAGTATCACTGAGTACTTATTTGGCGATGGGGTGGTTGTCTTTGGCGTTAGCTTATCCCATGTATCAGCATATTGCGGGCGAAGGTTTATGGCTATTAGCTGCCGGCGGAGTATTGTTTAGCGTGGGTGCGCTGTTTTATGTGGCCAAGCACAAACCATACACCCATGCTATCTGGCATGTTTTTGTAGTTGCAGGTTGTGCTTGCCATTTTGCTACGGTGTACGGCTATATCGTTTAGCGCTTAACTTAGTCAGCTCGATATTAATAATATGCCTCGCCTACCTTTTGGCGATAAACCACATGTTGCTCGCCATCGGGATCTTGGTACACAAATTCATCTTCACTAATCGAAATGATTTGGTCACACCATTGTGTACCAACTGGCAATATTTCTGGGTGTGATGTTCGGCTAATGGTTAAGCAAATCGTCGTACCCAAATCACCAGAAATCTCGTAACGGCCATCTATTCTAAAATCAGCAATGCTGTCGGGAAAGGTACCCCAGCTGATAATGGTGCCGTCGGCATTGTATTGGTCGTAACCCCAAATGGATTGGCCTTGATCTTCAGAGCTTCCCCA
Organism: Agarivorans albus; assembly: GCF_019670105.1. Taxonomy (NCBI): domain Bacteria; kingdom Pseudomonadati; phylum Pseudomonadota; class Gammaproteobacteria; order Alteromonadales; family Alteromonadaceae; genus Agarivorans; species Agarivorans albus. The sequence continues at coordinate 4,490,991 of NZ_AP023032.1, read as the reverse complement.
CAAACCAATTAGCGAATCTGGATTTATTGCATCTTGGGCATGCAGTAAGCCGCTGGTTAATAAAAATGGCAGTAGGAAAATGGAAAGATTCATTGTGGTGCCAAACAGAGATAACTTACTTACTTTTTTATCACTTATCTATTGTGGTGGTCAAATGTAAATGTAGGTGCCTTTAATTATAAGTAAGGCCGAGATTAATTGAAGACTATTTAGTCAAATGGTTAGTTGGTACTGCAAATGGGCTTGCAGTACCAATTAGATACATACTAGTGTGAAAGGTAGTAAATTGCTAAATCTGTTATCAATTGAGTTCCATTTTCTAATGAATAAAATTTAGAGTTATGATTTATTGAACCTTTAATTTCTTTTACGCACCAAATTACTTTACCATTTGCAAGATCGAATGAGCATAAGTCATCACTTTCTCTAATCTCTGGGCGATAAGTGAACAAAATATTTTTATTTCCATCAGATTTCTTTTGCTCTGCAAACAGAGAGTAACTATAGGCACTTATATAGCTATGTTTAGCTTGCCCTGTAATCTCTAGGTCATTAGTTACTTGGTTAGTACTTAATGATACCCCTAAAATACGCATAGATTCTGTACCGTTATTGTAAATCACTGAGACCGTGTTTTCATTTGTATGCGGAGACTTAGAGAAAAACACCTCTTTAATACGCGAGTTTTTTAGAACCGTAGCTTGAGTATGTAAATCTACCTGAGTTACAAATTTATATTCGTTATCGGAAAAGTGCCATATTCCTACTTTATGATCAGTAAAGAGAGTTATATAGGTCTCATTCCCTAGACTCTTGAACTCTATTCTGTCAATTATCAAAGAAGATATATTTCTTTGCTCTACAGGTATAGTATTTCCAGCTAGATTGTATACTGTTATTCTGCCCGTTCCATCTGATGTGGCAATATGTCCTCTCTCTACGCTAGCAGCACTGACTCTGCTTATATTCTTCTCCCGCCACAATTCAGCACTTAATGAATCTGTGAGCAAACATGGTTGGCTATACTGGCATTGAAACAGAAATAATCCAGTCTCATGCTCGATTACCAAATCTAAAGAGTGTTCAGGAGTGATTTGAGTAATTGAAGCTAGTTGACCATTCTCTTCAGCAAAAAGCTGGGATTCAGATAAAGAATATATTCTTTCGCTATTCAATTTGGCGACTTTAGGAATATGCCCTAAGTTTGAGCTTGAAAAAATCCAGCTCTGGTTGTCGGCCCAAAGAATACTATGTTTATCTATATCTTGGAATATGACTTCTTCAACACCATCTTCGTCTATATCAATTACGTGTAGTAAAGAATTTCCGTAGTAATAGTTATGATCATCTTTTACTAATGTTGAGCATGTATAACTACTAGAATCATGCTCGCAAGTTATACCTCGGCTAACAATGTCAATATTTGAGAGGTTGTTTCTTTTTACTAAATAAGGACTAGAAAACCAAAATCCATCAAGTTCGACATCGCTTATAGTTAAGCCATTGTTTAGATTAATACGGGCTAAACTTATATTATCGGATAGCCAGTGTTTGTAAAGGACGTTTAATTCCTGGGCACCTCCATTATTGACTATACGGAAGTCATTTATCTGTTCAGCCTCTAGAGTTATGGTGTAGCTATTCTGCTCATCAAAAATGACAATGTCTCTATGATCTTGCACTACATATATAGGAGATTCATCTATCCGAGTTACTTTAACTGGCACCGTTGATGGATGGTTTATCGATATTTGTTCAAGAGTCGAAACTTCACCTGTAGTTAGATCCATTGTCTGATATAGACCATCTCCTGAATAAAACACCAACATAGAGCTTCCATTACCTTCAATGTCGGCAATTGTCATTTCTTCTGTACCAAATGCTTTTATAGAGGAAGGGAATTCAATTAACAGAGTTCGCTCAGAAAGTTCAAAATTGGTTTTGTAGATGCCCTTAGGAGATTGAATTATGAAGTTGTTGTCATGATAGCTTAGACCAATAATACCTTCTGGAATTATTCTTAAACTCTCTTTCTTTATTTGAAGACTTTTACTTTCTTCATTTAGACTGAAAGCTATTAAACTTCCTTCACTCGCTGTGATGATCTCTTTCTTTCCATCATCGTCTATATCAGCCAAGATCGAGGCGCTAATCAGTTTCCAATTTGGGCGATTTGAGACACCTGTAATACCTTTTCCTTTTACACTAGCTTGATGTGAAACTTTAGTAGAATGGTCTCTATTATTTGCATTAATTCCGAAGTTAAAAGTAGCGTCTAAGCCTAGAGGTGTCGTGAGCTCCCATTCAATCATTCCCGTTTCATTAATCGTCAATCCTACTGGGCCATAGTCAATACTATAGTTGAGCGGTCCATCGTTATTCGGAGAGTTGTTGGTGACGTTAAATTCAAAGAGATCTCCTGCTGGTATTTCTTCAGGAAAGTTTTCAATTGAAAAACTGGGCTTTCCCTGACGAATGTAAATGTTAACAGTTTTGAAGGAACTTAAAGAATAGTCCTTAGCGGTTACTTTTATCTGATAGTCGCCGGACTGATTTGCCTCAAAGCGAACTCGGTTATTTCCATCTTGAGTTAGTGAAACTGTTGCATCGTTCGGCTTATCCAACAATACATAGTCATAATCTAATAGATCACCATTTTCATCACGGCCATCTAAGATAATATCTAGAATTTCTTGTTTATTTACTTGATGTGACTCTGAGTCTTCATCGAAGGTCGGTGCGGTGTTTTTCTGATGGGGTCCTGATTTTAGTACAGACATGGAGGTTGTAATTTTACCTATCTCTTCATCTTTTATAGCTAAAGAAAATTCAACGACCCTTGCTTTAACTATAGCATCAATGGTTGATTCAAAACCCTCTACTTTAAAGCTTCTATCTTGGTTGAAATTTTTAGAACTGCTAATATCAACAAAATTAATTTCATTTAAGGCAATGCTTCCATTGAACTCTTCTATAGAGTTTTGATTGTAAAATAAGTTGAAATTGTTGTATCTAAGCTCTCTATTATTAAAGGTGTCGCTAATAGATAAATTAAATATGTGATGTTCTTCTGTGTCTTCAACTAAAATGTTAACATCACCATTGTAATTAAATTCTCCATCTTTACCTTCAAAAGAGATTTTCCAGTTTTTTAATTCTAATTTGAGATTTTCTGACCCATTTTCTAGTAGCTTTTCGGTAAGATATATAGAGCCATTAAAAATAATTGAGCCAGTCTTACAATTGTTGAATTTAAGTTGCCCCTTTATTGAAGTCTCATCAATGGTGGGATTTATGAGCTCGAAGTTACCACTATCTAAACAGAACTCTTCGCTGTCACTAATTAAACTGCCCAAGTCCAAGTCTAGTAACCCGCCAGTTGAAAAAATGCTGTTGGTGTTATCATTGCCTAAGCGGGAGGCGTTATCTATGATTTCCATAGTATCAAACAAAACTTTAGGAGCATCCTTCCTTGAAATGCTGATTTGAGTTCTTGGTTCTTCGGGAGGAGAATTATCCTCGGAACTTGTCCCTCCTCCTCCGCATGCTGATAGAAATATTAGAGTTGTAATTAGAAACGTACATCTAGGAAGTGCCATAAGAATCCATTCTTTTTAATACAAACTAGTTCTATTCGATGTTAGCTAATTTTCGTTTGAATAGTTCAGTTACTTATTCAAAGAATTAGTCATCGACTTCAATTGAATGGAATATAAACTGTTTCACCAAAAAAATCATGCGAAATAACTGAATTGGATATTAGAGTTCAGTTTGTAACACTGCATAAAATGTAACAACTAGTAAGGCCCTTTACGTCAACCAAACCAGTTCTGGCAAGGCGCTTAAATCCAACTTGTCACCTTGTTTGGCCGCAAGCATTACGGCGGGTTGAGCAAAAGAAGCTTGAATGGCTGCCAGTAGATCTTGTTGTACTTGCTGTTCTCCATGCACCAATATTAGTGGAGGAGCGTTATCGAATTGTTGGTACCAGTGGATCAATTCGGCTTGGTCGGCATGAGCGGAAAGCCCCCCAACGGTGTGCAGCTTGGCAGCAACTTTAACCGGTTTGCCGCGAATAGTGAGATAGTCGGCCCCATCTACTAGCATACGCCCAGGGGTGCTAATGGCTTGGTAGCCACAAATGATGACATCACATTCAGGGCGCCATAGGTTGTGCTCAAGGTGACAGCGGATCCGCCCGCCATTACACATGCCACTGCCAGCGATAATTATTAGGCCTTGGTTTATTTCATTAAGCTCCATGGATTGTTCGGTGCTTTGAATAAACTCGACATTAGATAGCAGTGGATGCTCACCGGGGTGCTGTTGAGTAAAACGCTTAAAATCGTCATCCATCACCGGGTAATTGTTGATATATACCTTGGTGGCTTCGATAGCCATGGGGCTATCTAAACAAATTCTCCAGCGCGAAAGGTCCCATTGCTTGGCGTAGAGATGAAATAAATAGAGTAGTTCTTGGGCGCGCCCTACCGAAAAAGCAGGCAATAGAATATTGCCCTGGCTACCGCTAATTGCTGCTGCAAATATTTGCTCCAGTTCATCGATGGTTTGCTGCCAGCTGCGGTGTAAGCGATTGCCATAGGTGCTTTCCATCAATACTAAATCGGCTGTTTTGATAATTTCAGGATCATCCAAAATAGGCATGCCTTCGCGGCCTAAGTCACCACTAAATACAATTTTTTTGCGGGTGCCTATTTCACTTATCCATAACTCAACAATGGCCGAGCCAAGAATATGTCCAGCATCGGAGAGCTGCAGGGTGAGTTGAGGAAGTACCTGGATGCTTTCGCCATAGTTGAGCGGTTTAAATTGCTGGATAGTTTGCTCTACGTCTTGTTCATCAAACAAGGCTTGCAGTGGCTCAAGGCCCTTTTTTAAACGCTTTTTGTTAAGCCGTTCGGTGTCACGCTGCTGCAGCATGGCGGCGTCTTTTAGCATAATGGCACAAAGCTCTGCCGAGGCTTTATGAGTATAAATAGGACCCTTAAAGCCAGACTTTACTAACTGCGGTATTCTGCCGGAATGGTCTATGTGAGCGTGGCTAAGAATAACCGCATCAATCTGTGAAGGCTCAAATCGGAACGCTTGGTAGTTGCGCATTGCATCGGCTTTGCTGCCTTGAATCAGCCCGCAATCTAATAGCACTTGTTTATCGTTTACCGTAAGCAAGTGGCAGGAGCCGGTAACTTCTTCCGCTGCACCAAGAAACTGTAAGGTCATGGTCATGATATCAGTCCCTCTTCAAACAAGGCCTAGGTAAAGTGTAGTTCAGCTGCGGATGTGAATGTGTGGCTTAGTTAACGGAGTTCTTAAGGCTTTCAAATAAATGGAATAAGCGTGAGATGGAGTGGTTTAGGTTTTGAAAGAAATAAAAAAGGCTGCCATGGCAGCCTTTGACGAGATGAAGCGCAATTTAGGCTTTAAGTGTTGATAGCTGAGTATCAAGTGCCTGCGCTACTTGCGATAATTCAGCGCTAATACTTTCGATATCGTGAGCCAAACTATTCTGTACGCCTGCAGCTTCGCCAATGCCATTAATATTGCGGTTAATATCTTCGCTTACATGGCTTTGTTGATGAGCGGCAGTGGCAACTTGGGCTGCGTTGTCGTTAATTACCGAAATGCTTTCTACCACTTTATGCAGCTGCTCGTAGCTGGCTTCGGTGTCTACCGCGGTGGTATTCACTTTTTCTCGGCTGGTGCTAATTAAGTCTACCGTAGCATTTACATCACTTTGTAGTGCTTGAATCAGTTGATTAATTTCTTCGGTAGAGCTTTGAGTTCTGCCAGCTAGGTTTCTTACTTCGTCTGCAACTACCGCGAAGCCTCGGCCTTGTTCTCCGGCGCGCGCTGCTTCAATTGCTGCGTTTAATGCCAGTAAGTTGGTTTGCTCGGCAATACCACGAATGGTCTCTAAGATGCTGTTAATGTCTTGGCTACGACCCGCTACTTGAGTGATTCGTTCGCTAATGCCTTCCATACTGCCAGAGATATCGCGAATTTGTTCAACAGAGCTTTGGAACTCTTGCTGAGTTTGGCTTAACTGTTTCTCAGCTTCTTGAGCGTTGGTTGCGGTGCCATTGGCCAGCTCTGCTACGTCGCTAGCAGTCGATGACATTTCATTTACTGCGGCTGCCACGCTGTCGGTGTCGTTGCGTTGTAAGCGGCTTGCTTCTCCCGCCGATTCGGCATTTTTAGCCAGAGTTTGTGAGCCATTGGTAAGTTGATTTGATTGCTGTTGTAGCTGATTTACCATTACCCGTAGTTTTTCGGTAAAGGCGTTAAATTGGGTTGCCATGGCTACCAGCTCTTGGTGCTTTTGCACGTCTAGCTTCATGGTTAAATCGCCATCATTTCCGGCAAGGTAACCGATCCGACGGGTGATTTGGCTTAAAGGCTCTAAGAAACCTTGCACCAGTTGCGACACAATAAACAGCGCAATGATAACCACAACGGCAGACACTAAGATCATGGTGCCGCGAGCTTCTGCTGCTGTTTCTGCAAACAGAGCTTGTAGTTCAGTTGCATTTAGCTGAGTGGCAGCAGCGGCTTGTTCGGCGCTAAGTGAAGCGCTACCAAACATCAACATGCTAGTAAGCACGCATATAAATAATAGGGTGATGCTAATAAGTAGTTTTAATTTAAACGACAGTGTTGCCATTATTGTCCTCCATGAACCCGTCTGTCGCTACAATCTCATACTTTTGAATCTGGCGCTCAACTTTCCTCACATATTATTGAACAACAAGTAAAATTTTTACTTTCATCGCATTTTGCATAGCCCTGATGGGGTTAAAAGTAATAGTTCCGCTGCTGGTTGAACAGCAGCGGAGTAAAACGGCAGAACCTATATCTAAGGCTGGCTTTGAAGATCTATTTGATAAAGGGCAAAGCCAACATCATCGACAGAAAGCTTTTGCATTGGATAAATGGCTTTTTCGGCGATAAACGCGGCAGCTTTGTCGCTGGGGGAGGTTTCAAAGAAAATGTTTAACTTGGCTTTAGTTTTTGATTCAAGAGGGCTAAAGCGCCAGTTGTTGTCGGCGCTAGGGCTAATTTGCCCTGTTTCCTTGCTTACTCGCTTAATGTAGTTGGCTAATACACTGCGGTTTTCGTCGGGTGCTTGAATCACCACTTTGTCTTCGCCGGTGCCGGCAAAGCCGCCGCTATAGGCGCGATAGTTGTTTGTTGCCATTAAAAACTCTTGGCTTGGGTCAATCGCTTTGCCAGCGTAATGAAGTTGTTTGATACGTTCAGACTCTGGGTTGAGTGGTTTGCAGTCTGCGTCAAAACGGGCGGCTTGGCTTACGTCAATTTGGTAAGTAACACCGTCGATGACATCAAAATTATAGGTTCTAAACTCGTCCCAATTGATTAACGCTTGCGGGGTGGCTTGGTTTGGGTCTATTTGGTTGAACTGCCCAGCCGAGCATTCTAGCCAGTCTTTAACTTCAGCACCGGTAACTTTTAATACCACCAGAGTATTGGGGTATAAATATAAATCGGCAGCATTTCTAAAGGTGAGTTCGCCGGCTTCTACTTCGGTATAGTTGCTAGGGTCGTTTTTACGTCCGCCTGCTTTAAAGGGGGCTGCGGCCGATAGCACCGGTAAATCGGCTAAATCGGGGTCACCTTGAATTAAGGTTTTTACGTAATCGGTTTGCGCTAAGTTAACAATTTGAATGGTGGGGTCGTCCTGAACTAAGGCTAAAAAGCTGTACATCACGTCGCTAGATTTACCCAAAGGCTGGTTGACAAAATCACGGGTGGCTTGGTGATCTTCGGCTACAGCGGCCACCATGGCTGAATCAGCCTTTGCCAGAGATTTTTTATTGGCGCTGTCAAAGATAGCTCGGTTGGTGGATTGGCTTTTAGTCACCTGCCAGCCTGCTTGGGTATGCTGTAGCTCTAAGTCGATAATGCCAACATGGCTGCCCCAACGCCCCGGCATTACTGCCGCCACCCCATTAATAGTGCCGCTTTGGTTATCTACACCTGGCAAGTTATCAAAGCCTTTTCCGGGGAACACCGTATGCGCATGACCAAAGGCAATGGCATCAATGTCTGCGACTTCAGATAAATAGTAAACCGAGTTTTCGGCCATGATCTTGTAAGGATCGGTAGATAGGCCTGAATGGGGAATGGCAACAATAATATCGGCGCCTTCGGCCTTCATTTTTGGCACCCACAGTTCGGCACTTTGCTTGATGTCTTGCGCGCTTACTTTGCCTTCTAAATTGGCTTTATCCCAAATCATAATTTGCGGGGGAACAAAACCAATGTAGCCAATTTTGAGGTTTTGGCTTTGACCGGCTGTATCTTTAAAGCTGTAGTCTTTTATTAGGTAAGGACTAAAGTAGTTTTGCTGGTTGTCGCTGCGGATTACGTTTGCATTGATGTAGGGAAAGGTCGCGCCTGCTAATGCTTTGTCTAAAAAGCCTAAGCCATAATTAAACTCATGATTACCTATATTGCCGACATCGTAATCGAGGCTGTTCATTGCCTGATAAACCGGATGAACTTGTTGGCCAGCTAACCCTCGGTCAGCAATATAGTCGCCCATTGGGCTGCCTTGTATCAGGTCGCCATTATCTACCAGCACGCTATTGTCCACTTCTGCTTGGGCTTGTTTAACGAGGGTAGCGGTACGCACTAAACCTATTTTGGCGGAGGGTTTATCCTTGTAATAGTCAAAGTCCATTATGTTAGCGTGAATGTCAGTGGTTTCGATGATTCTGAGCTTAATTGTGGAGTCGTGAGCGTAGCTATAGGTGCTTATAAATAGGCAGGTGAAAAGGAGTATTTTTAAACTATTCATGGTGGCTCCGCTTGGAAACAGTAAACAATAAAGTAAACCATAGCAGAGCGGCGCAAGGTGGCACTCTCAATAGCAAAATAAAGACGCTTTTCAACAATAATTCATGGTCTTAGCTATGATAAAATAGGCAAAAAATTCGGAGACGCTATGCCCTATCAGTGGATTTTACTTGGCCTTGCTAGTCTTATAGCTATTGGCATCTTATTACATCACCCTTCACGCACCTTAGGTATTCCTTCGCTGCTGATTTTTATGGGGGTGGGTTTATCCATTGGTAATGGCGAATTCAATTTTGTTTACGATAATCTGGCGGTTACTTCGCTGGTGGGATCTTTTGCCTTAAACATCATTGTATTTGTGGGCGGTATAAATACGCCTTTGCAAAGTATTAAGGTTGCTTATAAAGAAGGTGGGGTATTGTCTTCACTGGGGGTGGTGTTCACCTCGTTTATTTTTGCCGCTATTTTTTACCTAATATTTGATTATGACTTTGTCTATTGCTTGCTGTTTGCTGCGGTTGTGTCGTCCACTGATGCTGCAGCGGTATTCTCAATTTTAGAATCGAAAAAGCTCAAACTAAAAGAAAGTACCGATACGGTGTTGGAGTTTGAGTCAGCCACTAATGACCCGGTGGCGCTAATTATGGTGGTGATTCTTACCGCTTTGTCTTTGTCACCTGACAGCGGCGTATCGGCTATGGAAATTAGCCAAACTTTGGCGATTCAAGTCATTGGCGGATTGGCGATTGGCTTTATTGTGGGCAAGATATGTGTATTAGCCCTAAGTAAAATTAGCTTGCAAGAATATGGCTTAATTCCAGTATTTGTATTGGCCTGTTTTATCTTAGCGACTTATGGCAGTGAGTTAGCTGGCGGTAATGTGCTAATAGCTTGTTACGTGAGCGGTGTGGTAATTGGTAATGGCTTGAAGCGTGGTAAAGAAGTGAATAAGCACTTTTTTAATAGCTTGTCGTGGTTAGCCCAAGCAGTGATGTTTATTATTCTAGGGCTGCAAATCTTCCCGCAACAATTACTAGATGTATTGTGGGTGGCCATCGTCCCAAGCGCTATTTTGATGTTGGTGGCCCGCCCTCTTGCAGTGCAACTTTGTTATCTGCCATTTCGCCAAGCTACTTGGAAGAAGCGTTTGTTTATTTCATCCATTGGTTTAAAAGGGGCTACTCCGATTGTATTTGCATTGATCCCCGCTGCGGCCGGTGTAGAAGGCGCTTTAGAGATGATGCACATGGTGTTTTTTGTGGTGCTTTATTCGGTGTTTATTCAAGGTGCAGCTATCGAGCCGCTGGCGAAAAAACTTCAACTCAATCAAGGCGAATCATAGGCAAACCTAAGCGAATACTCGCTGGAACTAGGGCTTGGTGTTATGACAATGCTCGATAATCAGCTCTCGCAGCCAGCTGTGTGCGGGGTCGTTTTCTAGGTGTTGTGGCCAAGCGAGTAAGTAGCTAAACGGGGCCATGTAAATCGGCAAAGGCAGCAACTCTAGTTGGTGAGTTTTTATCACTTGCTGGGCGAAGCTGCGGGTGCAGGTAAACACCAAGTCGCTAGATTGACAAAGCAAGGCTGCGGCAAAAAAATCGGCGGTAAGAGTGCTGTTTTCAATATGCAGCCCTTGCTCTGCAAGTACCGAGTGCAATAACCAACGATCGCCAACTTCACATTCGCAGGTTAGGTGAGCTTGCTGCATGTAGCAGTCTAAATCCCATTGCTGGCTTAACACTGGGTGGTCTTTTCTCACTAAACAAACATGGTCGTCTCTAAATAACTCAAAGCTATGAATTTGAGCGGGCACTTGTTTAACTTGAAAGTGACTTGGCGCGCGTTCGTCGTTATCGCGAGCCACAATAGCTAAATCAAATTCCCCTTTTTGCAGACCTTCGATACTGCCTGGCTCTAGGCGGTGAGTATCCAGCTTTAGGCCGGGTGCTTGTTGCATCAATTTGCCAAAAAAACGTGGCAATAAGGTAGCAAAGCAGGTTTCATTAAGGCAGCAGCGAAAGTTACGTTGGCTAATCGCTGGCTCAAAGCCTTCTGCTTCAATCATTTCATTAGCGCTTTGCAGCCACTGCCGCAATTTAGGTTCTAGGCTGCGCACCCTTGGCGTTGGGCTTAAGCCATTGGCATGGCGAATAAATAAAGGATCGTTTAGCTGCTGACGCAATTTGGCCAATTGCTTACTCACTGCCGATTGGGTGAGGAATAGCTTATCTGCTGCTTTGGATACACTGCGTTCTTCAAGCAAGGTGAGTAAAACTCGCAGTAGATTAAGATCGTATTGCTGAGACATGATATTCCTGTGAGGACTATGAGTGAATCTAAACTATCATTATGATTCATAAAGTGCAGGACTTACAATGCCCACCTTGTTTTTGGAGCATGCTATGTCGAAGCCTTTACCCCTATTCATGTTAATGGTGCTGTTCTCACCCTTAGCGATTGATATCTTTTTACCCGCTATTCCACAAATGGCGCAGGCCTTTGATGTGCCTGTGGCGTGGATTGCTCAAACTATCCCGGTGTTTTTGTTTTCTTTTGGTATTGGCCAGTTGTTAGTGGGCCCATTGGCCGACCGCTATGGCCGTAGACCATTGGCTTTGGTAGGTGCGCTGTTATATTTGGCAAGCTCTGCCTTGGCGGCGATAGCCAGTAGTTATGAACTGTTAATGCTCGCGCGCTTAGCTCAAGGCATTGCGGCTAGCTGTTTGTCGGTGGCGGCGTTTGCCGGGGTGCGTGATGTATTTGGTGCCGAGCGCTCAAAAAATATATTTAGCTATTTAAACGGTGTGATTTGCATTGTCCCTGCATTGGCACCCGTGTTAGGTGGCGTGCTCACCCATTGGTGGTCATGGGCAGCAAACTTTTGGTTTATGGTGGCATTTGCGCTGGTGGTATTTTTGGCGCTGCTATTTGGTTTAAAAGAAACTAAACCTCAAGCTAACGTGTTTACTGGGCGCTTGTATTCTTTTAGTCGTTACTATTCGGTTATTACGGTAGCTAGCTTTCGTTTTTATTCCTTGTTGGTAATGTTGGGGATGGCGATGATTATTGGCTATGTTTCGCAGTCTGCTGGCCGTTTAATGGTGGATATGCAGCTATCTAGTGCCGACTATGCCTTGTGGTTTGGCTGCAACGCTGCCATTAACATTGTGGCTGCATTTTTGGCTCCTCAAGTAATTAAGCAGATCGGACAAACAGCAGGCCTTTGGCTTGGCGCAAGTTTAATGGCAGGCGCGGCCATTGCCTTAGTTCTAGGCCAGCAGGTATTGCATCCGCTGGCGTTTATGGCTCCGGTATTTGTCTCTAGCATTGGTTTTTGTCTGTTAATTGCAGTGGGAACTGGCAGCGCTTTAGCGCCTTTTGGTGACAAAGCGGGCACGGCTTCTGCTTTATTGGGCTTTGTACAAATGACCGGTTCTGCAAGTTTAGTGGGCATCTTAGGTGTAAGTGGTTTAGCCAATACGGAGCAACTTGCCTTGTTAATGGCGCTGCCATTTGCGGCCATGACGCTAGCCATTTGCAAAAGTGGCTTACGGTTTGAAACCAGTAATTAGCTAGTTGAATTAGCTGTAGTATTTATGAAAAAAGCGCCTAGTTGGCGCTTTTTTAGTTTTATTTTCACTTAAGCGGTTTTTTTAGCTAACTAGACGCGCTAAATCTGGCGGGTGGTTTATAGTTTTAAGTAAGTGAAATTAAGTCGCGTTGGTAGTTATCACGTGAAGATCCTACTACTTTTGTTGTTTATTTGCCCTTTAGCTTGGGGAAAAGCGTCGGTGGTTTTTATAAACCCCGGTAAAGCTGAAGAAAGCTTTTGGCAAGATGTAGATATGTTTGCTAATGCTGCCGCTAAGCGTTTAGCGCTTGATTACCGTACTTTTCACGGAGAGCGTAATCATTACTCAATGATTAAGCACATCGAATGGATGATCAACAATCAGCAGCTGCCCGATTACCTCATGCTGGTGAACGAGAAGCAAGCCTTGCCTCGAATGCTTAGCCTGCTAGAAGGGCAATCGGTTTATGTATTGGTGTTGCTTAATGATGTGAGTGTTGAACAGCAACAGCTTCGCAATAATAACCCCCATTGGCAAAATTACTTGCTGTCTTGCATCGTGCCTAACAACTTGTGGGCGGGTTACCAAACGGCCCAATCCATGTACTTAAATGCCGAACAAGTGACTGGTGAAGCGGTAATTATCTCGGGAGATAAAACTACTCCTGCTTCAGTAGAGCGCACAGCTGGCGCTGTCGATTTCTTTCAACACCAAGCAGGTATTGACTTAAAACAGGTTATTTATGGCCATTGGGATGAACAGCGTAGCTACCAACAAACTAAAGTTTTGCTGAAACGCTACCCCGATTTGAAATACCTGTGGACAGCTAACGATCACATGGCTTTTGGCAGTATTAAAGCGATTAAAGAATTAGGAAAGCAACCAGGTAGGGATGTGATTGTTGGCACCGTAAATACCTCACAACAAGCCTTGTTGTTGCGCGAGCAAGGTGAAATTAGCGCCTTGGCGGGTGGTCACTTTACCGCGGCGGGTTGGGGACTAAGTTTGATTCATCGACATATTCAAGGGCAAGCACTGCCAAGTAAAGTGAATGCCCCTTTGTTTGTAATGTTGCAGCCAGGGACAGAGGCCTTTGAAAAAGTAAAACAGAAGAAATGGGATGCAGTAATGTTTGAGAACATGCTGCTAGAAGCCGGCAATCCGCTTAGTTTTCAGTTTGCTCAGTAGGTTGTTATGAAAGGGGCTTTTAAACTTCGCACTCCTATTGCCAAACGCTTGGTCATATTAATTGTAAGCGCTAGCACCTTGTTTGCTTTGTTATCTGTGGCCGTGCAACTGGCTTTCAATTTTTCAGGCGCAGTTAAAAATGCTGAGCAGTGGGTTGATGAATATAACCAAGCAAACTTGAGCGCGATTGAGCGAGCAGTATGGGAAATTGATTACCAGCTGCTGGATGATTTGCTGCAAGGTTTTGTGCAGCAGCAATATGTGTCGTCGGTAAATTTTTCTACCGACGAAGGTATGGCTTCGGGCGTTGGTGAAGCTGATTTAAGCCAGAAGTTTTATGTTTATTCACTCGACCACCAAGGTACTGCGCTGGGCAAACTTACGGTTGGCCTAGACTTATCCTTGATCAAGCAAGATATAAAAGCCCAAGCCTTGGTTATACTGCTAACTAATGGCTTAAAAACCTTTTTAATGAGTTTGATTATTTTACTGCTTGTAGGGCGGATTGTGACTGGCGACTTACGGCGTTTAGCCGAGGCTGCAGACCAGATATTTACCGAAGAACAACAGATTGTTCAGTTGCCCAGTAAGCTACTAAAACGTAATGATGAAATTGGCTTAGTGGCCAGCTCTATGCAACAGCTACAACAACGTTTGCAACGTGGCTTAGATGCTCGTTTAGAAGCCGAGCAACAGTTGCACCAGCACCGGCAGGTGTTAGAAGAAACCGTTGAACAACGCACCTCGGTGCTTAATTGGCAAACCGAAGCTAATCAATTGCTGTCCGAGATCTCCCTGTCTTTTTTAAATCAAACATCCAGCAATTCAAAGGCATTGTTACAGCGAGCCACCTCCGCAATAGGCAGTTTGTTCCCGATAGAGCGGGTGGTGGTATTGGAGTTTGAGCGCCAGCAAGCGATTTATCGCGATGTATGGAGTGTGCCAGGGCATTTAGCGCCTATAGAGCCGGTGGACTTAAGCCAACTTAGTGAGCTAAAGCGGCGTTTGGTGAGTGTAGCGCCAATAGTAGTGAGTGATGTGGAGAAGCTTAAACGGCATGCTCCCGCCGAATATCAGCTACTCAAACAATACGGGATAAAGTCCTTTGTAGGTATTCCCTTAAGTGATGGTAATAAGGCCTTTGGTTTACTTAATTGTGTGAGCTTGAGTTATTGCGCGATTTGGGACGACTACCAAGTAGTATTGTTAAGTCAATTTGCCGCTGCCATTAGTGGTCTGTTAATTAACGAAAAAAACGATCAGGCGATGAACCGTTTGCAAAATGAGTTACTTCAGGTAAATGAGCGCTTGCAGGTATTAGCCGAAACCGACGAGCTAACAGGTTTGGTTAACCGTAGGCCGTTTAAGCGAGAATTAAATCGTGCTGTAACCAGTGCCAGAAGGCACAAAACCCAGTTGGCAGTGCTAATGGCCGACATCGATTATTTCAAAGCTTACAACGACCACTACGGGCATGTGCAAGGTGATGAAGCTTTAAAGCTGGTGGCTAAAGCCCTAACAGAGGTGGTAAAGCGAAGTGAAGATTGTGTTGCACGGGTCGGCGGTGAAGAGTTTGCCATTTTAGTCTCTGATGCTAATCAACAAGATCTGCCCAAAATGGCTGAGCAGGTGGTTAAAGAAGTTGCCAAACTACAAATTGAACATGCGGATTCGCAAGTAAGCGCGGTATTAACAATTAGTGTCGGTGGTATTTTGATTGAACCTGATGATGTTATTGACCCTACCAAGCTGTTAGAACTTGCCGATAGCTGTTTGTATAAGGCAAAACATCAGGGGCGTAATCAAGCAGTATTAGATCTGGATGTTTAAGTACTGCGTTAGTTCAAAAATATAAGCTTTTCTGGCAGTTACCGAGCCCTGGTTTGTTCCTAATCAAAGTTACAGAGGATCTTAATTTCTCCCAACAAAGCGGTGAAGTGGGTCGCATTTATTGGTGGTTGTTTTCTCCACAATGGTGATTGTACTGACCGCTTGCAGGGAGAAATACCATGAACCAAGGCATACTCAACGTTCTGGCTTTAAGCATTGTTCTCACTAAGTACTTAGGTATTGTTGTATTAGCTGGCATGGCGCTATGCTCTACCGCGCTGGCTGCAGAGTTGCTACTGGTATTCGCAGCTGAGGTCACAGAATAGCCAGATAATTTGCGCCAGCTTCATTCTTAATTGTTCATTTGTCAGTAAGTCGGTAATTATGTTTTATAATATAAACATGGCTAACAAGGATTGAGGACTTGAACATGAGCCATACAAGAATGCTTAAACTGGCGATAAGTGCCTATGTTGCTTGTGCTTTATTGGCATTTTTGGCGACCGCCTTCAGTGGCGGCTTTTCTGATAATCACATCATCCAGCGAGTGTGGATCTTTCCTTTACGGTTTGAGTTTGCCTTAGTGCTGCTGTTTCTTAGCTTGCTGGCTAGTTACTCCTTACTGCACGACAGTTTACATGGCCGCTTGTTACTTACCGGGATTGCGGTCGTGCATATCCTAAATATGATCTTTGCAACCAGTTTGGTGGAGTCTTCGATAGCGGCTTTGTTTAGCGCGGCCAGTATGATGAGCCTAGGTTTACTGGTGTATGTTGCTTGGACCAATCCACAAAACACTAAAGTGAAGCGCTTGCAGCAATATCAAATACAACGACGCCGCGCCAAAGAAGAGCAAGATAAGATTGATTATGCTTATTTAAACGCTGTGCCTCCAACCAATGAGCAGCATGCTGAGCACTTAGGCAAAGAGAGCCATTAGCCCTGAAACTACAAGATCAAGTTATTTGATTAAGCGGGTTCTTGTAGTTGTTGGCAATAGCTCCAAAGGTAGAGGCTACCAATAGCGAGGCCAGGCAGAATGGCTTCTAATAAATCGGGTGTTTGCTGCCAAGTATGTAACAAGACTGGAATCGCCAGCATAACTAACCAAGATACCGACATCGCCGACCAACGCACTCCTTGGCTATAACCCCAATAAGCCAGCATTGATTTAGCGATAAAGCTAATTAACCAGGTTGATACAAAAGCATAACTGCCCTGAACCAAGCCCGCTTTTAAGGCAACTTGGTTACCGTGTTCGCTATTCACAAAGGCAGCCCAAGCGCCATACACCAAGGCTGCCAGTAAGGCGATTTGCCAAGGGCTAAGCCGGTTAACTAGCTTGCGGTAGTTATTAATCATTAAGCACTGCTGGCCAGTTTTTGTCGGCACTAACAATGAAATCATCGCGATTAGCCGTCCATTTTTGCTGCACACTGGCGTTATAGTTTAAGTAAAGCTTGCCATCGAGCACGGTGAACTGCTCTGGTTCAATGCTGGCTGTTTTGCCTTTGGCTACCGCATAGGCGCAGTACCCACCATATTGTGGCGCAAACTTTTCTGGCTCGGCTTTAAACATAGCCAGGTTTTCTGCACTGCTAAAGCGCCACGTAGCACCTTGCCATTCGTATTCAAAACTCTCTTTGCCTTCTACTGGTTTGTTCTCAGTAAAATAAGCCACGCTATCGTAACCTTTGATGGCTAGGTTATTAAACCAAGACGTGTAGATAGGATCTGCAGCAAAGCTGTATCCGGAGACAAACAGTAAGGCTAGTATTAGCTTTTTCATAGGGTTACCTCGTCGATTAAATCAGAACGGATGATGGAAAGTTGGCGTTGTTGTTTCTCTAGTAAGCCGGCGTCTAAGGGCTGATTAGCTTGGCTAAGTTGCTGTCGCCACGCTTGTAGGCTAGCTTCTGGGTAGTAATCAAACTCGCTATCTAGGGCACTTAGGCGTACTTGGCAAATGCTTTTGCTGTGTGCTTCATCTCTGTCCATAAGCACTGAGTGGCTGCGGTTTTCTTGGCATTGCTGCAGGTGAATATCGCTAAGTACTCGTTCGGCAGAGCTAGGTTTATGTTCTAGCCATTGTTGGAAGCGGTGTTTTCGGCTAGCCAACACTTGTTGGGTATTTAAGGCTGATGAACTGAGCTGAATGGCCTTGTCGCTAAGATGATGATGGCTAAGCTGTTTACCATTCCAAGAAAAGTGCTGGCAATCATTAGCTGATATCATTAATAGATCAAAAGGGTTGAAGTGCTGGTAATCTTGCTTGGCTAAATGTTGCTCAAGGTGTTGGCTGCTGCCTAACGCCAAGGCTTGGGGAATAATTTGTCCACGAGTGGGCGCACCTGCATGCTGTGGATCTTGGTAACGATTTAATAGCGCTAATACAACTCCATGATTGTTAAAGCCAAACCACGTACCGCCAGCTTGCCCATCAACGGGGTAAACCAATACCGTATCACCCTTATGCTGTTGCTTTATGCCTGCTTCATGGCGATGACGGGCTTCATCGCGGTTCATGGTAATTACGGTTTGCTGGTCAAGACGCAATACACTAACAGTACACATTTAGTTGCCTTGTTGGCGCAGGTAACTCGCAGTGCTAGGTGCGATGCCCATGTTATTATCTACCGATAAGCCCAGCTCTTTTGCCACTAATTTGGCATAAGCAACATGGTGCACGGTATGGTTAATTAAGTAGCATAATTCGCGGCTTAAACTGCTATCAAACTGCATGCTCTGTTGCTGCTTTAAAGAAATCTCTGACTCCACCTTAATCGGGCGTTCATCAATGCTGGATTGTGGGTGAAGGAACCAGTTACACAGCTGATTAATCAGTTGTAAGGCTAGGCTTGGATCGTTTTCTATATCGCTATCTCGGTGGCGTGAATTGTAATCAATACTGCCTTTATCCAAACCATGCTGTAGAGCTAAGAAGTGATCTAGAATGTGTCGTACATGGCGACCAATGCCAGATTCACTGTGAACAGAGGGCTGGTTGTAGAGTGCTCCATCACTCGCTTCTACTAATTGTTGCACTTGCTGAAGTGCTTCTACGGTAGCGTCACGCAGCTGCTTCATTGTTTCTCCATTTATTTAAAAAGCGTTCACTACCAGTTTGACCGAGGTAACGACGTAAATATTTCTCAGGGGTTTTTCTTAAATCAACAATAATTAGTCCATCTAGCGACTGATTGAAGCTGTTGTTCACTGAAAAACAGACAAAGCGGCCATTTAACGCTAAGTAGTGACGCAGCAAAATGGGGATCGATTTACCCGGTTCACATTGACCCACCAGTTTATTAAGAATGGCAATGTTGCTAAGCGACGCGAGTACCTTGCTCGACCATACTTTGCCTTTCACCTTTAAAGGCACAATAGGCTTAACATCGTTTAGATAGCGCTGCTCAGCACGAAAAGCCGAAATCATCGAATCTGAGATAAAGGCTTGAGCCAGCTCGGAATGCTCTTGGGAAATGCTCACACAACCAAATAAAGTGTGATACTGCGGGTTTTCTGCCACGTAGTGACCAATGCCTTGCCACAGTAAATCGAGCGCTCGAGGATGGCGCTGGTATTTAGGCACCACAAAGGAGCGGCCCATTTCTAAACAATCGCCCATGCGTTTCAAATAAGCTTGGTCAAAATCGTATAGTGAGCGGCTATACAGAGCATTGATGCCGTGTTGCTCAACAATTTCGTTGGCATGACCAAGGCGGTAACCTCCTACCAAGCAATGGGCGTCGTTATCCCAAACAAATAAGTGCAAATAGTGAGGGTCGAACTGGTCGCTGTCTAAGTGTTTGCCAGTACCCTCTCCGGCAGCTCTGAAGGTGACTTCCCGTGCCAAGGCTATCTCATCCATAATCGGCCCTAAGCGTGGGTAGGGGGCGCAATACACACTAAAGTTACGGTGGCTGACTAATATGCAGTCTTCTAAAGTATCTAACTGCTTACGTAGTTCTTGGCGGCCATTAGGCAAACATTCAACTAAGTGCAGCGGCGGGTGCTTGGGCGCAGCTTTAGCTTTTTTATTGTTAGGTAAACTCAGTAAATCAGTCGCTACCCGCAAGTAATCGGTAACGGCTTGTTCATCACTTAAGTCTTGATAATCTTTAGGTGCAATAATTTCGCCAATTTGCATGGTAAATTCACGACCACGTTTGTTTATTAGCTCTCTTGGCAGAAGGGCAGTACGTAGGCGGCGATGCAATAAACCGGCGAGATAAAACAATTTGGAATTACGCCCAGTAACAAAACAAGGTAATACGTGAGCCTTATAACGTTTGGCTAAACGTCCAACCAAATTGTTCCATTGGCGATCTTCTATTTGACCCGTTTCAGTATTGATGGCTGACACCATGCCCGCGGGGTAAATCATTAATGCTCCACCCTTAGATAAGTGCTGGCAAGACATGCGAATGCCGCGAGCATTTTTCTTGGCGGCTTGCTCAGAGAGCACGTCTACGCCAATAAACAGATCTTGAAACTCTTCTATATTGGCTAACAGTTCATTTGTGAGCACTTTTAAGTCGGGGCGCACTTGTAGCAATAATTCGCTCATTGCTACGCCTTCTAAGCCGCCCAAAGGATGGTTAGCCACAATCAGTAGCGGACCTTCTTGCGGCACATTTTTAAGTGCTTCTGGATTGTTGGCGAGTAACGAGAAATCTAAACGGTGCATGGTATGACGCAAAAACTTTTGTGCTGTTTGGCTGTCATTTACAAAGTTAGGGGCAGCATCATAGTGCTTGGCCAAAGTGCTTAAGCCCAAGATCTTTTCTATTACTCTCGCTAACCACTGTGGGCGCATACTCAGCCTAAATGGATTATTTTTTTCCTGCATGGATTACTCCTTAATCCGTTTCTGGATAACAAGCAGTGAGTTCACGCTCATGTTTCCAGCGTACTAGCAGCTCTTTAAATTTAGGTGGTCGATAACCACGTTTGCGATTGGCAGCACCTAGTTCAAATAAGGTTTTGTATTGAAACAATAACGAGCGCATTGCTTCGCGAAAGGGAGTTTTACGATCCCAAATATGCAGCGATTCAGAGCTAGCGCTATTAATTTCGACAATCTCCAGATTGGTTCCTTGTTGTAAGTGGGTGATGTCGGCGAATTTAATGTCCATTCGTCCGTAATAGAACTCGGGTAAATCGGCCATCATCTGGTTAATCGCTTGGTTTAATTCTGGAGTGATTAAATCATTGGCATCGCGAAAAATAGCGCCGCGACAATGACTGGCCGAAAACACCAATTTATAGGGTTGGCCTTCATCGATTATGCTGTCTAGTTTGTCGTGATGACGACTTAAATACAGGTGTTGCAGTTCGCTAGCGCGAGGGTCCGCCTTAATCAGCTGTTTTAAGGTGGACTGGCCATCACCCACTACATAAGGCGTGTACTTTAATGCTAAAGAAATAATCTCACCTTGTGGCTGGTCGGGGTGGCGTACAAAGAACACGCCGGCCTCGGCTTCATAGCTGGCCAATTTTTGAATCAACATGGCAGCATTAAGCGGATAGTTTTCTAGACAATCTTGCAGCTCTTGGCGGTTATGCAGCAACTTTACTCCCGCACCACGGCAGCCAATATCGGGTTTGCCTACAATTGGAAACTCGAGGCCGCGTTGTTGCATTTGCTCTAATAAGTCTTCTACTTGGCGCGCCAATGGTGCGCCGGTGCGATTGACTTTCATCCAGGCAAGGACAGCGTCGTCACATGACCCCGTAGCTTGAGCCAGCAGTTCGCTTTTGCCTACACCGACCATGCCGGCTAAAGGGAGTTTAGGGTTTGCCAATAGCGGTAAAGTGAACGAGCGATGGCGAATGCCTAAGGCTATCCATTGAAATACCACTGGAATATACACTGCCCAAGTTGGCCAAAATTCAAAGAAAGAAGTGGTTTTTCCGTTCATATCTAGGGCCGGCATACCGGGGGATACGTAAGGCGAAGAGGGCTTGGTATTTGTTTGTTCAGTCACAGTGACGGCACTTCCTTTTGCTTTTTATCTGTACTAACAGACCTGCGTATTGCGATAAATAATTCAATCTCGGTTAGATTTAGTCTAGTTCAGCAAATTGATTAACCCAATACAGTGTATTAATGCTTCAGTCTAAGCGAGAATAGTTACCAATAAATGTAAGACTTTCGGATGGTTGCGCTGAATGATTATTGAAGATTTACACTTACTGGCTGGTCAGCATCAGTTGGCGATAAAACGCTGGGAGTTAAAAGCTGGCGAGCACTGGGCGATCTTTGGCCATAGTGGTAGCGGTAAATCTTTGTTGGGTGCTTGGTTGGTGGGAGATTTAGCAGCCGAGCGGGCCACCTTAAGCCAGCAACCACAGCGTATAGCTTTAGTCTCTTTAGAGCAGCAACAGGCTTTGCTTGAGCGCGAACTCGCCGACGATGACAGTGAGTTCACCGATAAAATAGATAGTGGGCACACAGTACTTGAGTTGCTTGAAGCTGGCTGTTCCGAGCCGCGTTTACTTGAGCGAGTGAGCCAGCAGTGCGATTTAACCCATTTACTTAAGCGCGGTTTTCGTTTGTTATCAACTGGCGAAACGCGTCGCTTGATGCTGGCTTTAGCACTGATTAAGCAACCACAATTGTTGATTTTAGACGAACCTTTTGCCGGCTTAGATCTCCGCCATCAACAGCAATTACTCGCCCTGCTTGAACAACTAGCCAAAGAGTGTCAGCTATTGATCATTAGCTCACGTGATGACGAGTTGCCAGCTTCAATTAGTCATGTAGCGGTGCTTGATGAACAAGGCCTAAGCCAGCAACTCACCATTGAGCAGTGGTTACAGCATCCCGAGCGCCAGCAAATGGAACAGCAAGCTGAGCAACAATCCTTGGCCATTGTGCAGGCTCTGCGTGAGTTTCAGCAAGTAGAACCAGTTACACCCCTATTCGCGATTACTCAAGGCTCGGTGAGTTATGCCGGTGAAACATTGTTTAGTGGCTTAAATTGGCAAATACACTACGGTGAGCATTGGCAGGTTCGTGGCCCCAATGGTTGTGGAAAAAGCAGCTTGTTGAATCTAATTTTTGGTGACCACCCACAGTGTTACAGTAATCAAATAGAGGTTATGGGATTTCGCCGTGGCAGCGGTGAAAGTATCTGGCAAGTTAAGCAGCATATTGGCATGGTCTCGGCGGCCTTACATTTACAATATCGGGTCAACTGTAGTGCCCTTGAGGTGGTGTTGTCGGGTCTGTACGACTCTATTGGCGTTTATCAACAAGCCAGTGAACTTGAGCTTGAACAAGCACGTTTATGGTTACAACTATTTGGTCTGGCTAACTTAGAAAAACACTACTTTAAAAGTTTGTCTTATGGGCAACAGCGTTTGTTGATTATTGCTCGCGCCTTGGTGAAAGGGCCGCAACTATTATTGCTGGACGAGCCCTGCCAAGGCCTAGATTTTTTACAACGTAATACGGTGTTAAAAGCCTTAGAATTAGTGGCAAAACACAATCTTAGTCAGCTAGTGTATGTTACTCACCATCAAGATGATGCCTTGCCTAGCATTAAGCACTTTATCGATTTTGCCGATGGCGCGGTGCATCTAAGTACGCTTTGAGCGCGGCACTATGCTGCAAATGAATCTCAAGTTCACAGGAGTAATAAGATGAGTTGGTATATAGCGGTTCTTAAAAAATATCTGGTGTTTAATGGGCGCGCTCGACGCAAAGAATATTGGATGTTTGTGCTTTTCAACAGCATCATCGGAGTGATATTAAGTTTTATTGACCAAGTTACCGGAACCGTTAATCTTGAATCTGGCTTAGGGGTATTGGGCAGTATTTACACCTTGGCGGTATTGCTACCTTCTCTGGCAGTGGCTGTGCGCAGGCTGCATGATACCGGGCGTAGTGGTTGGTGGTTGTTTATATTACTCCTGCCAATTATTGGCGTATTAGTGCTGTTATTTTTCTTTTTGTCTGACAGCGAAAGTGAAGCCAATGCTTATGGGGAAAACCCTAAAGCTCAAGCTGTTTAGCGTTTACTATGTGGTGTTGGCCAATAAATGCATGCAAATGAAACCACAGGTGTAGGGCTAAATCGCCAATACTATCGGCGTGGTCCTGATTACCGCCATGGTGATAGCGTGGACTTCGCCGACATTAAGCAAACTTTTGGCTTTGCTGGTTTAGCGATTGGCGCTTGGGTTAATAAACAAGAGAAACAACGCGCCGCAGAGCTAATTTTTGATGCTTTAGCCGATCTGGCGTTTTTGCTTAATCTACCTCCAGTTGCCTTAGGTTTAAGAGGCAGCTTAAGTTTGGCTTTTGGTACAGGTGGGCAAGCTAATGTGCAGGCTCACTATGCGCCAGCAAGTCAAACCCTCGCGCTTGCTAAAAACGCTGGTGCCGGGGCATTAGCTCATGAGTGGTGGCACGCATTTGATCACTATATGGCTGAAAAGTTGTTTTGCCAGCCGGCCAGGCGCAACGAGTTTGCCTCTACGCGTTGGTTAGCCGATGAGAAACAATATCCCCATCCCTTAAATCAGCTGCTTGATCAGGTGTTTGCTGCAGTGTTTTTAAGTGAGCAAGGGCAAAACCTACACCCCTATGTAAGCCGTTCAGTCGCTTTAGATAAACAGTTAGGGCAACGTTATTTTAGTTTACCTACAGAAATGATGGCGCGGGCGTTTGAAGCATGGATTCAAAGTCGTAACGATATCAAAAACAGCTATTTAGTCAGTGGCACCAAACAAACAGAATTGGCCAAACAGGGAGCCTATCCCGATGATCAGCATTTGTCGCAAATTGGTAGTTGTATTTTGCCGTACTTTGAAACATTAGGTCGAGCACTCGAGTCTAAATAGCAGGATCTAATGACCACCGCTTGATTTGTTTCATCTATGTGTGATGGTGCATAAGTTTTCTATTCACAAATAAAACAAGGATCGTATACTTATTGGTCTTGTTAATAAGTTATCTGGATGGTTAACAAGGTATACCTAGGGCATTAGGGAACAAGGAATGTTGCGACTTCTATCTATCGTTTTATTGGTTTTTACTGGGTTTAACTGCGCTTCTGCTGCTGAGCCGGTGGATTTACGTGTTTTGGCTTGGCCGGGTTATGCCGATGCAGATATGGTGGCGGCATTTGAAAAGCGTTATAAGGTTAAAGTTAAAGTTAGCTACATAACCAATGATGATGAAATGTGGCTGAGAATGGGCCATAAAAATGGCGAGAACTATGATGTTTTTGCGGTAAATACTGCCGAGTTACAGCGCTACATTGATGCCAAATTAGCTAGCCCGTTAGATCCACAAGCCATTGGCAACATGGCCAAACAACTGCCTCGTTTTACGTCTTTACAGGATATCCCTGGGGTTACTCGAGATGAGCAGGTATACGCAATCCCCTATACCTATTCTGAAATGGGCTTAATCTACAATAAAAACTATTTTGAACAGCCGCCTACTAGCTGGAATGTATTGTGGGATCCTCAGTATCAAGGGAAGATTCTTGCGTACAACGGCAGTGCCCATAACTACACATTAGCGGGCATGGTTCTAGGTGTAGAGAATCCTTTTCAGCAAACAAATCAGCAGCTAAAACTAAGCACCGAGCAGTTATTGGCTTTAAGACGTAATGTATTAACCTTTTATAGCTCTCCAGAAGAAGCCTCAGAGTTTTATAATCAAGAGTCGGTAGCTTTAGTATTTGCTAACTATGGGGCTCAGCAGCTCAAACAGTTGCAAGATGCTGGCGCAGACATTGGATATGTTATCCCGCAAGAGGGTGCCTTGGCTTGGTTAGATTGCTGGGCAATGTCGAGTGGTGTAAAAAACCAAGACTTAGCCCATAAGTGGATTGATTTCACCTTAGAGCCTTGGGTTAGCCAGTTGTTAACCGAGCGCCAAGGCTTAGCGAATACCATTGTGCAAGACACTCGCTCGCTACCAGAAGACAAGATCATTTGGCTCGAAGAAGTGGAAGACCATCAACGCCGCAGTGAGTTTTGGGAAAATATTCTTAGCGGCAAAACCTTGCAGATGATGAGCCTGCCATGATCAACTCCATTTCTCTTCGTTTTGGTCTTTGGTTTGCTGGCTTTGGTATTTTGGCGTCGGTGGTTACCGCCGCGGTTAGTTATCATGAAAGCCGTGGGTTGTTAGCCGAAAGTGCCGAGCGAGAGTTAGCCACAACCACTCAAATCCTTACCCGAGAATTTAGCAGTAGCATTGATGAAATTACCAAAGATGTATTGTTTTTAAGTTCTATTCCGCAAACGGCCGGTTACTTCGAGGCCGACAATAAGCTGGTACTTTCAGAGCAGCTAAAAGATATTTTTAAGCAAAAGTTAAGTTTAAATCCTTCTTATTTCCAAGTGCGTTTTATTGGTGCTGACAATTTTGGTCGCGAGTTGATTCGAGTCGATAGACTAAGTGATGGCTTGATAGCTATTCCCGCTGCAAGCTTGGAAGAAAAAGCGCATTATCCTTATGTTTTTCGTACCTTGCGTTTAAATGCCGGCGAGAGCTATTTGTCAGATGTAGATATTCACAATGAAAAAGGTGTCGAGCTGGGCCAGCATCAACCTACCTTAAAAATTGCTTCGCCAGTATATGTTGAGGGTAAAGCCCGCGGTTTGGTGGTGGTGAATGTAGGTTTGGAAAGTCTGTTTAGCCAAATGCAGGCCGATTTGCCCGAAGGTGTGGCTATTTATTTAGCCAACCAAAAAGGAGACTATTTAGTTAATCCAAATCCTGATAAACAGTTTGGTTTTCATTTTGGCCATCGCTATCTAATGCAACGTGACTTCCCTCAGATGGAAGTACTGTTTAATGATCTGCAGCCAAGAACCTTTGTGCTAGACCCCTCCGCGGTCTACAAATATGAGCGAGCGGTGTCTTTCACTCCCTTATTTTATGGACCTAAATCTAGTCCAAAAATGGCAGTGCTGGGCCTAGCAAGTCCACTGCCTAGTCTCAGCCATATTATGGACTCGTTAGCGGGCTCGATGATCAAAGTTTGTTTAGCGCTGAGTTTAGTTGGGCTACTTACCTCCCTGTTATTTGCTAAGGTTTTGTCCCAGCCTATTCGCAATATGATGGTAGCGGTAAACTCTTTTTCTAAAGGTAAATTGCCTGCTGCCCAGCTTTTACCTAGCGAGCGTAAAGATGAGATTGGTTTATTGGCCAATACCTTTAAAGCCATGTCGCGGCAAATTAATAAGCAAATTGTTGAGCTTAAAGACAATGAGATTAACCTGCGCCACATGGCTAGCCACGATAGCTTAACGGGTTTGCCTAACCGCAGTTTGTTTTTGGAGCAGCTACGAGGCTCGATTCACCGCGCTCAAACCGAACAAAATAGCCTAGCGGTGGTGTTTATCGATTTGGATAACTTTAAGCAGGTTAACGACAATTTAGGCCATGAAGCCGGCGACCTCTTGTTAAAGCAGGTTGCAACAGTATTGCGAGACTCTATCCGGTCTGGCGATTCGGTGGCCCGCTTTGCCGGTGATGAATTTATGCTGGCTCTAGAGTCAATTTCTGAGCCAGAAGAAGCCAACGATGTAGTGAATACTGTGCTGCGTCGTTTAGCCCAGGAAGTAAGCTTAGGGGTGCATATTCAGCCCGTTTACGCCAGCGTAGGGATTAGCATGTATCCTGCTGATGGCAATGACCCAGAACTATTGGTGCGAAATGCCGATGCGGCGATGTATCAAGCTAAGTCTAAAGGGCGCAACCAATTTAGCTACTACGCCTTAGATGTACCTTCGGCAATAGGCTAAGCCACCTTATCAAAATGACGCTGAATCATACTGGGTTTATTGTCTGTTAGCTCGAAGCTTTTGGCTGCCTCAAAGCCTTGTTGGCTCAGCCATTGAGTCGCGTTAGATACTTCAAGAAACACCTGTTTAGTATAGTGTTGTTCAGCAGGTAGCATCCGCTGGAGTTGGTATTGTTTGAGTGGTGAAAAACTAAATACTTGCGCCACGTGGCTCATTCCCGTTTGAATGCACCATTGCTGCAGTTCACTGATTGCCAGCTCTGCTTCTGGCACTGCTAATTCCCATTGTTCTAACAATACTAAATGTGCCCATGGCGCCGCTAGTGATTGCCCAATACGTTTAAAGTCCTCAGCAAAGTGTTCACTAACCGCTTGATTCCAGGCGCCTTGAGCGCTGGCTATTAGCAAGTTGTCGAGTAGGTAAAGCTGGTAGTCGCCGTGAAGTGGTTCGGTGCTCATAGAGATTTTGGCTAGTTAATAATGTTTAAGTTTAGCCAAGATTGTTAGCTAAGCCAGCCTTTTGCCTTGTAGGTTAGGGCTGGCTTTTATTAGGTAAATTATCAGTTTAAGCGCGCTTCTTACTGGCTACATCCATCCAAACCGCCAATAGCAAGATGCTACCTTTGATGATGGATTGCCAATATGTTGGTACATCCATCATGCTCATGCCGTTGTCTAAACTGGCCATAATAAATGCGCCCATCACTGCGCCAAATACTGTGCCCACCCCACCGGCTAAACTGGTACCGCCAATCACACATGCCGCAATGGCGTCTAACTCGGCAATGTTACCAGCAGATGGAGAACCCGCGCCTAAACGTGAAGCCAAAATTAAGCCCGCCACGCCCACCAATAAGCCATTAATAGCAAATACTGATAGCTTGGTGCGCTCAACGTTGATACCAGATAAACGGCTGGCTTCAAGATTGCCACCAATGGCGTAAATGCGGCGACCAAAGGCGGTTTTCTTGGCCATAAAGGCAGCGGCAAACATCAGCACAACCAGCAACAATACGGGAGTGGGAACACCGCGGTAGTCGTTTAATAGTAATACTGTGCCTAGGGCGAAGATGGCAATCAGGCCGAACTTGAATATATCGCCAGTGACGGGGTTATTGCTTAGTTTGTGCTCTGAGCGAGTTTTACGCAGTTTGCCTTGCCAAGCAAAGAAGACAGCTAACGCACCTACAGTGGTGATTAGTGAGAACATATCTGGCAAGTAGCTTTGGCCAATAATGCCCATATCTGGGGTTGTTGGAGCAACCGTGCTACCGCCAGTAATGCCGATTAAAATCCCCCTAAAGGCCAGTAAGCCGGCTAGCGTAACAATAAACGATGGTACTTTGCGGTAGGCTACCCACCAACCATTCCACAGGCCAAGTAAAAAGCCAGCACTTAAAGTAAGCACAATGGTGAGCGGTAAAGGTAATTGCCACCACACATCCATAATGGCGGCTGCGCCACCCAATAAGCCCATCATCGAGCCAACCGATAAATCAATCTCTGCCGAGATGATCACAAACACCATGCCAATCGCAAGTATGCCGGTAATCGCCGTTTGGCGTAGTAAGTTAGAAATATTACGTGGGGTAAGATAGCTGCCCTCGGTGGCGAAGTAGAAAAACAGCATAATTACCGCGATAGCTGCAAACATCACCAATACTTGTAACTTCATTTTCTTTAAATTGTTCATCAAGCCCACCTTCGTATTGGTGTCACTGATAGTTGTTTCTTGACTAGACATGTTTATTACTCCTCGGCCAACGCGCAGTCCATCACCATTTCTTGGCTCAGGTTTTGATTGTCTAGAAGGCCTTTCAATTTACCTTCATGCATCACTAATACTCGGTCACTAATGCCTAATACTTCCGGCAATTCGGAGGACACCATAATGATGCTGATCCCTTGTTTAACCAATTGATACATCAACTTATAAATTTCATACTTTGCCCCTACATCGATGCCTCTTGTGGGTTCATCAAGGATCAAAATACGCGGTTGTAATAATAAGAATTTGGCTAAAATAGCTTTTTGTTGGTTGCCTCCACTGAGGCTTTTTATGGCCAACTCTGGGGATGCTGTTTTTACTTTAAGGCGTTGAATGGATTGTTCTATGGCTGCTTGTTCAGCAGATTCATTGACGGTTTGGCCTAAGCCACTAAACATGTTTAAACCGGCTAGGGTAATGTTTTGACCCACTCCCATAATTGGCACAATGCCATGGCGTTTACGGTCTTCTGGCACCATGGCAATGCCGTGATTTAAAGCATCTCGATTGTGGCGAATTTTTATCGGTTTTCCATCTAGTTCCACAGGGCATTGGTAAATGCCTTCGTAAGAACCAAATAAACACTGCATAAGTTCGGTACGGCCCGAACCCACTAAACCAGCCACGCCCAAAATCTCACCCTTACGCAGACTAAAACTTACTTGGTCTACTTGTTTAAGATTGGACGACTTGCTCAATTGGGCGTTAACCGGCCCAACTTTGAGGATCGCGTCGCCAATAGGGTGCTCTTCACGGGGAAATAGCTGTTTAAGCTCACGGCCTACCATCATGCTAATAATGTCGTCGGTAGACATGTGTTTAGCATCTTGAGTTCCAATGTGCTCACCATCGCGAATGATGCAGATTCGGTCAGAAATTTCTTTCACTTCGGTGAGCTTGTGGGAGATGTAAACACAACTCACGCCTTCACTGCGTAGCTGTTTAACAATGTCTAACAGTACCCGAGTTTCGGATTCTGTTAGTGGCGCACTTGGTTCATCTAGCACTAATACTTCGGCTTCTTTAGATAAGGCCTTGGCAATTTCTACCAGTTGCTGTTGGCCAACCCCTAATTCCCGAATAGCTGTGTCGGGCGAAACATCAAGTTTTACCCGTTTAAGCAAGTCTTCGGTTTGCTTAAACATCGCACTGTGATCCAGTACCCCGTAACTGGTGATTTCGGCACCAAGAAAAATGTTTTCTAGAATAGACAGCTCTTTAACTAACGTGAGCTCTTGGTGAATGATGGCAATGCCTTTTGCCTCGCTATCGCGAATATTGCGCGAAACAAGCGGCTCGCCTTTATAAATGATTTGTCCTTCGTAACTACCATGGGGGTGAACGCCGGTTAGCACCTTCATTAAGGTGGACTTCCCAGAGCCGTTCTCGCCGCAAAGCGAGACAACTTCGCCACGTTCTAAATTGAAATTAACCCCATTAAGCGCAATCACTCCGGAGAATTTTTTAACGATGTCAGACATCATCAATAAGCTGCTTTGGCTCATCTTAACTCCTAATAAAAAGGGCGAGGCGTTGGCCCCACCCTTTTTTACTGCGTAGTGAATAGTGCTTTGTGGTTATTGATATACGTCTGCTTTGCTATGGAAGCCGTCGGCAATTACTGTTTGATCAATATTCGACTTATCTACAGGAATTGGCGTAAGTAGGTAAGAAGGTACATCTTTAGTACCGTTGTTTAAGCTAGAGTTGGACTCTGGCATCTGGCCGTTGCCCATTTGCACTGCCAGCTCTGCTGCAGTTGTAGCGAGCAGTTTAATTGGCTTGTAAATGGTCATGGTTTGGGTGCCCGCGACCACGCGGCGGCTGGCTGCTAAATCTGCGTCTTGACCAGAAATATGCACCTTACCAGCTAGACCTTGTGCGTCTAATGCTTGAATCGCACCACCTGCAGTAGAGTCGTTAGAGGCAACTACCACATCGATATTGTTGTCGTTAGCAGTTAAGGCATTTTCCATGATTTTTAGGGCATTCTCGGCTAACCAGCCATCAACCCATTGGTCACCCACCACTTTAATATCACCTTTGTCGATCAGTGGCTGCAGTATGTTCATCTGCCCTTGGCGGAATAACTTAGCGTTGTTATCAACCGGTGAGCCGCCCATTAGGAAGAAGTTTCCGTCGGCTTTACGCTCTATCAGTGCTTGAGCTTGTAGCTCGCCCACTTTTTCATTGTCGAAAGACAAGTAGAAATCGATATCGGCATTGTTGATCAAGCGATCGTAGGCTAATACCCGAATACCTTCGGATTTAGCTTCCGCAATCACGTTAGACAATACTTTGCCGTTGTAGGGAATAATGACTAATACGTCTACGCCACGAGAAATCATGTTCTCAATCTGAGAGATCTGGGCGGTTTCATTACTGTTGGACGATTGAACATATACTTTGGCACCAAGTTCCTCGGCTTTCTCAACAAAAAAGTCTCGGTCTTTTTGCCAGCGCTCTAAGCGAAGATCATCGATGGCCATACCAATTTTAACGGTTTTGGCAAATACTGGGGCGGAAACGGCTAACGCGACTGCGCACAATAGAGTGGTCAGTTTTTTCATGTTTTGGCTCCTTGCTTTATAGCTTGTTTTATATTTTTTAGCTAATTGTAGGGTGTAGAGGTAATCCCAAAAACTCATTCCTCGTGAACCAGATTAGGCTTATAAGATACACTCACCAATGATGCTTTTTCATACAGCTATAATGTTTATTCACATTAAGTGTCACTCTGTGATGGGTTTCAAGAAAACGTTTTCTCAAAGGTGCGGCTTTTTAAGAATTACTAAAAGTTGGCACTATAGTTGAGTCACACTTTTACTTATATTTTATTAATTTGATAATAAAATTAATAAAAGGGCGGTGGAAGAAAGTTTGAAATTTTTATAATAAGCTGCTGAATATAAAGATATTGTCATTTTTCACAAAGAGATTTAAGTGAAAGCTTTAGTTTCACTTAAAACGCAGGTAAAAGCTCATATTAGCTGTGATGTTGAAATTCGCCGATTAACTCAATTTGAGCCGCTTGCTCACTAAATGCCTTTAGCGTATCTAAACCCGGCGCTTGCTCTGGAGTATATTGTTTGGCCATGGCGTTGATCCACTGTAAACCAAATTCGCTTTCGTAAGCTGAGCTAAGCACACAACTTACTTGGTTAGCTTGTGCTTGGTCGATAATGCTGGCACAGGTTCGCCAAGGGCCTAATAAACTGGGTTTAATGACTAAGCAGCGCAAACCTTCGAAGTAATGATAGCGGTAGCTACTGTCTTGTAAGGTTTCATCTAAGCCAATGCCTACGCCTGTGCGTTGGGCTAACAACTCACACTGTTGGCTATTCATTAGCGGTTCTTCGATATAGTCGATGCGGCTAAGATCGATATTCTCTAAAACAAAAATCGCTTGGTTCCATATCCAGCCGCGGTTTGCATCTAAACGTAGCTGTAAATCAGGATAGCTGTGCTGCAGTTGCTGAATCAGTTCGAGATCTTGTTTGGGGGATTGGCGAGCCACTTTTAGCTTGGCTAGATTACCAGATTGAGAGTCCAGTACTTGTTGGCAGTAAGCCAAGTCGCCATTCAGTAGTGGGTAGCCAGAAACAATAGGAGTACTTGGCGGTAGCCCTGCCATCGCGCAGTCGATACCAAAGGCAACACTTGGATACAACTTACGCTGAACATGCCCTTGTAAATAGTCGGTAATTTGCTGCTCTGCTTGCGCTAATGTTTCTTCGCTAAAACCGGGCAGAGGGGCAATTTCTCCACGTCCCAAGCGGCCATCACGAAAGCGAATTTCGAGGTAAAGACCTTGGCGTTGCTTATGTTTTAGAGAACCAAGCTGTATGGGTTCAACAAATGCTTGGGTATAGCGACTTAAGGTAGCACTTTGCCAGTTACAGAGCATGCTGAGACCTCTCAAATACTAGAAGTGATGAAGCACTCATCACTCTGCAAATTTATCACTTTGTACGGAATGGCCGCAATAGCAAATATGCGATTTATTATTATGCTTTAGTGGGTGTTTTTAAGCTGGTTGAGTGGTGCAAGTGAGCTATTTGAGTGGATTAGGTTAAATGAAGAGTGGGGCAGAATACTCGCTAAAGCATACGAGGATTCTGCCCTTCACCATTGCCGTTAAGGATTACGTTTAAATTTACTAAACTCAGGCGGGCGTTTTTCGTTAAAGGCGTTACGGCCTTCTTGGCCTTCTTCTGTCATGTAGAACAGCATGGTGGCGTTGCCCGCGAGTTCTTGCAAGCCCGCTTGGCCATCACAATCAGCATTGAGTGCAGCTTTTAAACAGCGCAGGGCCATAGGGCTGTTTTGCAACATCTCACGACACCACTGCACGGTTTCTTTTTCTAGCTCTGCATAGGGCACTACGGTGTTCACTAAGCCCATATCAAGCGCTTCTTTTGCATCATACATTCGGCATAAAAACCAAATCTCACGCGCTTTCTTTTGGCCAACTATGCGCGCCATGTAACTGGCTCCCCAGCCACCATCAAAAGAGCCTACTTTAGGACCAGTTTGGCCAAATTTGGCGTTGTCGGCGGCAATGGTTAAGTCACACATCATGTGTAATACATGGCCACCACCTACAGCATAACCAGCTACCATGGCTACCACAGGTTTAGGGCAGGTACGAATTTGGCGTTGAAAATCTAATACATTTAGGTGATGGGTCCCTTGGTCATCTTTATAGCCGCCGTAATCACCACGTACCGATTGGTCGCCGCCAGAACAAAAAGCCAGTTCACCTTCGCCAGTAAGAATAATCACACCCACTTCTGGGTCGATGCGGGCGTCGTTTAGGGCATGCATCATTTCTTGAACCGTTAAAGGACGAAATGCGTTGCGAACTTGCGGGCGGTTAATGGTGATCTTGGCGATGCCGCAGGCGGACTTATGGTAGCGAATATCTTCGTATCCATTGTCGGCATCCTGCCAAGTTACTGCTGAGCTATCAATTTGGGTCATTCTCTTCTCTATCATTATTTAGGACACTGTACAGTTGTTCGAGAAACAGTGTCGGTTGTTCAAAATGGCAATTGTGCCCAGCGCCTTCAATGATGTGACATTTAAGGCGCGGGTAATCTTGTTGTAGCTGTTTGGCTAGTGCTTGGTATTTATTGTCTAGGCTTCCACCAATAAAATCTAGCGGCATTTTTAACTGACCAAGTTGCCGACTCAGATCTTGCTGCAAACCCAAGCTGGTTGCACGCAACGTTGCGGCAATGCCTTGTTGGTCTTGATGTTGGCGGCGTTGGATAAGCTGCTGCCGTTGCTGGCTAGTTAGGTTGGCAAATACCGTTTGTTGGTACCATTCGTTAATTAGCGTATCCAGAGGCTCAGTTAACCAGCGGTCTGCCCAACGGTTGTCGTGCACTAAGCGTTGTTGGCGTGCATCTTCATCACTTAAGCCAGTATTGGCAGATTCGATAACTAGTCGTTCAATACCTTTGGGGGCGAGTAAAGCATGTTGCAGCGCTAAGCGGCCTCCTAGGCTGTAACCCACTAAATGGTAATGGGCGATTTTAAGGCGCTTTAAGCATGCGGTGAGCTGGTGGCTAAAATCTTTAAAGGCATTGCGTGGTTTAAGCCTCTGCTGGGCGCTCATGCCATGGCCGGCAATGTCTACGGTTACACAATAGTAGTGCTGGCTAAGCGCTGCAATTTGCGCTTGCCAGTCGCTACCGCTACCTAGAAATCCATGCAAAAAAACTAAACAGGGATGTTGGCTTTGTCCGTAAACGCTAAAGTGCATCGTGGCTGGCTACCTGACTAATTAAAGATTGATAACGCGCACTGGCATCGCCTGGAGTAAAGCAGACTTCAATCAAGCTGGCTCCGGCTTGCTGCTGTGCACGCTCAAAAGCATGGTCGAATTGTTCGAAATTTACCACCTGTTGATAAGCTAAATTGAAGGTGGCTGCGGCGGCGGCAAAGTCGACCTGATGAGGCAACTGGTAATACTGTTTGCTTAGCTGTTGATCCTGCGAACAAGTTGATAGTGCTGGTAGCAGATTAAATATTTCACCGCCGTTATTGTTAAACAGCACTATCACCAGATTTTGCTGGCTATTAGCGGCAAGGCTTAAGGAGTTTAAGTCATGCAATAACGAGGTATCGCCAATCACCAAAGTACATGTTTGTTGCAGACCTTCGGCAACTCCTACGCTGGTGGCTAATAAACCATCAATGCCCGACGCTCCTCGGTTGGCAAAGTAATGCTCCGCTTGGCAAGGTTGGCCAAGTAGTTCAAACAAACGCACGACCATGCTATTGCCCATAAACAAGGCTGATTGCGGTTTTTGCTGTGCCGAAATTTGTGTGCATATTGCCAGCTCAGAGTAATCGAGTAAGGCAGTATTGACGTCCTCGCTAATGGCTTGTTGAGCTTGGGTCCATCGCTCTAAATACTGCTGGCTACTGGTGCTTGTCTTAACTGGATGAGCGTGTAGCCAAGCTTGGGCGCTGCATTGCCAGCGCTGCTGGATACCTTGGCCGGGGTTTACCCGTTGCGCTGATTGATCAATTAAATAGTACTTTGCTGAGCTCTTGGCCAGCCATTGGTTGAGGCGTTTCGACACCAGCTTGCCGCCAAACTGAATAATAAGTTCAGCTTGTACTTGTTCGGCAAATCGCGAGTTGGCGAGTAATAGCTCAGCGTGTTGAATCAGCCCTGTGCCTTCTTCAGCGGTTTGCCAATGGCTTTGGCAATCGACTACCACTGGCCAGCCTGCTTGCTGCGCCCAAGCGATAATGGCTTGGCTTTGCTCGGCTGTTTGCTGACCTATTATTACCAATGCTTTGGACTTTTCGAGTAGCTCTGGCCAATGCTGACTAACGACGGGCTGGGAGCTATTAGGGTGTTGTTGGTAATAGGGCGAGCCGCTGTTTATCCAAGCTTCAAGTTGCTTATAAAGCGCAGTTAAATCTTGTTTAGCTTGCTCAGGATAAAAGGGTTCACGGTAAGGGCAATTTATATGCACTGGGCCAGGCGTTTGTTGCTGCAGCGCTAAGGCATGACCCAGCTCGCTGAGCATATTGGCTAGTGAGGCATCAACACTGGGTTCGGCTAGTTGGCCGCTATATACCGGGTAGTTGGCAAACATCCCCTGCTGTTCGATGGCTTGATTAGCACCAACAGCCACAAGTTCCTGCGGTCGGTCGGCGCTAAGCACTAACAATGGAATGCTCGATTGCTTTGCCTCAACCACCGCCGGGTAAAGATTAGCAACCGCACTGCCCGAGGTGGTGATAATGGCTACAGTTTGCTGGCGAGCCTTACTTAAACCCAAAGCAAAAAAGCCTAAACCGCGTTCGTCAAAGTGGCAATGGCTAGTGGCTTTAGGGTGCTTAGCCACCGCTAAAGTTAATGGCGTAGAGCGAGAGCCGGGGGCGATACAAAAGTGCTCTATGCCGTGGCGAATGCAATCTTCTATTAAGCACTCAGCCCAGGCAATATTAATGTTTTTAATCAAGGAGTAGGTCCTTATCTACCAACTGCAATACCGTGGCGATTTTATGGTTAAGCTCTTGCCATTCTTGCTCGGCTTGTGAGCCTGCCACGATCCCTGCACCGGCAAAGGTACTTAAATGTTGTGGGGTAACTAAGGCGCTACGAATAGCCACCGAAAACTCGCTTTGTGCGCCGCTTAACCAGCCAACAGCACCAGCATACCAGCCTCGGGCATAGCCTTCGTTTTTTAGAATATATTGCACTGCAGAAGAACGTGGCAAGCCGCCTACTGCAGGGGTGGGATGCAAGGCCTGCAATAACGAGCGGTCATCTAAGGCAGGGCTAATACGGGCCTGAATCCGCCGTTTTAAGTGCTGTACTCTATCTAGTTTTAGCAATTCTAGATTATCTAAGGTGCGCACATGCAGGCTTAACTCTTTCAAACGGCGAGTTAAATCATCCACTACCAGTTGATTTTCTAGTTTATTTTTGGCGTCTTCTAGTAGCTGTTCGCCCAGCTGAGTATCTAGCTCGCTAGTTTCTCCACGGGGCGCGGTGCCGGCCAAGGCTTCACTGACCAATTGGCTGCCTTCACGAGAATACAAACGCTCGGGACTGCAGCCTAAAAAGCTAGTTACCCCATCAAACTGAAATAAAAAGCTGTAGCAGTTACGTTCTTTCTGTTGCCATTGTTGTAGCAAAGAAAAAGCGTTTATTTCGGCATTTAGTTGCAAATTGGTTTGCCGAGACAACACAACTTTGGCGGTGTGTTGTTGAAAATCTTCGCTGGTGACTTGCTTAACCAAGTGCTGCCATTGTTCGCGACTAGGTTGGTCTTGGCGAGATAGGGCTTTAAGTGGCGTGTGTTGCAGGGCTTGTACTGGTTTTAAGGCAGCAAAGGCCTTTTCGATGCGCTGATACTCTAGCTCTGGTTGATGTTCAAAATTAGCATTGATGAACAAGCGGGTATATTCGCCGTCACAACGTATTTCAAAGCGCGGTAGAATAAAGCGGCGATGTGGAAAGCTAGACCACAGAGCACTTTGGCGAGCAAAGGCAATGCCGCCATAAAAGCGCAGCTGGTTATTGCGTGGGTCTAATTGGTCACACACCGATTGCAGCTGTTCTAAGTCGAGCACCGATTTAGCCGCACCCACAAAGGCAACTTGTTGCTGGCGTTTGTTTTTCCAGTAACCGCGGGTGGTGTGTTGTTGCTGGTTAAGCCAGGCGAGAAGATCGAGCTTTGGCAGTTTTATACAAACCTGCTGAAAACCCTGCTGCGGCAAGAGCCTAAGCTGGTTTATGGCATTTTGAAACTGGCTAGCAGTGAGTCTCACCTTAACTATTCCTGCTCTATTACACCGTTTCAATGTAGCTGTTTTTGTTACAAGTTTATAGTCAGATTTGGCTCAGCCTTGATGCTGAGCAATAATAGGCGCTAAGTTCTTATCTTAATGTTGAATATTACTTTGAAATCATGGCTTCATGCGGCGCGTTTACGCACCTTGCCTTTAGCGAGCGCGTCGATCATTTTAGGTTCTGCACTGGCGTATTCTGAGGGAATCTTTGCTTGGCCAGTGTTGCTGCTGGCTTTGCTAACGGCCCTATTGCTGCAAATTCTTTCCAATTTAGCCAATGATTATGGCGATGCGGTAAGTGGTGTTGATGATGATACTCGAGTGGGCCCCGCTCGTGCGATTCAAGCTGGATTGTTGACTAAGCAGCAAATGTTTCGGGCGATTACGCTGGTTGCCCTGCTGGCAGTGTTAAGCGGCATTGCACTACTGGCGGTAAGTTTGGGCAGTAATCCGCAGGCTTGGTTAGGGTTTATCGCCTTGGGTGGGCTGTCGATTGTTGCGGCTATGGCCTACACCATGGGCTCTCGACCTTACGGTTATCGTGGTTTTGGTGATATTAGCGTGTTTTTGTTCTTTGGTTTGCTGGGCGTAATGGGCTCTTATTACTTGCATACTCAGAGCCTGAGTTGGCCAGTCATGATGATAGCGGCAGCTAATGGTTTGCTAGCGACAGCAGTGCTCAACATTAATAATTTGCGAGACTTTTCGCCTGATAAAGCTGCTGGAAAGCTCACCTTGGCGGTGCGCTTAGGCGAGCGTAATGCCCGTCGTTACCACTTGGTATTGGTGGCGCTGGCTTTAATGCTATTTGCCAGCTTTATTGTTTGGCAAAGTAGCGCTAATTTTGCTTGGCTGTGTTTGTTGCCTGCTTTAGTCTTAATGAAGGTAACCAAAACAGTGATGCTTGCGCGCCAGCATCAGTTATTGGACAAGCAATTGCAGCTCACCGCCAAGCTAAGTTTTTTCATCGCCTTGTTGTTTAGCCTTGGTTTGCAGTTTCAATACTAGGGGCTGCCGACTTTTCGCGGATTAGTTTTGTCCGCGAAAATCAGCTAGAAAGTTCAACAGCCGCTAAAGCCTTATCGCCAAATGACACACAATATTCACATTTAATCTACGCAAGGTGGATAAAAAGCGTTGAGCCTAGTCCTTGGCCTTTGCTAAGGTAACTACAGACGTTTTGGAGGATTATCGATGCGCAAGATAGGGATCATCTTGCTGCCAGCCCTAGCAATTGCAGGCCCTAGTTTGGCCAACATGCAGCCTGCCAAGTGGTATAGTGCAGACGGAGTAGGTGTTGTACCTAGTATTGAAGTATTAGGTTTATACGACAGCAACCTTACCAACAGTAATACGGACCAAATTTCTTCTTGGGGAACCATTGTCTCGCCAGCCATTGCTGCTATTTCTGAGCAAGAAAAAAGCACTTATTATGCGGCATATCGCTTGGTGTGGGGCGAGTACTTCGACAGCTCTGAAGACAACTTTTTAGACCACCACCTACGGGTAAATGGCGAATGGGAGTTTAGCGCTCGCCAACGTGCTAAATTGCGTTACGATTTTCGTCGCGACCACGACCAACGTGGTGAAGGTATTTCCTCTGGTGTCGGTGGCGTGATTGACGAACCCGTGCAATATAACCTGCATTGGCTGCATGGTTTATATGGCTTTGGTGCCAGAAGCGCTACCGCGCAGATCGAGCTAGAAGCCAATGCTCGTCAGCTGGATTACCAAAACTTTCGCGAAGTTACTCAGTATCGCGATCGCAATGCTTTTGACGGTAGCGCGCGCTTCTTTTATCGAATGTCGTCAGCCACCCGCTTATTGGCTGAGCTTAAAGCCGGAAAAAGTGACTATAAAACCATCGAACCAAATACGTCAAGTCGCGATTTTAACGACTTACTTGGCTTTGTTGGTGGAGATTGGGCGATAACCGGAAAAACGAAAGGTCGTGCCAAAATCGGTTGGCAACAGCGTGACTTTAAAGAAGGTGAACGTGAAAAGTTTAGCGATTTAAGTTGGTCGCTCGCAGCCGATTGGTCGCCTCGCACCTACTCTACTTTTAGTGTGGAAGGTGGTCGACAAGCCAAAGCTCCAGAGCAAGGCGGTGATGTTATCGACAATACCAACATCACCCTAGACTGGGAGCATTACTGGCAAGATCGCCTAGCTACAACCTTTACGGTTGGTTACGACAACAACGATTATGTGGGCGTAGAACGGCAAGATAAAATTTATGAAGGGCGGGTAGGCGTGAGCTATCAATTCCGTCGCTGGCTAGAAATTTCACTTTGGCAGCTATGGAGAGATAAAGATTCTACGCTTCAGGCCGTTACCTATGATAAGCAAGTTACCAGTCTTAAGTTGAGACTGAGTTTATGATCAAGGATTAAGTTATGCGAAAACACATTGCGCGCCTTAAAAAAGGACTAGTTTTACTAGTCGGCGTGCTGTGTTTTTCTTTGCATGCTGAAACGGTGAGCAACTACCGTTTAGCGGCAGGCGATAGCTTTAGAGTGAGTGTATACGGTGAGCCAGAACTCAGCTTGGAAACCCGTTTATCTGATGACGGGTTTATTCGTTACCCGTTTTTAGGTGAAATAAGAGTGCGTGGCCTTACCCTCACCGAGCTGCAGTTACAGATCCAAAATGGCCTAAAGGGTGACTATTTAGTTGACCCAATGGTGCAAGTGACCATGGTTGAATACCGGCCCTTTTTTATTAATGGTGAAGTGGCTCGCCCCGGCGCCTACCCTTATCAACCCGGCTTAACGGTAAATCGGGCTATAACTCTTGCTGGTGGTTTTACCGAGCGTGCCGGTAAAAGCAAAATTACCATACAAGCAGAAGGGGCTACTCCCGATGAGCGCGAGCGAGTAAGCCTTGAAGACCGGGTCTCTGCTGGTGATGTACTTAATATTCCGCAAAGTTTCTTCTAATCCCATTGTTGGCTTACGCCAAATGCCTATCTAAACCTGTTAGCCTAGTTTTAAGCAAAATAGCGAATATCATCATTGGCTTTCTTAATATCACTATTGTGGTTTGGCTTTTTCGGCCCTATACTCGGCTCTCTTGTCGGAGTGCCGAAAGGCTGAGACCACGGTTAGCTAAGCTACGTTGTGTGGGATCCGTATAACTTGATCAGGATAATGCCTGCGCAGGGAACAAGATAAGTAATCAATTCCTTCTGTTACTACTAGTGTAAAAATGCACTCTTGGTCTAACATTTGGTTACTTTTCCTACATCCGACAAGCCTCATTACTTAAATTTTTATTTAGAGGCCAGTCATGTCAAGACGCGAAACTCGAGCTGCAGCAGAACAATACATTAATAACCTGCAAGGCCAACCTTTTCCAAATTCAGAAAAAATCTATATTCAGGGAAGTCGTGACGATATCCAAGTAGCCATGCGCCAAATTAACCTGTCTGACAGTTTAGTTGGCGGCACCAAAGAAGAACCTACCTTTGAGCCTAACGAGCCGGTACGTGTTTACGACACTTCGGGTATCTACACCGACGAAAACGCAGAGTTAGATGTTCATAAAGGTTTGCCACAATTGCGTAAAGCTTGGATTGAAGAGCGTGGTGATACTGAAGAGTTAGCTGGTTTAAGCTCTAACTTCTCGCAGCAACGCTTGGCAGATGAAGGCCTTGATCATATTCGTTTCGAAAACCTACCAACGCCACGTAAAGCTAAATTAGGCAAAACCGTCACCCAGTTGCACTACGCTCGTCAAGGCATCGTTACCCCAGAGATGGAGTACATTGCTATTCGTGAAAACATGGGCCGCGACAAAATCCGTGAAGAGTTGTTAGCAGAGCAACAAAAAGGCCATTCCTTTGGTGCCTCATTGCCAGAGCACATCACTGGTGAGTTTGTTCGTGATGAAGTGGCACGAGGCCGCGCGATTATTCCGTCTAACATTAACCACGCTGAAGCCGAGCCAATGATTATTGGTCGTAACTTCTTGGTTAAGGTGAATGCCAACATTGGTAACTCAGCGGTAACTTCTTCGATTGAAGAAGAAGTTGAGAAGCTAGTATGGGCAAGCCGTTGGGGCGCCGATACGGTAATGGATTTATCTACTGGCCGTTATATTCACGAAACCCGCGAATGGGTGATTCGTAACTCTCCTGTGCCAATTGGTACTGTGCCTATCTACCAAGCCTTAGAAAAAGTAAACGGCGTTGCCGAAGACCTTACTTGGGAAGTGTTCCGTGACACGCTGATTGAGCAAGCGGAGCAAGGGGTGGATTACTTCACGATTCACGCAGGTGTATTGCTGCGTTACGTGCCAATGACCGCTAAGCGAGTTACTGGCATTGTATCGCGTGGTGGCTCAATTATGGCTAAGTGGTGTTTAGCCCACCATAGAGAAAGCTTCTTGTATGAGCGTTTTCGCGAGATTTGTGAAATTTGTGCCGCCTACGATGTATCACTGTCGCTAGGTGATGGCATGCGTCCTGGCTCGATTGCCGACGCCAACGATGAAGCACAATTTGCTGAGCTAGAAACCTTAGGTGAGCTAACCAAAGTGGCTTGGGAATACGATGTTCAAGTGATTATCGAAGGCCCTGGCCACGTGCCAATGCAAATGATTAAAGAGAACATGGAGAAGCAATTAGAAGAGTGTCATGAAGCACCGTTCTACACGCTTGGTCCATTAATCACCGACATCTCTCCTGGTTACGATCACTTTTCATCGGGCATTGGTGCTGCAATGATCGGTTGGTTTGGTTGTGCTATGTTGTGTTACGTAACCCCTAAAGAACACTTAGGTTTACCTAACAAAGAAGACGTGAAGCAAGGCATGATTGCTTACAAGATCGCTGCTCATGCGGCTGATTTAGCTAAAGGTCATACTGGCGCGCAAATTCGTGATAATGCGATGAGTAAAGCGCGTTTCGAGTTCCGCTGGGAAGACCAATTCAACCTAGCCTTAGACCCAGACACTGCGCGTGCCTATCACGATGAAGCCTTACCACAAGAGTCGGCCAAAGTGGCTCACTTCTGTTCAATGTGTGGACCTAAGTTCTGCTCAATGAAAATCTCTCAAGAAGTGCGTGATTATGCCAACGAGCTGGAAATCAAAATGATTGACGAGCCATTGGCCGATTTAGGTTTTGTGGCCGACGGTATGGCAGAAAAATCTGCTGAGTTTAGAAACAAAGGTGCCGAGATTTACCACTCGCCACTGCGCGCCGAGACCAGCGATGAAGTTTAAGCTGGAAACTGCTGAAGGTTTGCGCCCGCAAATTTGGACTATTGCAGGTAGCGATAGTTGTGCGGGGGCGGGCTTGCAAGCTGACTTGCTAACTGCCCATGATCTTGAGGTGGAGTGCGCAACTGCAGTAACAGCGATAACTGCGCAAAACATTAAGGGAGTGACGGCCATTCAGCCGTCTTCACCTGAACTGTTAGCGGCGCAGCTAGATGCGCTTGCGGCCACCAACCCCGCCAAAGTGATTAAGATTGGCATGTTGGGCAGTGCAGAATTAGTGCGTGTTGTGGCAGATAAAATTGCCACTTATAAGGCGACTTGGGCCGAGCCTCCGTTGGTGGTGTGTGACCCAGTGTTAGTAGCCAGTTCAGGGGCAAACCTAGCCTTGGACGATCTAATGCAAGCCTTACCGGCACTATTGGCACAAACCGATGTGCTAACACCTAATGCCTCAGAGCTAGCAACCTTAAGTGGCGTGGCGTTAAACAGTGTAGCCGAGCTAAAACAAGCTTGTGCAGCTTTGCTTAAGCAGGGCGTTAAAGCGGTGTGGGCCAAAGGTGGACACTTAGCGCTAACTCCCAAGATAGCTTTGGATTATTTCACCGACGGCCAGCGTGAAATTGTATTGTCGAGTGCCATGATTGATGCACCGCATACCCATGGTACCGGCTGTACTTTAGCCTCTGCCTTAGCTTCCGCCTTAGCCCATGATTTTTTCATGGAAGACGCTTTGGTTATTGCTAAAGCCTATGTTTATCAGGGCTTAAAGCAAGTTACTGGACGTGGCAATCTAGCCCATCTTGGGTGGCCTACAGAG
Source organism: Agarivorans albus (assembly GCF_019670105.1). Taxonomy (NCBI): domain Bacteria; kingdom Pseudomonadati; phylum Pseudomonadota; class Gammaproteobacteria; order Alteromonadales; family Alteromonadaceae; genus Agarivorans; species Agarivorans albus. Next base: position 4,447,152 of record NZ_AP023032.1, on the reverse strand, counting down.
CGGGTAAACTTCCCACGGGTTGAGTCGGCACAAACCGAGTTGGGTAAGCAATTTGGCTTAGGTGAGTCTTGGCCAGAGGCCGTGCCTTTTGCGCGCTGTGACACTAATAAGCTGGGTGTTTATCCTGTTGTAGACAGTGTTGAATGGATTGAGCGCTTGTTAAATATGGGCATTAAAACCATTCAGCTACGGATCAAAGATAAAACCGATGCTGAGGTTGAAGCTGATGTTAAACGGGCCATTGATTTGGGGCACCAACATCAAGCGCGTTTGTTTATTAATGACTATTGGCAACTGGCGGTTAAGCATGGTGCTTATGGTGTGCATTTAGGCCAAGAAGATTTAGAAGTGGCCGACTTGCAAAAAATTGCTGCCGCAGGTTTGCGTTTGGGCATTAGTACCCATGGTTATTTTGAATTGCTACGTGCTAGCCAGCTGCAACCGAGTTATATTGCACTTGGGCACATTTTCCCTACTACAACCAAGGATATGCCATCTAAGCCGCAAGGTTTAGCTAAACTCAGCCGTTATGCTCAGTTGATGCAAGATTACCCCTTGGTAGCCATTGGAGGCATCGACTTGCCTCGAGCGAAACAAGTTTGGCAATGTGGTGTGGGCAGTGTGGCAGTGGTACGGGCAATTACCGAAGCAGCCGATCCGGTTGCGGCAGTTGCTGAGCTAGAAGCCATTGTCAGCCAATAAATAGCCAGTCAGCATTAGGAAGCACTATGAGCCAAACCAGCAAGCAATCAACCTTAAGCGATCAAGAAGTTCTTCGTTATAGCCGTCATCTGTTACTTAAGGATGTTGGTGAGGCGGGGCAGCTCAAGTTAAAGAGTGCGCAGGTATTGCTGGTTGGTATGGGCGGATTGGGCGCACCTGCAGCCTTGTATTTGGCTGCGGCTGGTGTTGGCAAATTAGTGTTGGCAGATTTTGATGAAGTAGACAGCTCTAATTTACAGCGCCAAGTCTTGTACCGAGAAGACGATATTAAACAGCCTAAAGTCGTGGCGGCTAAGCAGCATTTGCAAGCTCTAAACTCAAACATTCAGGTGCGAACCGTTAACCGTAAAATGGATGAGATGTTGCTGGCCATGGAAGTGGCTCAAGCCGATGTAGTGCTTGATTGCAGTGACAACATCGCTACTCGTTATGCGGTAAACCAAGCTTGTGTTAAGGCCAAAGTGCCACTAGTTAGCGGAGCTGCGGTTGCCTTTGATGGACAGTTAATGGTGTTTGATTTTCGCCAGGCTGAACAAGGCTGCTATCACTGCCTATTTCCTAATGCTAGTGAACAGCAACTCAACTGCAGTAATGCCGGTATTCTTGGCCCAGTTGTAGGCACCATTGGTAGCTTGCAAGCTTTAGAAACGATTAAGTTGATAGCGGGCATTCCTTCTGCTCAACGCGGTCGTTTTTCCAGTTTTGATGCGCATAGCCTTGAATGGTTTCACCTTAAAGTGAACGCCGATGCAAACTGTCTGGTATGTGGAAAAGTTAAACAAACATCATGATAAATATTGAATTTAATGGTCAAGCACAGTCGCTTGATGCTGAGCTCAACATTGAGCAACTATTAGCATTACACCAGCAAGCACCCGAAGGCATTGCGGTGGTGCTTAATGGCAACATTGTGACTCGCAGCGAATGGGCAAGCACCAAGCTGGCAGACCAAGCCAAAGTAAGAGTATTTCGCGCCATTGCTGGCGGATAAGAGGAAGCCTTGTGTTAAAGATTGCAGATAAGAGTTTTACCAGCCGTTTGTTTACCGGCACTGGCAAATTTGCGACCCCACAGTTAATGAGCCAAAGTATTCAAGCCAGCGGTAGCCAGCTAGTTACTATGGCGATGAAACGTGTCGATGCGCAAGACCAGCAAGACGATATTCTGGTTCCGCTTATTCAAGCTGGTGTGAATCTATTGCCTAATACCTCGGGGGCACGTAACGCAGAAGAAGCGATATTTGCCGCCCAGTTAGCCCGAGAAGCTCTAGGCACTAATTGGCTCAAATTAGAAATTCATCCAGATCCTAAGTATTTAATGCCCGATCCTATCGAAACCTTAACCGCAGCAGAGAAGCTGGTAGAACAAGGTTTTGTGGTGTTGCCTTATGTACATGCCGACCCAGTATTATGCAAACGCCTTGAAGATGTTGGTTGTGCTGCGGTGATGCCCTTAGGCGCGCCTATTGGCACTAACAAAGGGCTACGTAGCCGCGATTTCTTAGAGATTATTATCGAGCAAGCCAATGTACCGGTAGTGGTTGATGCGGGTATTGGAGCGCCTTCCGATGCTGCTCTTGCTATGGAGTTAGGCGCAGATGCGGTGTTGGTTAATACTGCTATGGCTGTGGCTAAAGATCCGGTGGCAATGGCTAAAGCCTTTGCTCAAGCAGTTGAAGCTGGGCGTAGTGCCTACTTGGCAGGTTTGGGCGCAGAGTTGCGTCACGCCGAGGCATCGAGTCCCCTCACTGCATTTTTAGATACTTTGTAATTAGAGAAGCCCATGAGTTTTGCTGAGCATTTAGCCCGTTACGACAATACCGCTGTTCATATGGCAATAAACAGTAAAACCGCTGCTGATGTAGAGCGAGCGCTGGCCAAAGATAAGCTGGACCTTGATGACTTTCAGGCGCTTATTTCACCGGCTGCTGAAGCTTATATTGAGCTTATGGCACAGCGCAGTATGCGTTTAACTCAGCAGCGCTTTGGCAAAACTCAGCAATTCTATATCCCTTTATATCTCAGCAATATGTGCAGCAATGTTTGTGACTATTGTGGCTTTTCCATGGGCAACAAAATTCGTCGCGTCACCTTAGATATGGCGCAGTTAGACGCTGAGCTAGAAGCTATTAAGCAGCTTGGCTTTGACCACATTCTATTAGTTACCGGTGAGTCGGAACGTAAAGTGGGTATGGACTACTTTCGCGAAGTTCTGCCAAGAATTAAGGCGCGTTTTTCTCATGTTTCTATGGAAGTTCAGCCTCTTGAGCAAGACGAGTATGAGGAATTGATTAGCCTTGGCTTAGACGCAGTGATGGTTTATCAAGAAACGTATAATCGCCACCGTTATGCCGAGGTTCACCCTAAAGGTAAAAAACGCGATTTCGATTTTCGCCTTGCAACTCCAGAGCGTTTAGGAGAAGCCGGCATTCGAAAAATGGGCATTGGCGCATTAATTGGTTTGGATGAATGGCGCAGTGACTGTTTTTATGTAGCTGCTCATTTGCAATATTTAGAGCGCAAATATTGGCGGAGTAAGTTTTCAATTTCTTTTCCACGTTTGCGCCCTTGTGAAGGCGGCTTCCAGCCCAAATCGGTGATGACCGACAAACAATTAGTACAACTTATTTGTGCTTATCGTTTGTTTAACCCAGATGTTGAGCTGTCATTATCTACCCGTGAGTCTGAGCACTTCCGTAATCATGCTATTCCACTTGGCATTACCAGCATGAGTGCGTTTTCGAGCACTCAGCCTGGTGGTTATGCAGACGATAGCACCAAAGCGCTTGAACAGTTTGAAATTAGTGACGAACGCCGCCCAGAAGTAGTCGCCGATGCAGTAAAACAAGCTGGCTACCAAGTGGTGTGGAAAGACTGGGATCGGGTACTAGGCTAGTGCAAATATTTTGCTTCTAGCTGTTCTAGTGCCCCTTGCTCTAGTAGCAGCTTAAGTTGCTGATCAAAGCGCTCAACAAACTCAAGGTCTACTTGTTGTTTGCTAAAGGCTAGGTATACCGGTACTTGTCCCAAGGCAGGTTTAATCAGCTTGATACTGTCTGCTTGGCCCTCCTGCATGGCAACTAACTTAGCTTGGCGACTGTCGGTGGCAATCATGTCTAGTCGTCCGCGCAATAAGGATTTAACCAACCCTTCTACACTGTTGTGTTTCTCAACGTCGAATACTTGCTGACTTAGTGCATTATCAAAACTTGGTGAGATGCGGGCATTGCGAACTTTTCCTATACGGTAGTCATCTAGCTCGGCGTAGTCACCAGAGAACTGATTTCCTTGCCAAGAGCTATGAGCAATTAAATGCTGATCTAGCAGTAAAAACGCCGTATCAGGATAATAAAAATACGCTTCACGGTCGGGAGTTCGCATAGTGGGAATTAAGCCCTGGCTTTGGTGGCTTTTTACTTTAGCAAACGCGCGGGCCCAATTGCTTATTTCAAAGTTGGCTTCAACATCTAGTTTTTCAAAGCTTTGTTGAATCAATTCTACAATGATGCCTTCGGCCTTACCTTGAGCATTGAGCATTATATAAGGTGGAAAAACAAAGCTTTGTATATCGATGGCTTTTGCTTGGCACAGGCCAGAGCTGATGATTAGTAAGAAAACTGCGAGTCGTCTCATTTGAGTCCTCATCCTTGAGCTTGCCGCAAAGTATAAAGAATCATGCTAAGGTATGCGACTTTAAACAGCCGCTATTAACCCATTAGTGTGCTGTTTTCGTGACAATATAAGAGGTGGAATGTGTTAAAGAAATTACTAGTAGCCGTAACGCTAGTACTTGCTGTAGTAAGTAGCGCAATGGCCGAGAAGCAAACAGTTGGCGCCGCCGAGCATGTAAAAGTAGTAGAAGCCAACTTAAGGTTTTTAACTCGAATTGATACCGGAGCGGCTAGCACTTCTTTGCATGCGGAAGACATGCGAGTTATCGACGGTGAAAACATTGACCCTGCTGATTACAGCGAGGCCGAACAGAAGTCGGTTGTGCGACCACTTATGCGCAAGAACATTGGCAAATATTTACAATTTACCACCGAGAACGAACACGGTGAAAAGCACCAAGGTAAGGCCTTAATTACCGATGTTGCAGCGGTGCGTAATTCTCAAGGTCTAGAAATTCGCTACAAAGTTGCCTTGGCGATTGCCTGGCAAGGGCAGGCAAAAACCGTAGATGTTAACTTACGCGATCGCAGCAAAATGCATTACAAATTGCTGATTGGCCGTAACTGGCTAGAGGGTGATTACTTGGTCGACGTAGAGCTCAACAAAAACCTGAAATAGCCTCAATTATAAGGTTTGGTGAACCCTAACAAAGCGCGCAAAGCGGGGTTTACCATGTTCTGTGAGACCGTTATAACGATACTCAACCAAGCTGCCAATAGGTGGTGGATCGGCGCGTAATTGATCGCTTAAACCACTGCCTATTTTAAACTGCCGACCCTGTTGGTCTTGAACTACCAAGGCTCCAAGCATACCTCGGTATTTGCCTTTACCATCACTATACGCAATGACTTTAGCCTCGGCATCTTGGTAGCTTTTGTATTTAATGAGCGCATTGCTGCGTGTTGGAAGGTACATAGATTTAGGGTCGCGCAGCATTAATCCTTCACCACCCTCAGCACTGATCTTAGCCAACTGCTGCTCTAGTTTTGGTCGCCCTGGGTAGGCGCGATAAACTGGCACACGCATAAACTCGCTTGCACTGCTAAGGGTTTGCAAATGGCGGTAGCGCTGCTGATAAGGGCCAGGATAGTTGGGTAAATCAAACACCACAAATTGAACTTGTTGCCATTTGTTTAAGTTTACATCTTGTTGTTTGATTAGGCTGACTAAATCACTAAATTGGCCTCTGCCTAACCAAAGCTCTCCATCTACAGCAACCTCTGGTAGTTGCTCGCTTAAGGCGCTGGGAAGGTTAATCACGTGGCCGGCTCGACTAAATAATTGCTTACCGTCCCAATAGGCCCTTACGCCATCGTATTTTTCACATACCCAGTAATCTTGAAGGTCTAAGCCCTGTTGGTAATCACTAGCTAATACCAATGCTGGCGGTTGTGGTGTTTTTGCTAATAGCGGATACGAGCTAAAAAAAAGCATACATAGGCTAAGCTTGGTGCTAAACGAACGATCCATGTTCTACCTGTAATGAGTTAATTGTTATTAATGGTAGTGCAATTTAAGGTGGGTCGCTAGGGCTAGTTGTTATTTAGTCGGGCTTTATTGGCTAATTTGTTGCAGCGATGAGCCATTGAGAAGTGTTTTGTAAAAAGCCTTCAGCTCAGGGCTCGATTGTGACTACGCCCAAACAGTTCGGTTTATGTTTGCCCTTAGTAGCAAGGAGAAGAAAATGGCTCAACATTATCAAGGCCAGTGCCACTGCGGTGCGGTTAAATTTAGCCTACGCACCAGTCTAGAGTCTGCGCTGCGTTGTAATTGCAGTTTGTGTAGGCGTAAGGGAGCTGTGATGCTAACCGCGGAAGAAGACAGTTTTGAGCTGTTGCAAGGTGAGCAGGCCTTAAGCTTGTATCAGTGGAATACTCAAATAGCGAAGCATTACTTTTGTAAACACTGCGGAATTTATACTTTCCACAACCCTCGCTCTGCGCCAGAGCTTACTCGGGTAAATGCAGGTTGTTTGGAAGGCGTCGACCCATTGAGCTTAACGGTGAGTTTGGTAAAGGGCGCAGAGTTATCTACTGAACCAAAATAAAAAAAGCCGACGCTAAGCGTCGGCTAACTTAATACAAATAAGGAATTGTACTAGGTGTTACTTGCTAAAAATGTGTTTGTTAACAATGTTTTCTAGCTCTTCTTGACGACCTGATACGTGTTTAGGGTCAATGTTGTCGCCAATGGCTTGAGTTGCTAAAGACTCTAGGCTGTAATCGCCAGTCATAATGGCTTTACCTAGGTCACCGCTCCAACCAGCGTAGCGATCTGCAACGATGTTGCTGATTTCTTGGCTCTCAATTAGGCTAGCGGCTTTCTCAAGTGCTAATGCACAAGTGTCCATTCCGCCAATGTGGCCGTGGAAGAAGTCGGCTGGATCGATACTTTGACGACGTAGTTTAGTATCAAACATTAAACCACCATCTTTAAAGCCACCAGAGCGCAGAATGTCGTACATTACTGGCGTCCACTCTTCAACACTGTTAGGGAATTGGTCAGTATCCCAACCCAGTTGCGCATCACCGCGGTTAGCATCAATAGAACCAAATAGACCTAGTGAAATAGCTGTCGCAATTTCGTGGTGGAAAGAGTGACCCGCTAGAGTTGCGTGGTTAACTTCGATGTTTACTTTCACTTCGTCTTCTAGACCGAACTGCTTCAAGAAGCCGTATACAGTAGCTGTATCGTAGTCGTATTGATGCTTAGTAGGCTCAGCTGGCTTTGGCTCAATTAAGATTGTGCCGGTAAAGCCAATTTTGTGTTTGTGCTCTACAACCATTTGGAACAAGCGACCTAACTGCTCACGCTCTTGGCGTAGATCGGTATTTAGCAATGTTTCGTAACCTTCACGGCCGCCCCATAATACGTAGTTTTCACCACCTAGCATTTTGGTTGCGTTCATAGCAGTAAAGATTTGGCTCGCAGCGTAAGCAAATACTTCTGGGTTAGGGTTAGAGCCAGCGCCAGACATGTAACGTGCATTTGAGAATGCGTTTGCTGTACCCCAAAGAAGTTTCATGCCGGTTTCGTCTTGTTTCTGAGCAAGAACGTCCATCATTACTTTCATGTTTTCAGCGTACTCTTTAATAGAGTTACCTGCTGGAGCTACGTCTACGTCGTGGAACGAGTAGTAAGGCGTGCCTACTTTAGAGAAGAAGTCGAAGGCTACGTCAGCTTTCATCTTAGCCATTTCAAGCGCGTTGCCAGGCTTCTGCCAAGGACGGTCGAAAGTGCCAGTACCAAAGATATCAAAACCATCCCAGCAGAAGTTATGCCAGTAACAAGCACCAAAACGTAGGTGCTCTTCCATGGTTTTACCCATGATTACTTTTTTCGCGTCGTAGTGACGGAACGCTAGTGGGTTAGTGGACTCTGGTCCTTCGTATGCGATTTTTTCAAACTGGTCAAAATATTGAGCCATGGAACTACTCCTAAAAAAGAATGCGTTTTCATCGGAGAACCAATCTCCTTCTGTGAGCTTATTGTTAGCCTTGCTTAGCTTTCTCTCAATTATGAAAAATGCAGACTTTTTTCAGCTATTTACTTTTCGTGCGCTAACTCGCGTTTTAAACAGCGCTTTTTTAGGAATTTTCAAAAAATCTGCAATAACATTGCGGGTGTGTGAAATTTCGTAATGCTATTTAGTGGTGTTTTAAGCGGTAAACACTGGATGAAAAGCTATTCATCTTATCTTGTATGGCATGAAACCCATGTTTGCCTAGCGGTAAATGCTGGTATGAGTTAATTGCAGCAATTCGTTGCGAGTGTTTGATTTATTGAGTGTATAAGGGCACTTAATCAGTGTTGCGCTTTAGTCCCGACAACGAGTAAGTATTGTCTAAGTATTTGTTTTGCACTTCGCTAATTGCACGGTTGAGGTCTTGCATAAAGCCGGGATGTTTTTCCAAGTAAGCCTTAGAAATGTAGATACCAAAGGGGGCGGAACGCTGTACAACTTCAATATATTCACCACTTACTAGGTTGGGGTGAACATGGCTACTTTTAAATACATCGGCCGACAAAAATGCGGCGTCTATGCGTTTTAGGTCAAACAGTAGCTGCGCAAGTTTAGCGACATTTTTTTGCTTGCCAACCACCTTGAAGTGATGAGTATTAAGCCAGCGTAAGGTATTGGTTCCTTCAATTGAGGCTACTTTTACATCGGTTTTAAAGTTGTTGGCGTCTGGATCGAAATAGCTGTCATAGCGGAAAAACCAACTCCAATTGTTGTAAACAATGGGCTTAGAAAACTCGGCGATTGCATCGCGTTGGCTGTTCTGAGATGCAAAGAAAAAACCATCGGCCACGCCGTATTGCACATCGCTAAGCGCGCGTTTGTAGTTGGGTACCGGGGCCATTTTGTAGGGCTGTTCCAGCACTTGCATGATTTTGTCGACCAGAAAATTACCAGCAGCTGGTTGCTCGTCACTGGCATAAGTATAAGGAGGAAAATTTGGATAAACTAAACGTAAGGGATCCGCTTTTACTTGGCTAACAAGCAAGCTTACGATAAGCGTTATCATTACCCTTGAGAATAGCTGCAAAAACAGTCCTTTTTAGTTTCTTTCAAGCCCCAACAACAAGTATAGACAGCTGTTTAAGATCAGTGGTTTAGCTAGAGTAAATACTTTGGTTTGGTGAGTTGAGTCTTACTTTTTCGGCTTTGCTTGTCAATTAACATCATTTAAAGATGAAAAAAAAGGCGCTGAATCATCAGCGCCTTTAGCTCGATAGGTAAAAATCTTAGCTATTGAGCAAGCTTAAGCTTTGGTCTACTACGTTTTCTACAGTAAAGCCAAATAGTTTGAATAGCTCTCCAGCAGGCGCCGATTCGCCAAAGCTTGTCATACCTACAGTTACGCCATCTAGGCCAACGTATTTGCCCCAGAAGTCGGCTTGTAGTGCTTCAACTGCTACACGAGCACGAACAGCTTTTGGCAGTACTGCTTCACGGTAAGCAGCATCTTGCTTGTCGAAACGCTCGGTACAAGGCATAGATACAACACGAACTTGCTTACCTTGCTCGCTTAGCTTAGCTGCCGCTTCAACGGCCAGCTCTACTTCTGAGCCAGTGGCGATAAGAATAAGCTCTGGGGTGCCACTACAGTCTTTAAGAATGTAAGCACCGCGATTAATCAACTCCAGTTGCTCACCGCTACGTTTTTGTTGAGCAAGGTTTTGGCGAGAGAAGATTAATGAACTCGGGCCATCAATACGTTCTACTGCATTGATCCAAGCCGCTGCTGATTCAACTTGGTCACAAGGACGCCATGTTTCCATGTTTGGTGTTAAACGTAAGCTAGCCACTTGCTCAACCGGTTGGTGAGTAGGACCATCTTCGCCAAGACCAATAGAGTCGTGGGTGTAAACAAAAATAGAACGTTGCTTCATTAATGCTGCCATACGTACCGCGTTGCGGGCGTATTCCATAAACATTAAGAAGGTGGCCGAGTAAGGAACAAAACCGCCGTGCAAAGCAATACCATTTTGCATTGCCGACATACCAAACTCACGTACACCGTAGTGTAGGTAGTTACCTGAGGCATCTTCTGCGCTTACTGATTTAGAGCTAGCGTGGAAGGTTAGGTTTGATGGTGCAAGGTCGGCAGAACCACCTAGCAATTCAGGTAAGATTTTACCAATTACATCAAGGGTGTTTTTAGACGCCATGCGGCTAGCAATGTTTGCTGGCTCGTTTTGCAAGCGTTGCAATAAAGCTTGAGTTTCAGCTTTCCAGTTTTCTGGTAACTGACCTTCTACGCGACGTGCGTATTCAGCAGCTAGCTCTGGGTAGGCTTTTTTGTACGCGGCAAACTTGTCGTTCCAAGCGTTTTCTTGCTCGCTGCCTTTAGCTTTGTTATCCCAAGCTTGGTAAACATCTGCTGGGATTTCGAACGCGGCGTGTGGCCAGTTTAAGAATTCGCGAGCCGCTTTAATTTCTTCATCACCTAGTGGTGCACCGTGACAATCATGCGAGCCAGACTTATTTGGTGAACCAAAACCAATAATGGTTTTAGTACAAATTAGCGTAGGTTTAGTGATGTCGGCTTTAGCCGCGGCAATTGCTGCGTTAATTTGTTCAGGATCGTGACCATCAACATCGCGTACCACGTTCCAGCCGTAAGCTTCAAAACGTGCCGGCGTATCATCGCTAAACCAGCCTTCAACGTGGCCGTCAATAGAGATGCCATTGTCATCCCAAAACGCAATTAGCTTACCTAAACCTAGGGTGCCGGCCAATGAACATACTTCGTGAGAAATACCTTCCATCAAACAACCGTCGCCCATAAAGGCGTAAGTGAAGTGGTCAACAATATCGTGACCATCGCGGTTGAATTGTGCGGCTAACATTTTCTCTGCTAGCGCCATACCTACAGCATTAGCAATACCTTGGCCTAGTGGGCCGGTAGTGGTTTCTACACCCGGTGCGTAACCATATTCTGGGTGACCCGGCGTTTTAGAATGCAATTGGCGGAAGTTTTTAAGCTCTTCAATTGGCAGTGCGTAACCGCTTAGGTGAAGTAGCGAGTACAACAACATAGAGCCATGGCCGTTAGACAAAATAAAGCGGTCGCGGTTGCTCCAACTTGGGTTGCTTGGGTTATGTGCTAAATGGTCGCGCCATAGTACTTCGGCAATGTCTGCCATGCCCATAGGTGCGCCAGGGTGACCCGACTTAGCTTGTTGTACACCGTCCATGCTTAAAGCGCGGATTGCGTTAGCGTATTGTTGACGAGGGTGAGTCATCTTTTATTTCCTAATAATTAATAAATCTTAAGCTTCTAGCGCTTCAATTAGCATGTTGTCTAGCTTCACTTGGTCAACTGCAAAGGCACGAATACCTTCTGCCAGCTTTTCAGTAGCCATGGCATCTTCGTTATGCGCCCAGTAGAATTCTGCTTCGGTCATTGCAGCAGGACGGTTTTTGCTAACACCTTTATCTTGTAGGCGAACGTCTAGTTGCGCTTCGGTTTGGTCTAGCTCTTCAAGTAAGGCAGGGCCAATGGTTAGGCGGTCACAGCCAGCTAGCTCTACAATTTCGCCAATGTTACGGAAGCTAGCGCCCATCACTACAGTGTTGTAGCCGTGGTCTTTGTAGTAGCTGTAGATTTCTGATACCGAGATAACACCCGGATCTTTAGCGCCAGCAAAGTCTGCGTTAGCGTCTTTAGCTTTGTACCAATCAAGAATACGGCCAACAAAAGGTGAGATAAGGAATACGCCAGCTTCGGCACAAGCGCGGGCTTGGGCAAATGAGAACAACAACGTAAGGTTACAGTTAATGCCTTCCTTCTCTAGTTGCTCAGCGGCGCGAATACCTTGCCAAGTAGAGGCTAACTTAATCAATACACGTTCTTTGTTGATGCCGGCCGCTTCGTAAAGCTCAATTAAGCGGCGTGCTTTAGCAATGCTGGCTTCGGTGTCAAATGACAAGCGTGCGTCTACTTCCGTAGAAATGCGACCCGGTACTAACTCAAGTACCTTACAACCAATGGTTACTACCAGTTTGTCGGCAGCCATTTCGATTTGTTCGGCTTGGTCGTTTGATTGGGTTTTAGCCCAGTCGGCTACGTCTTTAAGTAGGCTTGAGTACTCAGGTAAACCTAAGGCCTTAACAATTAACGATGGGTTTGTGGTGGCATCTTCAGGTGAGAATTTGCGCATTGTGTCTAAGTCGCCGGTATCGGCAACAACCGTGGTGTATTGTTTTAGCTGTGTAAGTAGAGAACTCATAAGATGTATAGACCCTTGTAATGAAAACTAATTGTGCGGCTTGTTTGGCGAGCCTTCATTATTGGTTGAAGGTCATTGACCAAAGCTAAGCTTCATGTCCGTATTAAAGTGCCAGACTGGCAATTAAGCGCAATTACGCTTTTTTTAGCGCTAATGTTGAATTTTCGCAGCCCTGATCCAGATCACGCTTTATTAAGCATTTTGTTGAATTGGGCCACGCAAGCTTCATGTTGCTGTCACACTCCCTTGCATGGTGCGCTGATTTGTTGAAAAAAGAAACGCATCACCACCGCAGAGTTTTAATAACAGTGATGATGTTTTTTTGATCTTCACCAGATCTGTTGGGTTAAGTTTTTACCAAACCCTCAGCTCTTAGTTGTGCTACGGAATAGCGTAAATACTCAACAAGCTAGGCTATCACTGCGCTTACTCGCTTATAGTGGCAGCTAATTATGCCAGCTTGATGAAACTAAGCTTGCTCGATTAACTCTTCGGTATCTTCAATAAGTGGAGCTAGCTCTCGGTTTGTTACACCTTTTTGTTCGCGCAACATGCCTGGCGTCATGTTCCAGCGTTTCTTAATTGCGCAAGACAAATACTGCGGGCTACTAAAGCCCACCACTTTAGCTATCTCACTTAAGGTTTGCTCGGTATCCACCAATAGCTCTAGCGCCAAATTAAGCTGGGTGTCGAGCAAGTAAGCGTGCAGCGACATGCCTAGTTCTTCATGGAATTTGTTGTCGATTGCGCCACGAGAGCAGCCTAGTTCAGCCAGAATTTGTTTTACCTTGATATTGCCTTGGTTAATTCGAATAAGGCTTAACGCGCCCCGAACTAGGTTGTCTTTAAAATGGAAAAAGTCAGTAGAATCGCGGCCAATAACCCGTTCAGGTTGCACAAAGTGATGGCGTTTAACTAAGTTTTTGCCGTCCATTAGCGGCTGCAGTAGTGAGGCGGTCAAATACCCCATGGCACGGGTACCTTGGCGAACCGAAGTTAAAGTAGGCAAGCTTAAGGTGCAGTTCAGTTCGTCATCGTCTATCCCCATGATAGAGACTTCTTCGGGGATGTTTATTTTAGCCTGCTGGCAGGCGTAGCTTAGTTGGCGAGCGCGCACATCGTTGGCAGCAATGATCCCTACTGGCTTAGGTAGGCGGCTGAGCCAATCAACTAAACACTGTAAGTCACTGTCCCAGGTATCAATGTTGTCTTTAGCGCTAAACTGGCTATAGGCGCATTGGTTACGCTCACACCAATCACGCAGCAGCTGCTCGCGGTTGGCCGACCAGTCATTAAAGGGGCGGTTGGGGTAACCACAAAATGCTAAATGGGTATAACGGCGCATTTTTAAGAAACGTGCCGCCATATTGATGATCTGTTTATTGTCAGACATCACCACCGGATAATCTTGCATGGTATTCGCTACGGTTTCGCTACTGGCAATGCCCACTACTGGAATATTTCGAGACTTAATCGCATCGCGAATTTCTGGGTGGTCAAAGTCGGCAATTACGCCATCACCCTGCCACTTACTAAAATCGTCCACCGAAAATAGATTTTGTTCTCCAATGAACAAACTCCAAGGAGCGCCATTTTTCACAAATGACGATATACCGGTAATGATGCCTCGGTCGTAAGCCATGTTAGCGTTCAAAAGAAGCGCTACGCGATAGTTCTTTGCCATAGTATTTGTCTTCCGTATTACTACGTTCAATGGGCCGGGGTGAGCACATGTGATAAATGCGGATTTATCAGATGTGTTCACTTAGCTGGCAGAACAGCCATAGCAAGGCTATGGCTGTTCGTTGGGTTTATTGCTTAAAAAAGTGGTGCTAGTTTTGGGTAAAGCGCTTGGTAAGTTTCGCGGCGCTTAGCGTAAACAGCATGGCGCTCGGCATTCACTTGGTGAACTTCAACTAACTCTGGCACTGGGCAAATGGCGGCTAGATCTGGGTTCTCGGTTACCCCTAGTTGGGCTAAACGTGCAGCACCTAGTGCAGGGCCTACTTCGCCGCCTAAGCGGTAACTGACTGCTTGGCCAAATACGTCGGCCAGCATTTGACGCCAAAACTGACTGCGCGCACCACCGCCAATTAAGGTGATTTCTTCTGGTTTTAAGCCCGTTGCATGCAATGCGTCTAAGCCGTCGGCAAAGGCATAAGCCACGCCTTCTAGGACCGCACGGCATAAATCTAAGGGGCCAGTTGAATGGGTCATGCCAAAGAATACGCCCCTGGCTTCTGGGTTATTGTGCGGAGTACGCTCACCTGATAAGTAAGGTAAAAAGTACACTGGGTTATCACTTTCTGGCGCGGCTTCTACGGCGGCTAACATGCTAGGTACGTCTGCTTGGCCGGTTAAGTTAACTACCCAATCTAAACACGATGCGGCGCTAAGGATGACCGACATTTGATGCCAAGCACCCGGTAGTGCGTGACAGAAGCTATGTAAGGCTGATTCGGGGTTGCTTAGGTAACCGTCACTTACAGCAAAGTAAACACCAGAGGTGCCTAAAGACAACATCGCCTGGCCAGGCTTAGTAATGCCTACACCTACAGCGCCAGCTGCGTTATCGCCACCACCTGCTACTAATGGCACGGCGGGCATGCCCCAGCGCTCGGCGAGTTCTGCTTTAAGGTTACCGGTAACTTCGCTGCCTTCAAATAGCTCAGGCATGTGTTCACGGCTAAGGCCAGTGGCCGCTAGAATGTCATCACTCCAGTCGCGTTTGGCTACGTCTAACCACATGGTGCCGGCCGAATCTGACATATCAGAGGCAAAGTTGCCCGACAGCAAGTAACGCAAGTAATCTTTAGGCAGTAGTACTTTGTCTACCTTGGCAAAAATTTCCGGCTCGTTTTGCTTAACCCAAAGCAGTTTAGGCGCGGTAAAACCTGGCATCATCAGGTTGCCAACAATATCGCGAGAATTAGGCACTGCGCGCTCTATTTCTTCACACTGAGCTGCACTGCGGCCGTCGTTCCATAAAATGGCTGGGCGTAAAATTTCGCCTTGGGCATCCAGTAAGGTAGCGCCATGCATTTGGCCACTTAGGCCAATCGCTTTAACTTCCGCTAGCGAGTGCTGTTTGCTTAATGCGCTAAGTGCATCTTGAGTGGCTTGCCACCAGTCTTGCGGAGCTTGCTCAGACCACAACGGTGCAGGACGAGATACTGTTAAGCTTTCGGTGGCTTGGCTTAAAATGTCACCGTTTTCAGCCTGCAGCACAACTTTTACTCCAGAGGTGCCTAAATCAATACCGATATACATAGAAGTTCCTTATTGGACGCGAGCTGCTCGGCGAAACTACACTGTAATTAAGCGGCAGCAAAAGTGTTTTAAATATGAGCTCATCCTGCCGCGGATTGGAAACTTGGCTCAATTACGAAAATTACCAGAGGAATAGCGTTTTTCCATGGCGTGCCTGAGTTCACAGTTTCGTTTGAAATGTGCATGATCATAATCACATTACGATTTTTCACAGTAGCGTTCGGCTCTTTTTTTTTAGATATTAAATTAAATCTTGATTGGCACCGTGCTTTTAGGAGCCCCACATGTTTGATAAACGTTTCAAAATTACATTGTTATTTAATGCAAATAAGGTTTATGACCGTCAGATCATTAAAGGTATTGGCGATTACTTACAGGCATCACAATGTGATTGGGATATATTTCTAGAGGAAGATTTTCGCTGTCGGATCAGCAAACTACAACATTGGGTAGGCGACGGCATTATTGCCGACTTCGACGACCCTGAAATTGAAAAAGCCTTAACTGGCCTACGTGTGCCAGTAGTGGCTGTGGGCAGCTCTTACGAAAACCCAGAGCAATACCCCGATTTTCCTTACGTGGCCACCGATAACCGCGCTTTGGTTAATTCAGCCTACGAGCACCTAAAAGCCAAGGGTTTAGAGTACTTCGCTTACTACGGCATGCCACCTAATGAGGGCAACCGCTGGGCGATGGAGCGTGAAGCTATTTTCCAGCAACTGGTAGCAGGTGATGGTTACGAGTGCGCGGTTTACCGCGGCATGGAGACCACGCCAGAGTCTTGGCAGTATGCAATGAACCGTTTAGCGGATTGGATTCAATCTATGCCTAAGCCGGTAGGCATTGTTGCGGTATCTGATGCGCGAGCGCGCCACTTGCTGCAAGTGTGTGATCACTTGGGGATCATCGTGCCAGACAAAGTGTCAATTATTGGTATTGATGATGAAGACTTAACTCGCCATTTAAGCCGAGTATCTTTGAGTTCGGTGGCGCAAGGTTGTCGTAAAATGGGCTTCCAAGCGGCCAAGCTATTGCACCGCCAACTACAAGGGCAAGAATTACGTAAAGTGCGTGAGCTGGTTGGCCCAGAGCAAGTGGTTGAGCGCCAATCTACCGATTACAAAGCGCTAAAAGACCCTTACGTTATTCAAGCTATGCACTTCATTCGCCATAACGCCTGTAAAGGCATTAAGGTTGAGCAAGTATTAGATTATGTAAAAGTCTCGCGTTCAAACTTAGAAAAGCGCTTTAAAGATGATATTGGCCACTCGGTTCACCAAGAAATTCACTGTGCCAAGTTAGAACAAGCCATGAGTTTGTTGCGTAATACCGAGCTTTCCACCTCCGACATTGCGGAGCTATGTGGTTACCCTTCTTTGCAATACATGTATGCGGTATTTAAGAAAGACCTTGAGTTAACACCTAAGGCTTACCGTATTAGTAAACAAGAGCAAGAAGAATAGTCAGCAGCAACGGCGCTTTGGCTTGAGTCAAAGCGCATTTCCTTTTAAGCTCAAGGCTGTTTGCTGGTTGGTATAAAAGGAGAGCTGCACTTGTCGAAGATTAATAATGTTGCCATTGTAGGTGGCACCCACGGTAATGAATTTAGTGGGGTGTACTTAATAAATAAATGGCAGCAACATCCTCAGCTTATTGCCCGTCCTAGCCTCAAAGTAGAAACTGTATTTGCCAACCCTAAAGCGCATGGTGAAAATAAACGCTACATTGATGCTGATTTAAATCGCCAATTTAGCGCCAGTAACTTGGCTGATTTTAGTTTGGCCAATTATGAGCAATCACGCGCTAAAGCGTTGCACCAGCAGCTTGGGCCTAAATCGAAACCGAACATGGATTTGGTTATCGACTTGCACAATACCACCTCTAACATGGGACCTACCCTTATCTTGTTAGAGCAAACACCTTTCTACAAACAACTTGCCGCTTACGTCACTATGCAGATGCCAGAAGCCGTGGTGTTTCTCGATGAACCGGAAGAGGATATGAGTAATCACCGCTTCCTCGCAAGTTGTGGTAAATATGGCGTTTTAATTGAGGTAGGGCCGCAGCCGCAATCGGTGTTGCGCCAAGATGTGCTGGAGCAGATGGAGCAAATGACCGGGCATATTCTTGATTTTGTAGAGCTGTATAATCAACAAGATTTGCCTGAGCTACCCAAACAAGTTGAAGCCTTTTTGTATCTCGATAGCATTAAACTGCCGCTTAACGACAAGGGTGAACGACTAGCGATGGTGCACAGCAATGTGCAAGACAATGACTACCAGCCAATTAATACTGGTGACCCTATTTTTAGAACCTTTATGGGCGAAGACATTTGTTATCAAGGCGAGAAAACAGTATATCCAGCGTTTATTAACGAAGCGGCTTATTACGATAACGACTTAGCCATGTCCTTGCTGGATAAAGTGTATTTGGAGCTTGAGTAACACCGCTTAACAAGAGCGCTAATTTGGCGCTCTTGTTAGTTGCTTAACTGCGCACTCACCATCTTTATTATGTAGCTTTTCTCTAAGGGTTTTCCTGCCATTATTTGATGGTTTAGCAAACCCAGCATAAGCGTGTAAAGGCTATCTTTAGCTTCTTCTGATACATAGCTTGCCAGAAGCTCTAAGTAGTTCTGATTAGCCAGTTGCATGCATGCATCGCTGGCCACATTTTCCTCACCAATCACTTCAATATAGTCGGCAACAAGTTGCATTTCTTTGAAGAATCGCGGCGCCATTTGCCGAAATATAATGACAAAGTTTTCTAAGCGCTGTTCAAGCTTGGCCTGGGGCACTAATGGGGCATCAATTAGCGCCGATGCATCAACACTTACAATGGCTTCGGTGGCTGCAATAAAAAGCTGATCTTTGCTTTTGTAGTAGTGATAGACAGCGCTTTTGCTCATGCCTAGTTGTTCACACAGTTGGCGCATTCCAATATTTTTGTAGCCATATTCGAGAAATATCTCTGTGGCTTTTAGCGCAATCTCCTTGCGCTTTTCATCGTGATTTATCAGCTTTGGCATTTGATTCTCTAGCTCTTTGTTACGTCTAGCACTATAACATGGGTTATTTTTTTAGACCACTCGGACAAAATAAGACTTTACCTTTGCATCGATTGGTTTTATTTTAAAAAGACCGGTTGGTCTAAATAAGGTGAAGGTTATGAATATTGATTGGCAGCTACCCGAATTGAGAGCTGGCTTGAAGGGGAAAATTGACAGCTTTATTGGTCCTGGTGCTACTGATGCGGAGAAAGCTTTGCAACTGTATGTACCTTTTATATCGAGCGCAGCTCTGCTGTTGTGGGCATGGCACGGCGAGCTGGGATGGAGTGTAATTCAGTTTGTTGTGGCGGGTATTCTTGCGGTTGATATTGTTGGCGGCATCATTACTAATGCTACTTCTAGTGCTAAGCGCTGGTTTCATCGCGATGGACAAGGCTTTAAACAACATATGAGTTTTATAGCTTTGCATTTTGTGCAGCTAAGCCTATTCAGTTGGGCTTTTTTGCAGGTGGATGTGTGGTGGGTTTTGCTAACCGGTACTTATATGCTTGTCGCTTGTGCGTGGGTATTAAAAACGCCGCTGTATTTGCAGCGTCCGGTGGCCTTGATCTTGTATTCGTTTGCGCTAGTAATTGGCTTAGCTGTGTTTGATGCACCGCCGGGATTAGCGTGGTTTCTACCTTTGTTTTATCTCAAACTACTCATTAGCCATATATTGCGAGAAGAGCCTTATCGCCCTGACTTATTTGGATGTGGATTATCAAGCCAATTTGAATCTTCTGTTAGAAGCGGAACGAGCGGCGGTCAGTAAATTCATTTATGTCTCGGCTTTTAATGCTAAAAAGTATCCGCAAGTGCGTTTGTTGGCGGCAAAAGAGAAGTTCGCCAAGCGCTTATTAAGCTCTTCATTGCTGCAAGGCTGTGTGCTTAGGCCAAATGGATTTTTCTCCGATATGGCAGAACTGTATCGTATGGCAGCAAGCGGGAAAGTGTACATGTTTGGCAATGGCGAGGTGCGAGCTAATCCGATCCATGGCAAAGATCTAGCAAGATTTTGCATCGATGCAATAGCTCGGAGTGAATCAGAATTAGACGTAGGCGGACCTGAAGTATTGTCGATGAACCAGATGACTCAACTGGCATTTGAAGCGCAAAACAAGCCATCAAAATCGATTAAGCTTCCAGATTTTATCCGGCGCATTGCTCTTAGTATTGTTAAGCGACTCCCAGAGAAATGGGGCGGGCCAGCAGAGTTTTTTCTTACAGTGATGGGGCAAGATTCTATCGCGCCCGCTTTTGGACAATATACCCTAGGTAATTATTATCGTGATGAGCTAAGTGCGAAAACAAAACCACAAAGGGTTTAATTTTAGTGCGTTAAGCAACAATGTCGTTTTGCTTAAAGAAAGCGTTGGCGATTCGTTTTATGCTGCTAGCCTTGTGTTGATTTATTAATAGGTAAATACCCATGTTAATTACATTCAGATGTAAAGCTTACGCAAATGTCACCATGTTTGGCGATATTGGTTTAGCGCTGTTAAAAATGATGGGACACAGTGGCAGTGTGCCGGGAGCTATACGGGCCGAAGATGTGGCTGAAGCATTAAGCCAGTTAAAAGCTGAGCTAGAGCTTGCTGCACAAGCTCAGGCAGAACAATCTAACGCTGATGAGAACGACGCCGAATTGGAACCTGTGATTAGTTTAAATACTCGTGCTCAACCTTTAATTGAATTACTCAGCTCAGCGCTTAAAAAACAGTGTGACGTTATGTGGGATAGCTGATAGCTAAGTTTAGCGGCGCGAAAATGCTCCTATTTAGTGACCTGATGTGCTGTAAGTTAATGAAAAATAACTCTTAAATTATAGTCTTATTTTTAAGCAAAATAACTCTAGCGCGAGGCAAGTTTTAGGCGTAATATCGCGGCGTCTTGGGGAGTAGTTGATGAAAATTTGCATGTCGTCATCCCGTTAGGTGTCTTACCTATCCGGCATGCGAAGGTACCGAGAGGTATCTCGACGAGACCAACACAAAGGTGCTTAGCCAAAAGGTTAAGCGTGTTTGTTTGTGAAGGTCTAGGCATTATCCCATAAAGACTAGATCCTTTGCCCCTGAGGATCAGTAATGAACTCTATCACTTACTTTGTATTTGCACTCGCCACCTTGGCGTTGGTGCTAGTGGATGTTTGGCAAACTCGAAATGGCAATATCAGCCTTAAAAAAGCCGCTCTGTGGAGTGTGTTTTGGTTTGCCTTAGCTATGGTGTTTGCCCTTTCTATACTGTGGTGTTGGCAGTGGTATGCGCCAAACAGTAGTTATAGTCCGCAACAGGCGGCAATTGCTTTTAGCACTGGTTACTTATTAGAAAAGTCGCTAAGCGTAGATAATCTATTTGTATTCACTGTGATATTTTCCCAGTTCAAAGTACCCGCTGAGTTGCGCCCTCGTGCTTTGTTGTGGGGAGTGATTGGTGCACTGCTGTTACGCAGTGTGATGATTGCCGTTGGCAGCCAATTGTTAGCAAGCTTTCACTGGGTACTGTATGTATTTGCGGCCTTTTTAGTGTGGACAGGCATACAGCTAGCCCTGCCAGAAAAGTACTCCAATAACCAGGTTCAAACAAATAAGCTGCTGGCGAAGATATTGCCAGTGACCGACCAGTATCATGGCCATGCCTTTTGGGTGAAACGGGATAACAAATGCTGGTTTACTCCTATGGCCAGTGTGATTAGCGCCATTGCTATGATGGATGTGTTGTTTGCGTTGGACTCAATACCGGCTATTTTTGCGGTGACTCAAGAGCCATTTTTAGTATTAGCCGCTAACGTATTTGCCTTGTTGGGCCTACGTTCCTTGTTTTTTGTATTGCAGGGCATGATAGATAAGTTTGTATATTTACGCCCAGCATTGGCAGTAATCATGGTGTTTATTGGGGTGAAAATGGCTTTAGTTGAGACGGTATGGGCAATCCCTACAGCAGTGTCTTTGATTGTCGTTTTACTGGTGATGGCTAGTGCAGTATTGGCATCAATTCAGCGAAATAAGCGAGTAAGTGTTTCGTTAAACTAAATAACAAGAAACCCGCCTTGAAGCGGGTTTTTTGTTGGTGAATAGCGGTTATGTTTAGCGCTGTTTACGTCTAAACATTAGACCGGCAAAAGCTAAACCGAAAATAGCTAAAGTGCTAGGTTCTGGTACCGAAGTCACAGGAGAAAATGAGCTAACATCAAAGGCCACTTCGTTAATGTTACTTGAGTTACTGTGGACAGATAGATGTTCAATTCGGACGTAGCGGCCAACACCATCTAGCAAATCAAATACTTGACCAGTAGCTTGGTCAAAGTTGGCGGTGAAAGAGCCTAAATCAAGCGCGCTAGAAAACGCTGCGTTATCGTCAATTAACACTCTGAAATCTTTAACACCAAAGATGAAATTAGCATTCCATAGTGCAAAACGGTGAAGGTTATAAACTGCACCTAAGTCAAAATCGGTATAGCCTAAGGTATCGGTTGCGCCCCACCACTGGTGCGGTGCGGTATTGATAACCGATTGGCTACTTGGATTGTAGGTATCAAAGTCAGTTACACCACTTACAAAGGTAGAATTAAGGCCCGATTGATCAATCGTATTGTTAATATCTCCAGCAAAGCGAGTGCCCATATTAGTACTAACATCTACTGCCGAAAGAATCACGCCAGCTTGCGCCGATAGGTTGGTAAGTAATCCAAATACTAAACTACACAGTATTAACTTAGCTTTTTTCAATTTCTTTATCCCTTGTTTGGCTAAAAATCACATCTTTAGATGTGATTTCGTCAGCAATTTTTAAGCCAATAAAAAATTACTTTTATTTCATGGCTTTATGCCATTTGACATATGATTGAGAAAAAAGATGTAAAGGAATCTGACGTGCTACTTTTGGGGTAAGTTGATGATTTGGATGCACATAAGTAGATGGTAGCACTACGGCTTACGGCAGCCTAAAACCAGCGCTTCCATTTAAATATGGCAATTAGTGATACTGCAATTAGCAACATTGTGCCAAGCAAAATGAAGTAGCCATGTGGGTGATGAAGTTCGGGTATCACTTCAAAATTCATTCCGTAAATGCCGGCTAAAAAACTTAAAGGGACAAAGATGGCGGTAATTAAGGTTAATACCCGCATGGTGTTGTTAAGTTTGTGCGAACTTATCGACAAGTAACCATCCACTAAATCACCGCAAATGTCGTAATACATGCTGCTAAGGCTATGCAAACGTTCGAAGCGCTCGTGTAAGTCTTGCAGCACCGGTTGGTCTATCGCTATGTTGTTTACACTTTGTTCTTGCTCGAGGTGCAGTAGTTTTTTACTTAGGCTGAGGTGGTAACTAAAAATTCGGTTGAGTCGAAGAATGTCGGTTTTATAGCGAGTAATTGTGCTGAGCAATTGGTCGTCTCCGTGACTACTTAATTGCTCTTCTAATTCACTTAGTTGGTCTTCAAACTCTAGCAACTGGTTTAAATACAAGGTTGAGGCACTGTGCATTATCCGGCTGGCTAAACTTAATGGGTGCTGTAAGTATTTATGAAAGGGCTGTTGTAACAGGCTTTCTATGCCCTGCGACTGACCATCGTGCAGAGTAATGAGATAGTTTTTGCCTACAAACATGGCCAGCTGCATATGCTCAAATTTTAAATCACCAATACAGTGCTGAATGCCTCGATAAAGCATGAATATTTGTTCGTCAAACAGCTCTATTTTCGGTGGGTGGCGAGGACGAAAAGTATCGATTATTGCTAAAGGGTGGCACGTAAAGCGCTTAAGTAATTGCTCGGCCTTGGCATGGCTAAAGCTGCTCAAGTCAATATCAATCCAGATAGTGCCTGCTTCTTGTTCTAACCATGGACCAATTTGCTGCTCGTCGCTCTGTATCGGCGCTTCGCCTTTATGGCTTAACCAAGTTCTAATCATTGTGTGCCTTTTAGCTATTGAGTTGCATTTTTTGTGGGAGGTTTAGCCCATTAATAATAGTGAGGCTAGGCCAAGAAAAGCCACAAAACCTACGATGTCGGTCACGGTGGTTAAAATTACCGAACCGGCAACGGCTGGGTCAATCTTCATTTTTTTAAGTATAAATGGAATCATTGTGGCAGACGCTGCTGCGGCCAGGCTATTGAGAACAATGGCCACAAAGATAACTGCACCTAAAGCGGCAGATTTAAACCACAGGCTAACCACTAGAGCGATGACCAGACCCAAGACTAAGCCGTTGAATGCGGCAATCTTTAACTCTTTGTTAAGTAGAAGCTTTAGGTTACTTTGCTGTAAGTGATTAAGTGCTATACCGCGTAAGGCTACCGCCAAGGTTTGGCTGCCTGCAATACCGCCCATGCTGGCCACCACCGGCATTAATATCGCCAGTGCCACTAGTTGTTGGAGCGCTCCTTCAAATAAGCCAATTACCCATGAGGCTAAAAACGCTGTGGCTAAATTGGTGGTTAGCCAAATCGCGCGCATTTTGGCGGCGGTAGGCACAGGAGTAAACAGATCTTCTTCATCGGATGGTGTATCGATAATCGCAACATCTAAACTGCGCTCTTGTAGCCATTGCACTATGTTGGATAAGGCAATTGCACCGACAATTTTTCCGTCTTTTTGTACTGGGTTCCAAGCATGGCCTGGCACCATGTTCAGAGATAAGGATACATCGGCCAGCATTTGCTGGTGGTCAAATACCTCAATGTTCTGGCTAAGCTCGGTAAGTTTAGTAGTGTCGGCAGAGTTGGCGATGTCGGTCATGCTGCAAGCACCCTGAAACTGCCCTTGGGCATCCACCAAGTATACTGCCACATGCTTGTCGGTTTGGGCACTTAAGCGCTGCTTGATTCTTCCTACTGTTGAATTGGGGCGTGCACGTAGTATGTGAGTATCTACATAACGGCCAATTTGCTCATCATCGTAACTTAGCGCATCTTGCAGTTGTGCCGCGCTAAGCTCGTCTTGTTGCTCAAGATAAGCCTCCACCATCGATTCAGGAAGAAAATCGGCAAACTCAACAATTTCGGTATCGCTAATGGTTTGCTGTAGCGCGTTTAGCTGTGATTGATTAAATAGCTCGAAGAAGTGTTTAACGGTTTCATATTGCATGAGATGCAATATGTCCCAGTAACGCTCTGTCGCTAGCTGAGGCCAAATGTGTTGACGATAGTTGTCGGGTAAAGACTCAAGCAAATTAGCCAATACCGCATTGTCGTATTGGCTTATAAAGCTGAGTTCGGCAGCGGGCAGCTCTTGTTCAAGAACGTCCAAAACGCGGCGAAGCGCCGCATCATGATGACCATCAAAGGTTTGTTGGTTCGAGCTTGCTAGGTTTTCGCTGGTCATTGGCTAAGTCCTTGTGTTTACGGCTTATTAAGTGCTGGTATTCCTTATTTTGGCGCTGGTTAGTTAATGTTAACTGTTTACCAGAAAGCTTTGAGCAGGGTCTACCAACACTTTATCGCCCATGCCTTGTCGACCTAACAGCATTAAGTAGGTCATGTCTTGGCGGTTACTTAAGGTTATCTCAATGGGCCAAATGTGTTCGCCCAGCTGAAAACGCGTTTGTATAACGTAACGTTGCTCCACGTCACCATTAGATGACTTGATTTTCCTGGTGTCGTAAATAGGTGCACTACAACGGCAAACTTGTTCCAGGTTATAGATGTCTGGGTGCAAATCAAAGCTAATGTGCGGTTTGCCATTAACTTTAATTTGCTCCAGATTGTCTACATGTAAAGCCGAGGTTTTTGCCCCAGTATCAACTCTAACCGGTAAATCATTAATGCCTAAGTCTGGCAAGTTACAGGTTTCTAAGTTGCCAATTACCAGTTTATTCACCGCTTACTTCCTCTTCGTAACCTTGCGCTTTTGGTTTGGAATCTACAGCGCGAGTAGGTTGGTGCTCACCAATGACCACGGCTTTTTGAAAGACCATGGCATTTGGAAAGGTGAGCTTAGAGCCATTTTCGGCCAGCAAAATAACGTGGAACAAGGTGATTTCTTCTAAACGCCCTTCAACTGAGTTATCGCCATCTAGGATCTTAACTTGGTTACCAACCCGGTAAGGAAAAAAGAAAAACACAATAATACTGGCGGTGACATTGCTTAAAATCGACCACTGAGCAAACAAGGCTACGCCAATAACGGCAAATACCGAGGACAAAAATACCCCAAAATCATTAAAGCCTAGATCGCTAATCAGACTAACCACCAGTGCTAATATTAATACTAGAGCACTACGCAGCACCCAACTTACATAGTGGATCCGTGTTTTAGCAATATTGCGTGCTGCTCCGTAGTTAAGCACCAAAGTATTTACTTTGCTTTGCGCGACATAAAAAATCGCAAATGCTACAACGATTAGTAAAAAGGTATTAATACTCATTGTTTAGCTTCTCCTATTGAGGATGTTGAACAGCGTTGATAACAGGGTTTATGGACTCTTGCCAGTTCTCGATCTGTTCGGCAACTTCATCTTGTTCTGCCCCAAAATACGCAAGGTGATACATCGCATCGCCCTCCTGTACTAAGGGAATATTTTGCTTGCCGATCACAATGCCCGAGCGCTTTGCCTTCACTTTACTGATTAGCTCACCAAAAGGGCTATTTATTTCGGCCAGAATATCACCTGCTTCAACCAAGTCGCCTAGCTGGGTTGTTTCACTCACTATGCCGCTGGCAGATGCGCGTAACCACGCACTGTTATAGGCAATGTACGGTGAGGTTTTTTTAGTGCTACGGCGTTTTTTAACCATGCCTAAATGCGACAGTACTTTTAATATTCCTTTCACGCCGCTTTGAATCGATAACTCATCAAAACGCAGTGCTTCTCCAGCTTCGTAAAGCAGGATCTTGGTGTTGTTATCTACCGCCGCTTCGCGTAACGAGCCATCACGTAAATCGGCATTAAGCAACACCGGCACGCCAAAGGCCTCGGCCAATAACTTAGTTTCGGGGTCTTTCAGGTTAGCTCTAATTTGCGGCAAGTTAGAGCGATGAATCGCACCGGTGTGTAGATCTATCCCATAGTCACAATGAGCGACAATTTCAGTTAAGAAAATATGCGCCAAACGCCCGGCCAACGAGCCTTTTTCTGAGCCAGGAAAGCAGCGATTTAAGTCGCGCCTGTCTGGCATATAACGGCTTTGATTAAGCACCCCATAAATATTTACCATTGGCACAGCAATTAAGCAGCCTTTGGTGATTTTAAAGCTTGGCGATCGAGTTAAACGGCGAATTATCTCAATGCCATTTAGCTCATCGCCATGCACTGCCGCGCTTACAAATACCGTTGGGCCTGGTCGTTTGGCACGGGTAATTAGCACTGGAATCGAAATATTCGTGTCGGTATATAACTTGGCCACAGGGATTTCGATATGTTTTTGCTCTCCCGGTTTTATTTCTGTTCCAGCGATAATCATGTTTTTTGCCTCATTGTTTGACGCTTGGCTTTTTAGCCTTTTCCACGGGTTTTAGTGGCAAAAGGTTTCGCGTTTTTTTCTATAAATTCAAATACCATACCAGCCACATCTTTGCCGGTGGCGGTTTCTATGCCTTCTAAGCCAGGAGAGGAGTTTACTTCCATTACCACTGGCCCGTTGTTTGACTGCAAAATGTCTACACCACATAAGTTTAAGCCCATAGCTTTAGCAGCATTTACCGCCGTGGCGCGTTCTTCTTTACTTAAACGCACTAGCTGAGCTGCGCCGCCTCGGTGTAAGTTTGAGCGAAACTCGCCTTCTGCAGCTTGGCGTTTCATTGCTGCGACTACCTTGCCGCCTACGACTAAACAACGAATGTCGGCACCGCCAGCTTCTTTAATAAACTCCTGAACCAAGATATTGGCTTTTAAACCCATAAACGCTTCGATCACGCTTTCGGCTGCCTTGTTGGTTTCGGCTAACACTACGCCGATACCTTGGGTGCCTTCTAGCAGTTTAATCACAAGCGGAGCACCGCCCACGTTTTTGATTAGATCCTGAATTTTGTCAGGTTTGCTGGCAAAACCAGTGCGCGGCAAGCCAATGCCCTTACGCGACAATAACTGTAGCGAACGCAATTTGTCACGCGAGCGGCTAATCGCCACCGACTCGTTAACACAAAAGGTGCCCATCATTTCAAATTGACGTACCACCGCGGTGCCATAAAAGGTAATTGATGAGCCAATTCGCGGAATGACTGCATCGTACTTGGGTAGCACTTCACCGTTATACCGTACCGTTGGTTTGCTACTGGTTATGTCCATATAGCAGTGCAAGGTATCGATAATGTCTACTTGGTGCCCACGAGCTTCACCGGCTTCTTTTAAGCGGCGGGTGGAGTAGAGGTTTTCGCCTCGAGATAAAATTGCTATACGCATTGTTCAGTCCTAATGGTTAAAAGTTCAGCCTGTTTGCTAATCATCTTCAGTGATAAATGTTTCATCTTCATTTTCAAAATTGTCAGTAGTTGATTTACAACGACTGTGTAAGGTGTGAAAACGTCGACGAGTTTGTGCCAGCTTTTTGTACTTCATCCAGAGCTTCTCAAGCTTGCTTTCTGGCTCTAGCTGCTGGCTACATACCAATAAAAAACGCTGTTCTTGGTTGCCTTCTGGCAGTAATTCTCCGGCATCTATGGCGCGCATGGTTTCGCCGTATAAGCTTAGTAACTCCGCTTCAAGCAAAGTGAAATCGCCTGATTTACGAAAGCCATGTTTAAAGCGTTTGTCGTCATAAAAACGTTTGTTGCCAAAGCGAAAATCGATAATCATGAGGTCACTCCAACTGAGAATTAAGGCTGTTTAAGCAGCGGGATAAGTTGGCTGCAAGGTAGTGATTATTGGCGAAACAAGAAAACGAATTGTTTTTGTCGTAACAACAAAATTTGTTTGTTAACCTCAGCTTAGCTGGGGAGGCGTAAGTAAATGGATGTAAAAGTATTCCGAACGTTCTTGGAAGTGGCCAAAGAAAAGCATTTTGGGCGGGCTTCAGAGAATTTGTATATTACCCAAGCGGCAGTGAGCGCCCGAATTAAGCAGTTAGAAAGCTATTTCGATACCCAGCTTTTTATTCGAGACCGCAATGCCATCAAACTCACCAGCTCCGGTGAGCGTTTAATTACTTACGCGGAAAATATGGTGCGAACCTTAGAGCAATCTAAGGCAGAGTTATTACTTAGCAAAGCTCATGCAATTCAACTTGCTTTAGCGGGGACGCCGAATAGCTGGGATGCCTTTTTGCAACATGGCTTAAGTGTGGTTACCGAGGTGTTTACCGGTTATGCGTTTAGCGCAGAAACCATGGGGCGTGAGCAAATGCACCGCGCATTATTAGAGCGCACTTTAGATATTGGGGTGGGTTTTGACGCCCTAAAATCTGATGAACTGGCAAGCAGCCAAGTGGCCCAACTATCATTGTTATTGGTGTCCACCACACCGCAGTTGCAGCAGCAAGCGCTAGAAAAGGGCTATGTGTATGTAGATTGGGGCAGTCGCTTTGCCTCAGAACATGCGCTGCGCCATAGTAATACTGCTCCGCCTTTCTTGCGTACTTCTACTGGCCGTATCGCTCTAGATTTTATTCTAGAAAAAGGTGGTGCTTGTTACTTGCCTGAGTCGATGGTAGCTCCGTTTATCGATAGCCAGCAGTTATGTTTGGTTGAAGACGCCGAGCCTTGGCTACGGCCTGTGTATCTAAGTTATCGCAAAGACTCTGCTGCGCTTGAGCAAATCAAGCAGGTGGAAACACTGTTGGATAACAGTGAGCCCACCAGTCCGTTTGTGTTGCAACAAGCCGGAGATACTCCTCCTGCCGAGTAACTTAACTCTGCATAGGGGCGGTTAAGGTGAAGTCGATTAAGCTGTCTTTAGGCAGCTCGATGTCATTGCCTTGAGTTATGACCGAAGCTCCTACACCTACTTTAGCACCATTTTTAGCGCCATCGCTGCCGTTAATTAAACCACCAATAGCTGCCGCTCGAGCGGTTTTTCCCACAGTATCTCCTGCGGTATTACTGCCACTTGAACTTAATACATCGGTTTGAATGTCGTGCATTTGGTCGTTGATGCGAATATTGGTAAGGGTAATGCTCATACTGGCTGAACCTGCTAAACGACCCGCTTTTTTAACTTCACTTAATTGGCCATAAACGGTACTACCTCGTGGTGCTACTAAGGCATCTCCGGCCATTAGGTCGGCTTCTAACACCGCCGTAAATCGCTGGCCGGTTTCATGCTGGCGAGTATTTACGCCCTCGCTCATACGTACCGTAAGCATGGTACCTGCAGGCACGGTTACAGGCTCTTGGTTAGCCTCGGTATTTGCCGCTGCGCTAGTTTGGTTGGTTTCAGTAAAGCTACTAATGGTGGTGCCATCTTCCGGGGTATCACCAAAACTAATATTTTGCACCTGTTCAGTTGGCAGCTTTACTTCAATACCATGCATGTCTAAAACCAGCTCGTCAGCATTTTGCGACACAATGGCACCTTGGATGGAGCGGCCATCTTTTAGCTGTACCGTAGCGGCATGAGCTGAACTTGAAATAAGGCCAGCGAAGATAAGTGCGTAAAGGGAAGCTTTAATTTTCATTGAGTGTTTCCTGCAATGGACTGGTTAAGTTGAGCCCATTGTAGGTAAGCTTAAGTGGCTTAAAAATCCACCAAGGTGAAATCCATTGTTTCACCAAATGGACTAATTAAGGTTGTTTTGCCAAAAGGCCTGCACTTTGTCGATAAACACTGCGACTTTGGCGGGAAGAAATTGTCGCGAATGATAAATAGCGTAAATGTAACCACTAAGTTGTTGCGGCTGAGCATAGGCTTTAACTAAGCGCCCTTGTTTAATTAACTCTTTTGATAGAATATCCGGCACTAGTGCGATCCCCTTATCTTGCAAGCATAAATCTAAACCTAGGTCGGGGTTTTGAACGCTAAAAAATGGCGAGACAGGCTGTGATATTAGTTCGTTGTTATGTTCAAATCGCCAAGAATGAGTGGGCGCTTGTGACACTGAGTTAAAGATAATGCGGTGTTTATCTACGTCACTGGGTACTTGAAGTAGCCCATTTTTAGCAATGTAAGTGGGGCTGGCGTAGTAGTCATATTTTATGGTGGCTATTCGCCTCGCAATCAGTGAAGAGTCTTTAGGTTCATCCACATGAAACATAATGTCGTAGCGGGTTGAGGTTTGCTCTTCTTGGCGCCCTTCGCTGCTGTATGCTTCAAACTTAAGCTCTGGGTATTGGTTGATCATCTCAATCACTACCGGCCAAAAAATGCGTAACAGAGTATTGGGGATGAAGATGCTTAAGGTGCCGCTGGGGTGCTGGTTTTGTTGCTGGGTGTTTTGTTCTAGCTGTTTAGCTTGGTTTAGCAATTCTTCACAGCCTTTTAGGTAATTAATACCCACTTCAGTCAAACTTAAGCTGCGGGTTGTGCGGGCTAACAGCTTTACTCCAAGGTGTTTTTCTAGATTGGTGATACGTCGACTAATGGTTGATTTGGGGATGTTGGTAAAGTCTGCCGCCTTGGTAAAACTGCCTTGTTTTGCCAAGTTAACAAATAACTCCATGTCGTCTAAATTCATCGCTGCCTCCTTACCCTGCTAGTTGTTCCATTATATGCAACAGTGCGGTGAGTGCTTAGGTTTTTTATTAGCTTTGTGCATGCCTTCAGTAAATAAATATTTGGTGTAAGCCTTGGTGCGTAACGATTTGTCGTTTATTGGTCAGTAAGGCTGCGCATATTTGACAAAGTACGCTACAGTACAAATGCGAGTTAATTCGTTGTAACACCAAGATTTATTACAAGGAATGTCTAGATGTTTAGTTTTTTTGAAGGGCTCACCGTTCCATTTCCAAAACAAGAGCCTAAACAACCACCTAAAGGTTTATATCAATTCTGTCGTCACTATTGTGCTGGCATGGGTAAGCCTTTGTTATTTATGTCGGTGGTATCGGCCTTAATTGCTATTTGCGAAGTTGCTTTGTTTGGTTTTATGGGGCAATTGGTTGATTGGCTGGGCACTAAAGATCCCGCTACCTTTTTCAGCGAAGAGGCTGCAACCTTATGGATGATGGGGCTCACCTTGTTGGTGGTAATGCCGCTGCTGATCTTGCTGGATTCTCTGTTGATTCACCAAGCCTTGTTGGGCAATTTCCCAATGGCGATTCGCTGGTCGGCTCACCGTTATTTGCTGCGCCAGAGCGTGTCATTTTTTGCTAATGACTTTGCCGGACGAGTAGCCACTAAAGTTATGCAAACCTCACTAGCTGTGCGCGAAACAGTGATGAAGCTGCTCGACCTGATGGTGTACATCTTGGTTTATTTTGCCGCCATGGTGGTACTGGTGGCACAAGCCGATATTCGACTCATATGGCCGATGTTACTGTGGCTTTGTGCTTATATTGGGGTGCAGTTGTACTTTGTGCCTAAGCTAAAACGCATTTCTACCGAACAGGCTAATGCCCGCTCATTAATGAGTGGTCGAATTGTTGATAGCTACACCAACATCGCAACGGTAAAGCTGTTTTCGCATAGCCAACGTGAAGCCGATTATGCCCAAGAAGGGATGGACGCTTTTTTGGTTACCGTGCACAAACAAATGCGTTTGGTGACTGGCCTTAACTTTTCGGTGCAACTGTCTAATTACCTGCTTACCTTTGGTATTGCTGCTTTGTCTATTTACTTGTGGACCTTGGGCGATGTATCGGTGGGCGCTATTGCAGTAGCGATTGCCTTGGTATTACGCCTTAATGGTATGGCGCAATGGATTATGTGGGAAATTGGTTCTTTGTTTGAAAACATTGGCACCGTGGCCGATGGCATGACTACCTTAACTACCAAGCAAACTATTACCGATAAAAAGGATGCCAAGCCAATTAAGGTGACCGAAAGCCGCATTCATTATCGCGATATTCGCTTTCACTACGGTGAGCAAAGTGGCGTGATTGATAAGCTTAACTTGCAAATTAAAGCGGGTGAAAAGATTGGCCTAGTAGGGCGTTCGGGTGCCGGTAAAACCACCTTGGTTAATTTATTGCTGCGTTTTCATGATGTGGAAGGCGGCGCTATTTTGATCGACGATCAAGATATTAGCCAAGTGACCCAAGATAGCCTGCGAGCGCAAATTGGTATGGTGACGCAAGATACGTCGCTACTGCATCGCTCGGTGCGCGACAATATTTTGTATGGGCGTCCCGACGCAAGCGAAGAGCAAATGATTGAGGCTGCCAAGCAAGCTAAAGCCCATGAGTTTATTTTAAGCCTTAGCGATCAAGACGGTCGTACTGGTTACGACGCCCATGTAGGCGAGCGCGGAGTTAAGCTTTCGGGCGGTCAGCGCCAGCGAATTGCGATTACCCGGGTACTGCTAAAAGATGCGCCTATTTTAGTCTTAGACGAAGCGACTTCGGCGCTAGATTCTGAAGTAGAAGCGGCAATTCAAACCAGTTTGAATCAGTTGATGGAAGGTAAAACGGTGATCGCAATTGCGCACCGCTTATCAACGATTGCCGCCATGGACCGTTTAATTGTGCTAGATAAAGGCGAGATTGTAGAGCAAGGCAGCCATGCCGAGTTAATCAAAGGTGACGGTATTTATAGTCAGCTTTGGGCACATCAAACTGGTGGTTTCTTGGGTGACTAAGCCTGATTGCTAGTTTTGAAAAGCCAGCAGAGATGCTGGCTTTTTTGTTGTACAGAGTTATTTAGTGGCAGCTTTAGCCCGCTGGCGCTGACTAAATCGCTGTGGTGCCGGCTTTAAGTGCTCCAACAAATGTTGATTTTGAGCGGCGGTTTTCTCGACTAATTCTGCCGTTGTTTTTAAGCTAGAGGCCAGCTGGTTAAGTTGTCCGGTGGCGCTAAGCACTGCTCGGCTAGTTGGTGCCAGCACACTAAAGTAAATTGCTAACAAAGCGACAATAATGATTATCACCAAACTGATTAAGATGATCATTACCCAAAATTGCACTTCACTGGATAGCTTATCGGCTAAGTTCACAATGGGTTTGGTGCTTTGCGCGACGGTATCGGGCAGTTGCTTTAAGCTGCTATCTAGCTGTTGGCTTAGCTGCTCTACCGCGTTAAGGGTTTGCTGAAAGTGCTGTTGTTGCTCTGGGCTAAGTTCTGGATTGCTAGCAAGTTGATTAACGCTATCGGCGATGGCTCGCAAAGCTTGTGATGCCTGAGCGGCAGCTTTATCAATCCCTATCACTTCTACCTGTAACTGCATATTAAGTTGAGGAGAATCTGATTCAAGCATGGCTGAAGACTCATTGGCATTGGCCAGGGAGAGATTACTTAGGCCGAGTATTAACAAGCAGGCTGTTAACAGGGTTCTCATTGGTTTTCCTCAGGTTTATCGCAAAGCTAGTAGCAATGTAACAGTACTATTAATTAAGTGGTAGTTAGTCACCGGTAGTTGAGTTCATCCTTGTGCCTGACTACGCTTAAATTACCTTAATTAAAATATGGTTAAGTATGGGCAAAGTTTCTGACATTAGTGCTTATTACGGAATAGTGATCCACCGGGACTTTGTACCGCTGTTCGCTGACGAACGCTATGCTCAAATGTTCGGTTACGATAGCGCTGAAGATATTATGGCCTTGCCTTCTTTACTGGAACTGATTGCTGAAGATGATCGCGACGAAGCGATTAGCGCTTACGAGGCAGTAATGAGTGGCCAAGCGCGGCCAAAAGTAAGGGTCTACGAAAACTATAATCGAGACGGTGAGCAATTCTCGGTGTTAACTATTGATCACCTCACCGAGTGGCAGGGCAAACCTGCCTTGCAAATTACCCTAGTGGATTTTTCACCACAAATTGCCGCGGAGAAAAAGCTACAGCAAAGTGAGCAACGTTATCGTTTGTTAACAGAGTCTTCTTTGCAGGGGATTATGGTACACCGTTTTTTTGAACCGCTTTATTGCAACCAAGCGATGGCCAATATTCTGGGTTATGACAGTCCAGAAGCAGTGCTTAAGTTGGACAGCCTATTGTCTATTATCCCCGAAGAAAACCAACAACAAGCTATTCAGTTACATGAACGCTTGATTCAAGGTGAGGTGGATAGCAATAGTGTTGTCACTGAAAATGTTCGCCGTGATGGTACATCTGCTTGGTTGCACATTAGTGAAGCGGTGGTGAAGTGGAATGGCATACCTGCTGTGCAGTCGTTGATGATGGATGTGACGCAGCAACATCATGATCAGCGACGTTTAGAGTTTCAGGCAAATCATGATCCGCTCACTGGATTAATGAATCGGCGCTCCATGAGTGAGACCCTTACGGAAGAGTTTGCCATTAGCAAACGCTCGCTACAGCCCTTATGTTGTATCTTGTTAGACATTGATAACTTTAAACAAATTAATGATCGATTTGGTCATTCTGCCGGTGATGAAGCCTTACGGTTATTTGCCATAGAAAGCTTAAAGGTGCTGCGAAACGGTGATTATTTATGTCGCTGGGGCGGAGAGGAGTTTTTGTTATTGTTGCCTAATACAGTGCAAGAGCAGGCACTACTAATAGCCGATCGAGTCCGAGAGCATTTAGCCGAGCTTGAAGTGACTAAAGATGAGCATAAATTTAGCACCACCGTGAGTTTGGGGTTGGCTATGTTAACTAGCTATGATTCTAGCCCAGAAGCGCTGGTTGCTCGTGCCGACAGCGCTTTATATATTGCCAAAGAGCGCGGCAAAAACCGGGTGGAATTAGCGCCGCAAGTTTATGAGCTATAGGTATTTATTCAAAGATATGGTCGGCCCACAAGGTTAAGCCGCTGGTTACGCTACCAAAGTTATCCCCGCTAATTAAAGGTGCTTGATAGCGTTTGGCTAAAAAGTTTTTAACCATGGGTGAATTGGCGCTACCGCCAGTTAAGAATATCGCCTCGGGTTGGCAACCTGCTTGCGCGATAACATCGTCACTAAGTGCAGCAATACTGTTAAGCAGTCGTTCAGCTGCCTGCTGGTAAGCCTCTTGAGTGACGTTTACTTCTAGTTGCTCCAGTAAGTAAGACAAATCCACAGTGGTCGTACTCGCTTCGCTTAACGCAATTTTTGCTTGCTCTGCACAGGCACTTAGCTGGTAGGTTTGTCGCTCTGTGCTTAGGCGTAGCAAACCTTTAAGTGGGCTTAATTGCGGCTCTTTCAGTAAGCGCTGCAATAACAGGCGGGTATCTTTTTCGTAGAAACGGGTTTGCGCTGGGAAGTCATTAATTGCAGCTGCATCCCAAAAAGGCTTAATTGGCATTGGCTGGCCACTGGCCAAGTTAAGCTTGGCGCCTAGGCTGGGCATTAGGGTTTCAAAATTTAAAGCTATATCGAAGTCGTTACCGCCAATGCGCTCGCCGTTGTAACCTAGTACTAAGTCTTGATGATCTCGCTCGGCAAGGTAGTTTGGCCCCATAATTAGCATCGATACATCGCTGGTACCACCGCCAATATCTATCACTAATACACGTTGTTCTCGCTGTAATTGCTGTTGATAGCTTAAACCAGCTGCCATCGGCTCATACAAAAACTCTACCTGCTTAAAGCCAACAAAACGGGCTGCATTGCTAAGTATAGTGATGGCTTGTTGGTTGCTTACTTCGCTGTTTAAACCTTGGAAGTTAACTGGGCGACCGATTACCACCTTAGCCAGTTCGGCTTGACCACTTTGTTTCACTTGCTGGCTTATGTGCCACATCATGGCGGCGGCAATATCTTCAAACTGTTGCTGTTGACGCTCGCGAATACCGCTAGCACCCAAAAATGACTTGGGGGAGCGCACGTAATAACAATCGGCGGGGTCGACGAGGTATTCTTTTAGCGCTTGTTGGCCAAAGCTTAGGTGCTCGTCGTAACCGTCAAGTTTGAGTTCTTTTAAGGCGCGTAAACTGGCACTTAGCTGGTTACCACGTGCTTGCTGATAAGCCTGGGCCTTACCTTGAGCGTCTAATTGCTGATATAACCACGCACAAATCATCTCTGATTGGGGGGCAAATAAGGTAGAGGGCATATAATTGCCGTGCTCGGGAAGCCTGACTAATTGCGCTTGTTTACCTTGCATTACACCAACCGCACAGTTGGACGTTCCAAAATCGAAACCCGCAATTGAATGACTCATAACCAAGGCCTTATACCTGCAAAAAAGGTCGCGCAGAGTAGCAAAATTACCGTCCTGAGTATAGCGTTTCAGAGCTTCAGTTTTAGCGAATTTACCAGTTTAAATCGGCGTCAATAATAGTCAGTACGTAGTTTTCTTGATTGCTGTCGCTGCGCTGCAATTGCCAGTGCTCGTCATCGACTTGTTGATAAACCAGCTGTTCACCGTGGCCAGAATCAGCATATAGCTGTAGCTGCTTAAAACTACTTGAAGGGGGATTAGTGGCCTGGCTAAGGTCAAAGAAAGCCAGTATTTGTTTGCGTTCACCTGAGACGATTTGGCCTTGGAGCAATTGCTTGTCTACCGCCTCTATTTGCGAGCTTAGCTCACTGCTGAAGCTGAGATTGTAATTGCTTTGGTTATCTAGGGTGTAGCGGCTATAGAGGGAGTAATCTTCGCTCGTAAGTGGCTTATTGCTGTTACAAGCGTTAAGGCTAAACAACAGCACTAGGCTAAGAGCTTTGCGGTGGTGGAGCATTATTGCAGTTACTTTGTATTCTATTAATAGCGCGAAATATAGCTTAATAGTGTTGTTTGTCAATGAGAGTTTAGTCGGTCTCCACAATGCTGTTGTGTTGTTGCAACAAGTCTTCAATGCTTGGGGCAAGCTGCCATTGCCAGTTAGCGGGAAAAGCCAGCTCTTGGCCTTTCGATTGTGCTAAAGCTTGCTCGGCTAAGGACTTAGCGCTTAGCTCTGCCAGTGTATCTAGTAGCTGTAGTTCTTGCTTAGCTTGGCTGTATTCAAAATAGTGTTTGTTGAGTCCCCAACCGCTGTCCCAGGCAAGTAACTCGATTTTACTTAGGGCAAATATGTCGCGCAGTAAGTTGCCCTGCAGCAACGGCCAGCCAGTGATGCTCAAAATGCCAAACTGCTGGGCGCGCTCTGGTTCTCGTCGGCATAGTTGCCAGGCAGAGCCTGCGTAAATAAATTGCTCATTTGGCAGGTCTAGTGGATCAAACGTAATGTTCAATAGCGCTTGTTGCTTGGCATCAAGCTGGGCGTCTACTTTTATCCAACGTTGTTGCTGCTTGTGCCAATATTCACATATCCAATGGTCTTCGTAAGGGTGCATGCCGAGGTAGGCGGCAAAACCACAGCGCAAGCGCGCTGCAATACCTTGAGCGCGTAATAATGTGCAGAGCAACAAGGCGAAATCTCGGCAATTTCCGAGCATTCTTTGGTTAGCTGGTTTGTCCGCAAGCAGCGGCCCTTCGTTATTGCTTAAGCGCTTTAGCTTTTGCTGCACGCTGCGAGTTTGCATTTCATCTAGGCGCTGGGTGAAATCTGGGTCGAGTTGGTAGTGTTGTAACCAATAGGGATGAACTAAGTTGTTTTGCACGCACTTAACCAGTTCTGCGATATCTGCTTGGCAATCTGGCAGTTGCGGCAAATAGTTTTTGGGGTCACTAAACTCACTAAAACTGGCGTAATTAATTGAAGGGCTCATGGGTGCTTGCCTTTGGCTAGTTAATGGGCAATAGAAGGTCTGTTATTAGGGATTGCTCAGGGATGCTATCGGCTGTTTTATTGTGGTAGATCTCTAAGCAATTGGCGTCTCGAAGCTGATAGCTTGACTGCGGCAGCCAGTCGCGCAGCAGCACTTGATAGCTGTTGGGTATGCTGGCGTAACCTCCGTGGTGGCGCAGCTTGGCGAACTTACCGCCAGGCAAAGTTAGTTGTTGAATGCCCAGTTCGGCAAGTTGTGAAGTGCAGGGCAAGCGGGCGTGGTTTGTTTGCTCCATTGGCAAACTTAAGCACGCATCAAAACGCACTTGCTCCGGATGGGTAACTTTAGGATCATCGTAGGAGACACCAATCATAGTGCTTTGCTGAGTATCTAAACCCACTTTATTGCAAGCCCTAAATAGCTGTCGCCAGGCTTTGGGGGCAGCTAGTGTATAAGGACCTCGTTCTCGTGAACATAATACCGCTTGTGGCGCGAGATCTATTACCTCAACTTGGCTGACTGCTTGAGGGGTAAGCTTGTTAGATTGTTCTGGAGAAAGTGGAAGCCAGCCCTGATTTCTTACTTGAAGTGGTGTTTGCTCAAACTGTTGTTTAAACGCTTTGTTAAAGGATGCTTGGTTTTGATAGCCGCTTTGATTGGCGATATCGACTAAGCTTTGTTGACTAAACCTAAGGTGATTTAACGAACGCTCTAGCAACAAACGCTTGCGATAAGCATAAATGCTTTCACCCACATAGGCATGAAATAGCCGACAAAAATGAAAGCGCGAAACACAGGCTAAAGCAGCCAGCTGATCAATATCCAGCTGGCTATCAAGAGTTTGCTCTACTTGTCTTTTGACCGTATTGATTCGCTGTTGTTGGCTTGCCATATTTGACTCAATTATTTGACTTCAAATCAGTTTAGCCAGTTTGTGAGTTATTTTCTTTTCCATTCTTGCGCATTGCTTAAGCTAAATTCTTCAAGCACTTATAGATGCCTTACTAGGGTCTGTTGATCTTTGGTGTTGAAATTTTGTTCGAGATAAGCGGGCTTTAATCGCGGCGAGCACTTTGAAGCCTAGTGGGCTAAGCAAGAAGTGCTTAACAAAGAGTAAAGTTCGCTTATCCGATCCCTTCGGGCAGCATTTCTTAGTCATTTATTCAGCGTTAGCGAGTGATTATTAAGCCCACTTAACTGCACACTCACTGCCTTGACTAAATGGCTAATTAATTGCTGCAAAAACCATCAGCAAAGATCACCAGACCCTAGTCACAGACCTTGAAACTTTAAAGGCTTGTTCTAGCCAGTTATGCCGAATACACTGAGCCCCTTGGTCGGAAATAGTATAGTAATAATGAATTCACAAACTAAAGCCTATGCATTTGGCATAAGTGCAGTGTTAATGTGGTCTACGGTGGCCACTGCTTTTAAATTAGCACTGCAGTGGTTAAGCCCCATTCAATTGGTATTGCTGGCTTCAGTCACTTCAATTTTGCTGTTAAGTGGTGTGTTGTTATGGCAACGCAAACTGCCTTTAGCGTTAAGCTACGCTAAGCAGCGGCCCGGCTTCTTTTTGCTGGTAGGTGCTATAAATCCCTTCCTTTATTATTTAGTACTGTTCAAAGCCTATGACTTATTGCCGGCCCAGCAAGCTCAGTCACTTAATTATACCTGGGCAATTACCTTGGCTTTGCTGGCAGTCCCCTTTTTAAAGCAGCAGTTGCGTAAGCAAGATCTGCTTGCCATGGCCTTAGGCTATTTTGGGGTGTTGGTGATTGCAACGCGAGGTGATTTGCTCAGCATGCAATTTGACAGTGTGCTAGGCGTTCTGCTGGCACTGTTTAGCACCTTGTTGTGGGCAGGCTATTGGATTATTAATACCCGTAACTCTGGCGATCCGGTGGCGAGTTTGCTGGTGGCCTTCTGTTTTAGCCTGCCAATGGTACTAGCTTACTGTTGGTGGAGTGATGGCTTACCCAGCTTTAACGCTAAAGCTTGGTTAGGCGCGGCTTATGTAGGTTTGTTTGAAATGGGCATTGCCTTTGTATGCTGGGTATTAGCATTAAAATTTACTAACAACACCGCGCGTATTAGTAACCTTATTTTTATTTCCCCGTTTTTGTCGCTGTTTTTTATCAGCTATTTTTTGAACGAAGTGATAGAACCTGCAACATACTTGGGTTTAGTGTTAATTATTAGTGGCTTATTGATACAGCAATGGCGTGGTAAGAAAAAGGCAACTTAGTTGCTTGGCTTATTGCGTTTTATCTCAGTTTTTTAAGCTGAGAAAAGCGCCACAAGTTTTGATCTTGACGCTAGGGTAAGTGGCTACATCTGTGTATGCTAAAATTCATATTTACCCAATTACTCATGGTGTGATGACTAAACAAGCAATAAGCCAACAAGATTTGATTGATCTGGCCAATCAGCTACTGCGCGAGCACGAAGACTATATTCCTGGAATAGAAGTTCGCGAAGTATCACAACAGCGTGATGTGCTTACCTTTAAGGGTGAAGCCTTTTTAGACGATGACTTATTACCTACAAGTAATAGCCCAAAAGCTTTTAACTTGTACAAATGGCTGTGTCATCGCCTATCCGAGCAATACACCCTTAGCGAATAAGCTTGTAGCTACTTAGCGCATAGATTACCGCCTAGTAAGGCGCTAAGTATTGTTAAGGCAATCGCTTAGCTGGTTTTTTGTATCGCTAATTAATCCGCTAGCAAATAGATAATGGCTTGGTAGGGCGCTAAGTTAAGCTGAGCTAAATCTACTCCGACTTCCGATTCATCCTCCGGCTGAAGGTTATCCAGCACCACTTCTGCAAGCTTATAATCTAAACTCAAGGTTTGAGTCTGTTGGCTGACATTGGCAACAATTAGCAAGCTTTGCTCCTTATATTGGCGAATATAAGCGAATATATGAGGGTGCTCTTCCAATAATAATTGGTAGCTGCCATAGACCAAGGTATCGCCAAATTTGCTGGATTTTCGCAGTGCGATTAAGCGTTGGTAGTGATAAAACACCGAGTGTTGATTGGCAAGCGCATTAGCAACATTTATTTGCTGATAGTTAGGATTAAGCTTGAGCCACGGCTGCCCACAACTAAAGCCAGCGTTGTCAGAGTTATCCCACTGCATGGGAGTGCGGGCATTATCACGGGCGCTTTGATACACACCTTGCATAAATTGCTGATGACTTAAGCTTTGTTGCTCTACCACTTTTTCTTGGTAACTGTTTTTAATTTCTATGTCATCGTAATCACTTAGCTCGGCAAATTGTACGTTGGTCATGGCGATTTCTTCGCCTTGATAAATGTAAGGGGTGCCTTGCATGCCATGCAGCAGCGTAGCAAACAACTTGGCACTGGCTTCGCGGTATTCGCCATCATTACCCCAGCGACTAACAATGCGTGGTAAGTCGTGATTGTTCCAGAATAGGGCGTTCCAGCCATCGCCATCAAAGGCGGTTTGCCATTTGCTAAGCACCTTTTTTAAGGCAATTAAATCAAAATCTTGTACTTGCCACTTTCCATGTTCGGGGTGCCAGTCTAAGGCGGCGTGTTCGAACTGAAATACCATCGACAGCTCTTCGCGACGCGGATCGGAATACAACTTGGCTATCTCGGGTGTGGCTCCCCAAGTTTCGCCCACGGTCACCAGCTTTTTACCTTTGAAACAAGCTTGATGCATTTGCTGTAATAGCGGGTGTAAACGCGGACCATTCTCGGTAATACCTTGGTCAATTTGTTTGCCAATTAAATCAATCACATCTAAACGGAAGCCAGCCACGCCTTGCTCTACCCACCAAGAAATCATTTGATGAATTTCTTTTGCTACGGCTGGATTTTCCCAGTTGAGATCGGGCTGAGCATCGGCAAACAGGTGGAAGTAATACTGGCTAGTGACGGGATCATATTGCCAGGCAGGGCCACTAAAAATGGAGCGGATCTGATTAGTTTGGTCTCGCCAAATATAATAATCGCGGTAGGGGTTATCTCGGCTTTGTTTTGCTTGCTTAAACCAATGATGCTGGTCGGAGGTATGGTTAAGTACCAAGTCCATCATTATGCCGATGTTACGCTGTTTAGCTTGATGGATTAACTGGCGCATATCGTTCATGTCGCCAAAGCGCGGGTCTATGGCCTGGTAGTCGGCAATGTCGTAACCATTGTCTTTCATTGGAGAAAGATAAACAGGCGATAGCCAAATAAGATCAATGCCCAGCTTTTCCAGATAATCTAGCTTGCTAATAATACCTTTTAAATCGCCGTTGCCATCGCCGCTACTATCACAAAAACTACGCGGGTAAACCTGATAAACAACTGCCGAATGCCACCATTGTTGGTTCATGATTAAATTCTTTTACTGCTATGAATTAAGGTCATTGTAATAGCTCTTTGGTGCTTAGAGTAGTTAGTAATTACTGTCATGAAATTTTACAAACCCTACTGTTTATAGGCCTTTCAGGGCTGTTTTAGCAAAAGCTGGAACTTAAAGTTTGCAGTTAAATAATTTGTGTTTGGAGTTTCTTGGCTTAAATATCAGGGTATTTGTTCGAATTTTGATCGCTGTCAAACATCATTAACCAAAAACAAAGATCTTTGTGAGCTAATGCTCAATAAGTGAGCGCTTGTCTTCATCGTTCAAAAATTAAGCGTAGATTAAAAAAGCGGTAAATTAACTATGGATAGTTAAGGTTGTGTTTTACTTGTGGTTCTTTCCAGTGGTTAGTCTGCCCCTCATCGCAAAACACCAAAGAGTGGTGATGAGTTGAGTCTTAAAGAGACGCTCTAAGATTACATGGGAAAGTAACAATGAGAAAATTCAGCAAACTCGCCACTAGCGCTCTGCTAGCTGGTGCGGCGTTGGGCTATGCGTCCAGCGTCACGGCGGCACCAAGAACCGCCTTTGTACACCTCTTCGAATGGAAATGGGAAGACATTGCACAAGAGTGTGAAACCTTTCTAGGACCTAAAGGATTTGCCGCCGTGCAAGTCTCACCTCCAACTAAGTCTCACAACGCTGGCGCGTGGTGGAGCCGCTACCAACCGGTTAGCTATTCCTTTGAAGGACGCAGTGGTAGCCG
This sequence comes from Agarivorans albus, assembly GCF_019670105.1. Taxonomy (NCBI): domain Bacteria; kingdom Pseudomonadati; phylum Pseudomonadota; class Gammaproteobacteria; order Alteromonadales; family Alteromonadaceae; genus Agarivorans; species Agarivorans albus. Next base: position 4,404,050 of record NZ_AP023032.1, on the reverse strand, counting down.
CGGTCAGTTCCAAGATATGGTACAGCGTTGTAAAAACGTTGGGGTAGATATCTACGTAGATGCCGTAATTAACCACATGGCAGCCTACGATAGAAACTTCCCTGAAGTACCTTACGGACCAAATGACTTTAACTCTTGTACCAGTGATATCGATTACGGAAATCGCTGGCAGGTACAAAACTGTGATTTGGTGGGGCTAAATGACCTTAAAACTGGCTCAGAGTATGTTCGCCAAAAAATCGCAGATTATATGAATGATGCGATAAGTATGGGTGTAGCAGGTTTTCGTATTGATGCAGCCAAGCACATTCCGGCAGGTGATATTGCTGCGATTAAAGGCAAGTTAAACGGTAACCCTTACATCTTCCAAGAAGTGATTGGGGCTCCTGGAGAACCTGTTCGTCCAACCGAATATACTTACATTGGTGATGTTACTGAGTTTGAATTTGCCCGTAAGTTAGGCCCTGCTTTTCGTGATAGCAATATCGCGTGGTTACGTGATTTAGGCAACCAAATGGAGCTATCTAGCGCCGATGCGGTGACCTTTGTGACCAACCACGATGAAGAACGGCATAATCCAGGTGGCCCAATCTGGCATGGTGTTCAAGGTGACGGCTACTTCTTAGCGAACGTTTTTGCGCTAGCCTACCCTTATGGTTACCCAAAAATTATGTCTGGTTACTACTTCAACGGTGACTTTGATGCAGGTCCACCTAGTAGCGGCGTACATACTGGTAATGCCTGTGGTTTTGACGGTGGCAACTGGGTGTGTGAGCACAAGTGGCGCGGCATTGCTAACATGGTGGGCTTCCGTAACCATACTGCTGGTGAGTGGAGTATTACCAATTGGTGGCAGGGTGGTAACGACCAAATTGCCTTCGGGCGTGGCGGCTTAGGTTTTGTTGTTATCAACAAACGTTACGGTAGCTCAATTAATCAAAGCTTTGATACAGGCATGCCAGACGGGCAGTACTGTAACATTATCGAAGCTAACTTTGATGAAAGTACTGGTCAATGTAACGCTGCTGCTGATTCAAGTGGTCAGTCGGTGATTACGGTGAGTGGTGGTCAAGCTAACTTTACTGTGGGCGGCGACCAAGCTGCAGCAATTCATGTTGGTGCAAAAATTGGTGATGTTTGTACTGGTGCAGATTGCCCATGTACTTCTAACTGTGGAACTGACCCACAACCCGCTACGCCAGTGGCGGCTAGCTCTATTTGTACATCAGAAAACCTACCTACTCTGTACTACTGGGGAGCACAGCCTGCTGGCAGCCTTGCCAATGCAACTTGGCCTGGTGTCGCCATGCAGAAGAACGGCGATTTCTATTGTCATGATCTCGGTGTCACACTTACCAGCATCAATGCTATCTTCAGCAACAACGGTGCTAATAAAACGGCTGACTTAACTGCAGCGGGTGCCGGTTGTTACAAAGACGGTAGCTGGAGCAGTTTAGAGGCTTGTGGCTTTGAAATTAGCGGCTCGATTCCAGATCCTGTAGGTGGCACAGAAGTTTGCTACGACAACCAAGCTGGCTTTAGCAATCCAACACTTTACTACTGGTCTGTTTCCGCTGAAACCTCGGTTGCCAATGCGCAATGGCCAGGTGTGGCAATGGTGCAAAAAGGTGGCTACTACTGCCACGACTTTGGCACTAAGCTAAGCAGCTTAAACATTATCTTTAATGATAGCGGCGCTAATCAAACGGCAGACCTAAATACTACGGGTGATGTATTGTGTTATGCCCAAGGTAGCTGGGTAGCTGCAACGAACTGTGTTGGTGGAAACCCTGACAACGGCGGCGACGAAGTATGGTACTTCCGCGGTACGCCAAATGCTTGGGGAACAACTCAACTTGATTACGATAGTGCTAGTGGCTTGTACTACACCGTTCAAAGCTTTAATGGTGAAGAAGCACCAGCGCGCTTTAAGATAGATAGTGGTAACTGGACAGAAGCGTATCCAAATGCGGATTACCAAGTGTCTGATAACACTACTTATCGCATCAACTTCAATAGCGCTACCAAAGATATTACGGTAAACGCGCAGTAAATTGTTTTTATGCGTCTCAGCTTTTTGCCCGGTTTACACCGGGCTTTTTTGTACCTGTTGACTCGGTTTTATGCCTTGGCGGCTAACCAGGTTTTATAGCCACCGGTAAGGTTCTTAGCTTTAAAACCGTGATTAACCAATTGGCGATAAGCTACGTTGCCGCGCAAACCTACCATGCAATACACCAAGATCTCTTTATCTTTAGGCAGCTCGTTAATACGCTCTCTAAGTTGATCTACGGGAATATTAACCGCACCAGGAATTGCTCCTAGCTTTTCTAACTCTTCAGGATTTCGTACATCAAGCACTAGCTGCTCTGCGCTTGGTTGGTTGATTTCGTCGCTGTGGCAAAGGCGAGTATCTCCTTGAATGCTATTGGCTGCGACAAAACCAGCTTGATTGACGACATCTTTGGCACTGCCAAACGGAGGAGCATAAGTGAGCTCTAAATCTTGCAAGTCAAATACTGTAAGACCGGCGCGCTGGGCCACAGCGATTACGTCGATGCGTTTATCTACGCCATCTTTACCGACTGCTTGTGCGCCCAAAATTGCACCATTAGCTGGATTGAATAGTAGCTTTAAATTGATGGGATGCGCGCCAGGGTAGTAGCCCGCATGACTGGCTGCGTGTACATACACTTTTTCATAAGCTAAGCCTTTGCGCTGCAAGGTTTTCTCATTAAGACCTGTAGAGGCCACAGCTAAATCAAAGATTTTGCAAATGGCGGTACCTTGGCTGCGTTTATAATGCTCGCCTGCGCCAAAAATGTTGTTAGCCACCATGCGGCCTTGGCGGTTTGCCGGGCCTGCTAAAGGAATAAGTGCCGCATCACCAGTAACAAATTCTGGATCTTCAATGGCATCGCCCACTGCGTAGATATCGGGATCAGAGGTTTGTAGTTGGCTGTTTACCTGTATTCCACCTAGTTCGCCGATGTTTAAGTTAGCTTGGCGGGCTAAGCTGGTTTCTGGTTTTACACCAATGGCCATAATCAGTAATTCTGTTTCTAATAGGTCGCCATTGCTCAAACGCAGTTCTAAACCTTGTTCGTCAACACTGGCTAGCTCATCGGCGGCTTGTTGTTGGCTTGGAAACACGGCTTCTAACGCTACGCCAAGGCGTAAATCTACTCCATGGTGTTGCATCTCTTGGTGAAGAGGCGCGGCCATTTCGCTGTCTACCGGCGCCATCACTTGTTGTGATAACTCAACCAAACTGGTGTTAATGCCACGTTGAATAAGGGCTTCAGCCATTTCGATACCAATGAATCCACCGCCAACTACCGTGGCATGTTTTGGCTGATTATGTTCGATGCTAGCAATGATTTTATCCATATCAGGTATGTTACGCAGCGAGAAGGTGCGTGAGTTTTGAATACCAGGAATTGGCGGAACGATGGGTGAGGCGCCTGGGCTTAATACCAATTTGTCGTAACTTTCCTGGTAGTTTTCTTGAGTATTTAAATTGCGAATAGTGAGGGTTTTGTCTTGGCGGTTAATGCTTACCACTTCGTTCATTACTCGCACATCTACATTAAATCGTGCTTTAAAGCTCTCTGGAGTTTGCAGTAACAAAGCATCACGTTGCTCAATGTCGCCGCCAATATGGTAGGGCAAACCACAGTTAGCAAAAGAGATGTAGGGACCTCTTTCAAACATAATGATTTCTGCGTCTTCACTTAAACGTCTTGCACGTGCTGCAGCCGAGGCACCGCCTGCTACTCCGCCTATGATCAAAATCTTTGTCATGCTTGTCTCCAGTATTAAAAACTCTTTTCTGTTAGAGAATGAGCAAAAGCTTAATCAAGTTCTCTCACTAAGCTATTGATGTGGATCGTTAGTGACAGATTTGCTCATTAGTCATTGGTGATTAATTTATATTAGATAAATCTAAATTGCAATTATCTAATTAAGTTTTATTTAAATTAGATTTGACTAATTTAGTGATGCTCGTATAATTCAGCCTATCGAGGAGGTGTGTATGCAAAGTCATGA